>JACRPT010000084.1 GCA_016223045.1 Candidatus Eiseniibacteriota bacterium
ACCGCACTTCCTCCGCCGCCAGCCCGAGGTCTCGGGGCCGCACCGGCAGGCGGCGCAGCCGCGGCTGCTCGCCGATCACCTGGTCGGTCGCGATCCACGCTCCCGCCAGGTAGGCGAGCGCCAGCCCGAGCGCGGCCAGGACCAGCAGCCTCCTCACCTCAGGCCCCGAGGCGCTCGCGCAGCGCGCGCGCCCGCGCGCGCGACACCGGGACCTCGGTGCGCGCGGCGTCCCGGAGCTGCAGCCGCCAGGTGCCGGCGAAGCCGGGCTTGAGCGCGGCGGCGTGGTCCAGGTTCGCGATCGCCGAGCGGTGGACGCGCGCGAAGCGGCGCGGATCGAGCCGGCGCTCGAGCTGGTCGAGCGTGAAGTTGACGTAGTGCCGGTCGCCCGCGGTGGCGGCGAACACCAGCTTCTCCTCGGCCCCGAACCACAGCACCTCCTCGGACCGCAGGATGAGCTGGCGCGTCCCCACGCGCACCGTGAAGCGCTCGAGATACTCGGAGGCCGGCGGGTGCGACAGCCCGCCCAGCAGCGCGGCCAGCCGGCGCGACAGCTCCTCGGGGCTGGCCAGGTCGCGGCGCGCGCGCTCCAGCGCCGCGGCCAGCCGCTCGCGGCGGAACGGCTTCAGCAGGTAGTCCACGGCGTTCTCCTCGAACGCCCGCACCGCGTAGTGGTCGAAGGCGGTGACGAACACCACCGCCGGGCGCGGGTCGAGGCTGCGGAGCAGGGCGAAGCCGTCCTCGCCCGGCATCTGGATGTCGAGGAGCAGCAGGTCGGGCCGGCGCTCGGCCACCAGCCGGCGTGCCTCCGCGGCCGAACCCGCCTCGCCCACCACCGCCGCCCCGCCCACCGCCTCGAGCAGGCGGCGGGCGCGGGCGCGCGCCGGGGGCTCGTCGTCCACGATCAGGACGCGCAGCCGCGAGGGCTCCATGCCCGGAGCATTACCACGTCAGGGCCACGCCGGCCACGAGGAGCCGCCGGGCGAAGTAGGAGTCCCGCGCGTAGCGCCTGGAGTAGTCACTGTTCCACACGTACTCCAGCACGTTGCGGATGCCGAGCACGTTCATGCCCTCGACGTAGGCCGCGCACATGCTGCTCGGGCGGAGGCCGGCCACGGCGGGGATCGAGAACAGCCTGGTCACCCGCAGGTCGAGCCGGTGGTAGTCGGGGAGCAGCGCCGAGTGGTTCTCGCCGAGCACCGGCCGCCAGATGGCGCGGCCCGGATCCCAGGTGCGGCCCACCACCGGGGTGTAGGGCCGTCCCGAGGAGAAGCCATAGCGGGCGCCCAGCTGCAACGACGAGGACACCTGGTACTGGCCGACCAGCGTGAGCGTGTGCTTCACGCCGTAGGGATCGGGCAGCTCCCGCGGGTCGTCGTATTCCCTGCGCCGGGTGTCGAGGTACCCGTACGAGACCCAGCCCGAGAGCCAGCGATGGGTGCCCTGCACGAACACGTCCACGCCGCGCGCGTAGCCGTAGCCCCGGTTGGCGTAGTAGGTGGCCGCGTCGTTGGTGACCAGGTCGCGGTAGTCCTTGCGGTAGCCCTCGACCCGGATGTTCCCGAACTCCGACTTCCACTCGTAGCCGGCGATGACGTGCCCGGCGGCGAGCGGCCCGAGCCGCGGGTTGCCGTAGACCGGGTCCAGGTAGTCGGCCCGGGCCAGCTGGTGGTAGCGCCCGGTGGCGATCCGCACGGTCTGGTGCTCGTCCACCCGCCAGGCCAGCGCGGCGCGCGGGTCGGCGGTCCATGCGCCGGGCGTCGAGGCGTAGTCGGCGCGCCCGCCCAGCGTGGCGTAGAGCGGGCCCCACAGCCGCAGCTTGTCCTCGACGTAGAACCCCGGCACGTCCACCCGCGGGCGGGTGTCGAAGCTGCGGGTCGGCGCGCCCGGCGAGAAGTCGGTGCTGTCGGCGGCGAAGGTGCCGGTGAGGTCGGTGTCGCGCCGCTTCCACAATCCGCCGAAGGAGAGCTCCTGCCTGGGCGAGAGCGGCCACACCGCGTCGAGACCCGCGCCGGGGTTGCGCTCGCGCTGCGCCGCGGCGATCGGGCCGAAGGTCCAGCCGGTGTCGTACCACTGCCCCGAGACGCGCGCGCGGAGCGCCACCTTGCCCGCCAGCACGTCCTGGAGCTGGAGCGCGGCGAAGTCGGTGCGGTTGTGGTCGGCGTAGCGGCCCTCGTAGTTCAGGTAGTTCGCGGTGAGCGCGCTGGCATCGCCGGAGTTGAGGTAGGTGAGGGCGGCGCGCCCGGTGCCCGAGTAGCGCCACAGCAGGCGCGCCGCCGCGTCGTGGCTGCGCGGCGCGGTCTCGTAGTCGGTGCTCGATCCGTAGAGCTTGAACAGGATCTCGGGCACCCCGAGGCGAACCGAGCCGAGCAGCGAGCGCCGGTCGGCGTTGCGCGACCAGGTGCTCGAGACGCCGCCGCCCGCCAGGTTCGCGCCCACCGAGACGGTCTTGAGGTTCATCGGATCCTGGGTCTCGATGTCGAGCACGCCGGAGAGCGCGCCGCCGTACTGCGCGGAGAACCCGCCGCTCGAGAAGAACGCGCTCTTCAGCATGTAGGGGTCGAGCGCGCTGAAGAGCCCGCCGGAGGCGCGCTCGTAGTGGTACGGGTGCCCGATCTCGCCGCCGTCGATGCGGATCAGCGTCTCCTCGGGCGGGCCGCCGCGCACGTAGACCGCCGCGCCCTCCGCCGGCGCGTTGATGCCGGGCAGCGCCCGCAGCGACTGGAAGACGTCGGCCGCGCCGCCCGGCGTGGTGAACACGTCGTAGCGCCGGAGCACCGGGCCCTCGGCCTTGCCGCTCTTGCCGAACGAGGAGGCGGCCACCGTGACCTCGGCCAGCTCGAGCGGCTGTTCGGCGAGCGTGACCCGCACTGCCGCCATGCCCTCGGCCACGACGACGCGCACCAGGGCCTTCTCGTAGCCGATCTGGCTCACCTCGAGCACCGCGGGGCCCTCCGGCAGCTCGAGCTGGAAGCGGCCCTGCTCGTCGGTGGCGGCGCCGCGCCTGAGCGCGGCCACCGCCACGGTCGCCAGCTCGACCGGCTTGCCCGCGCGGTCGAGCACCACGCCCGCGACCGGCATGGCGTTCGCGGCGCCCTGACACGCGGCGAGGAGCGCGGCCAGCGCCGCGCCGAGGAACAGGTGCCTCACGGGTTCTTCTCCGGCTTCGACCGCGCCTCGTTCAGCTCCGGCACGAGCCGCGACTTCACCCAGACGTTGTCGGGGTCCAGCGCGAGCACCCTGGCGTAACAACTGTCGGCGGCGGGGTAGTCGTGCTGCTGCGCCGCGATCCTGCCCGCCCAGATCCACGCGTCCTCACGCCCCCAGTCGAAGGCGCCGCTGTCGGGGCCGGCCGCGAACAGCTCCTGGGCGCGGCGCAGCTTGTCGAGCGCGCGGGCCGGGCCGCCGCCGAAGGCCACCGGCATGTGGAGCGTGTTGATGCCGTCCAGGAGCCACACCCGCGGGTTCTTCGGGGCGATCGCCTGCGCGCGGCCCAGCTCCGTCACGGTCTGCGGCCCCAGCGTCATGCCGGAAGCGGGATCGAAGGTGATCATGAAGCCGTGCAGTCCGGCCTTGAGCGCCCAGCAGTCGGCGCAGCGCTCGTCGAGCTTGAGCGCCGCCTCGAGGTGCTCGAGGCCGTCCTTCGCGTAGCGCTCGGCCTGCACCCGGTCCTTCGCCATCAGCAGCGGGGCCACGCGCCAGTCGGCGACCGCCACCCAGCCGTGGAGCGTCGCCAGGTCGGGTTCGGCCGCGGCGAGCGCCAGGAAACGGGCGCGTGCCTTGAGCAGCGCCTCGGGGTCGCTGCGGCTCACCGCGGCCTTGAGCGCGCGCTGCGCGCCGGCCACCGCGGCCGGGTCGGCGGGGAGCGCGGGAGCGGCGCAGGCCGCCACCAGGACGAGCGGCAGCAGGAAACGTGCGGACGGGTTCATCGGAATCCTCCGTGCGGTTTGGTCGTGGGTTCGATGGGGAGCGTGAGCGTGACCCGGGTGCCTTCCCCGGGCGTGGACTGGATGTCGAGCGCGTGCGGCGGGCCCAGCGCGCGCAGCCGCTCGCGCACCGAGTGGAGACCGAAGCCGTTGCCCCCGGCGCGGCGACCCTCGTCGAAGCCCGCGCCGGTGTCGGTGACCGCGATCAGCAGGCGCTCGTCCGACTCCGACCCGGACCCCGGCCCGCCTTCGGCGTGTGCGCGGACCCGCGCGTCGCGCGGGCGCCCCGGTGCCCGGCGGACCTTGAGGCGCACCGTGATGCCGTCCGGCCTGCCCTCCAGACCGTGGCGCACCGCGTTCTCGACCAGCGGCTGCAGCAGCAGCCCGGGGACCGGCACCTCCTCGAGCCCGGGCTCGATGTCCTCTTCGACGCGGAGCCGCTCGCCGAATCGGATGCGGTCGATGGCCAGCAGATCGCGCACGAACTGGAGCTCGCGCCCCAGCGGCACGTGGTCGCGGTCCGAGGCCTCGAGCGTGTAGCGGAAGGCCTCGGCCAGTCGGGTCACCGTCTCCTCCGCGGCGCGCGGGTTCTCGGCGATCAGCGCCGCGATGGTGTTGAGCGTGTTGAACAGGAAGTGCGGCTGGATCTGGGCGCGCAGCGCGCGCAGCTCGGCCTGCGCCAGCTCGGCGCGCGCCTGTTCCGCCGCGCGCGCCCGCTCCACGGACTCGCGATAGAAGGCGATCGCGAAGTTGATGCCGCCGAACAGCGCGGTGAAGAGCAGGGTGTACATGCCCGAGATGACGACGGCGCGCACGCTGCCCAGGAACTCCGGGTAGATGGTGAGGTGCACGATGAGCGCCGCGACGTAGGAGGAGACGATCGCGGCCGCGCTGATGTAGAGCCCGATCTCGAGGACGCGCCTGCCGCGCGGCTCGCCGGGCGGGGTCACCCGGCACGGGATGAAGAACCGCTGGACCGCCCAGATGCCGCCGCCGATGCAGTACGAGAACACCACGGCCATCTTGTAGGTGAGGACGTAGGTCGGCCACGTGGCGCCGAACACGGTGCCGAAGAACAGGGCGAAGGGCACGGCCCACACCAGCGGGAACACCAGCAGGCGGAACAGCGTGTGCGGCAGGCCGCGGTCGGGGAACGGATCGTCATGCGGATCGGGCACGGGTCGGTTTCCTCCTCTCGTGTGCAGTCTCGCAGGGCGGGGGCGGCGCGGCCACGTGCGACCGGATGACCGGTCGTTCGGACCGGATGAACGGTCAGCCGGCCGGGTGGATGGGAGGTGGGTCAGGGTCACGAACCGGGGGCATCTCGCCCGCCGACGGCCGGCCTTCAGGGCGCCGGCTTCCGGCCCGGCGCTGCCGGGGTGCGCGGTGCGGAATCCCGCAATCCATTGCCGTGCAGCGGCGCCGGAGCCGGCGGTCGTGCTTCGTTTGACTCCTGCGGGCGGGGGCCGCTAGCTTGGCCGGTCCAATCGGCGGTTGACGGAGGAGGCCGCCGCGACGCCGCGCGCCGTTCCCCACGCGGCCAGGTGAACACCTGGGCGGAATGCTCCATCTGAATCGGCGGCCGCCGCGGAAGCGCGGTGCCAAACGCCCGCTCGAACTCGAACCATGGAGGTTGAGATGAGGTCCTGGAAGATCTTCGTCCCCGCGCTCCTCGCGTGTCTGTTGGTCGTTCCCGTGGGCCACGCGGCCAAGGGCGATTTCATCTTCGGCCTGCAGGGTGGTCTCTCGGTACCGACCGGCGACTACGGTGACAGCTTGAAGTCCGGCTTCATGGGCGGCGTCTACGGCGACTACATGGTGCACGAGATGTTCGCCATCGGCGTGGATGCCAGCTACAACAAGAACGACGGGAAGGAGCTGCCGGCGGGCGACGAGGTCAAGAGTACGATCGTGCAGTTCGGGGCGCACGGGAAGTGGGTGCCCGACATGAAGGACGCGCCTGTGAGCCCCTTCGTCCAGCTTGGCGCTGGTCTCTACAACGTGAAGCGCGAGATGACGGTGTCGAGCGTCCCGTCCGACACGACGGTGAACAAGTTCGGCTTCAACCTCGGCGCCGGTCTCGACTACAAGGCGACGCCGCAGGTGAGCGTGGGAGTGTTCGGCAACTACCACAACATCTCGGACGCGTGGACCGACACGGCGGGTGACAAGAAGTCCGCGACCTACTTCACTGCGGGTGTGCGCGTCACCTTCATGACCACGGGCGCCACCGGCGGCAACTAGAGGCGGTCTCCGCCCTCCGGGCGAAACGCTCCGGCCCCGGTCTCACGACCGGGGCCGGTGGCGTCCGTGGTGACGGGTGACCGCTTCAGCGGAATGCCGAGATCCCGGTGATCGCCTCGCCCAGCACCAGCGTGTGGATGTTGTGCGTGCCCTCGTAGGTCTTGACCGACTCCAGGTTGCACATGTGCCGCATCACCGGGTACTCGCTGGTGATGCCGTTGGCGCCCAGGATGTCGCGGGCCTCGCGCGCGATGTCGAGCGCGATCTCGCAGTTGTTGCGCTTGGCGAGCGAGACCTGCTCGGGCGTGGCCTGGCCGGCGTCCTTGAGACGGCCGAGCTGGACGCACAGCAGCTGGGCCTTGGTGATCTCGGTGAGCATGATGGCGAGCCGCTCCTGCACCATCTGGAAGGCGCCGATCGGCCTGCCGAACATGACGCGCACGCCGGCGTATTGCTTCGCGGCGTGGAAGCAGGCCTGCGCCGCGCCCACCACGCCCCAGGCGATGCCGTAGCGCGCCTGCGTCAGGCAGGAGAGCGGGGCCTTGAGGCCGCGCGCCTCGGGGAGGCGGTTCTCCTCGGGCACGAACACGTCCTGGAGGATCAGCTCGCTCGTCACCGAGGCCCGGAGCGAGTGCTTGTGCTTCTGCTCGGGAGCGCTGTAGCCCTTCATGCCCTTCTCGACCAGGAAGCCGTGCACCTGGTCCCTGCCGGTGGCCTCGTCCCTGAGCTGGGCCCACACCACCGCGACGTCGGCGACGGTGCCGTTGGTGATCCACATCTTGGCGCCGTTCAGGATGTACCCTGACCCGGCTGCGCCGGGTGTCCCCTTCCGCACCGCGCGCGTGATCATGCTGCCGGGGTCCGAGCCGTGGTCGGGTTCGGTCAGGCCGAAGCAGCCGATGGCCTCGCCCGACGCCAGCCGCGGCAGCCACTTCACTCGTTGCTCCTCGGAGCCGTAGGTGAAGATCGGGTACATCACCAGCGCGCCCTGCACCGACACGAACGAGCGCAGCCCCGAATCGCCGCGCTCCAGCTCCTGCATCGCCAGCCCGTAGGCCGTGTTGCTGACGCCCGCGCAGCCGTACTTCTCCGGCAGGGTGGCGCCGAGCAGTCCCATGCCCGCGACCTCGGGGATGACGTCGGCCGGGAAGTAGCCTTCCTCGTACGCCCTCTCGACGATCGGCAGGTAGCGCTCCTCGACCCAGTCGCGGACATGGTCCCGGATCTGGCGCTCCTCCTCGGAGAACAGGGAGTCGGTCTGGTAGAAATCCACGCCGCCGTAGCGGGCCATCGGCACTCCTTGAATGAAAGCGGTCCCGTGCGCGGGACCCGGAAACGAGAAGAGACCGCGCAGTATAGGGGGAGGCCCCGCAGCCGCACAAACCGCGAGCCGCGCGAGCGGCGCACCGCCACCAGCACTCGCGGCCGGCAGCGGGCGGCAAGGCTTTTCGCTGCGAAGCGGCGAAAAGAGCTTGCCGCCGCAAGCAGCCGCCGCGGGGGAAGGAGCGCGCCGGAGGCACCCGCCCGCGCCCGACACTCGCAGCCGGCGGCGGGAAGCTGCTCCCTCGTTGCGGCCGCGCCCGCCGCTCGCTACGCTGCCGCCCGATGCCGCGCCACCGTCTCCGCCAGGAGGTCCTCCGATGCTGCGTCTCCGCCTCAGCCCGCTCGCGTCCGCGGGAGCGCTCGCTCTCGTCATGAGTCTCGTGCCGCCCGTCCCGGAGGACGCCGATGCCGCCCGCGGCCAGGCCACGCGCTCGGTGGTATGGGCGCCGCACGGCATGGTGTGCGCCGCTCAGCCGCTCGCGGTGCAGGCCGGGCTCGAGGTCCTCAAGCAGGGCGGCAGCGCCGTGGACGCCGCCATCGCCGTCAACGCCTGCCTCGCGGTCACCGAACCCACGCTGTGCGGGCTGGGCGGCGACCTGTTCGCCATCGTCTGGGACCCCAGGGCGCAGAAGCTCGCCGGCCTGAACGCCGCGGGGCGCGCGCCGCTCGCGCTCACCATCGAGCAGGTGCGGCCCGAGAAGGACGGCACCATCCCGCTCTACTCGCCCTTCTCGTGGACCGTGCCAGGCTGCGCGGATGGCTGGTTCGAGCTGCACGCGAAGTACGGGAAGCTCCCCATGAGCCGGGTGCTCGCTCCCGCGATCCGCTATGCCGAGCAGGGCTACCCGGTCTCGCCGGTCATCGCCTCCGACTGGGAGCGCGCGACGCGCGTCTTCGCCGAGAAGCCCGGCTTCAAGGACGTGTTCATGCCCGAGCCCGCATCGGGCGGCGCGCGCCGCGCTCCGCGCGAGGGCGAGGTCTTCCGGAACCCGGCGCTGGCGAAGACCCTGCGGCTGCTGGCCGGGAAGGGGCGCGACGCGTACTACAGGGGCGCGATCGCCCAGGCCATCGTGAGGTTCTCGCAGGCCAACGGCGGGTTCTTCTCGATGGAGGACTTCGCGCGTCACCGCTCGACCTGGGACGAGCCGATCTCGACGACCTACCACGGCTACACGGTGTGGGAGCTGCCGCCGAACGGCCAGGGCCTCGCCGCGCTCCAGCTCCTGAACCTGCTCGAGAACTTCGACCTCAAGGGCATGGGCCGCGGCTCGGCCGACTTCTGGCACGTGATGGTGGAGGCCAAGAAGCTCGCCTTCGCCGATCGCGCACGCTATTACGCCGACCCCGCGTTCGCGCAGGTGCCGGTCCAGGCGTTGCTCTCGAAGGAATACGCCAGGCAGCGCGCCGCGCTGGTGGACATGCAGCATGCGGCGCAGACCGACAGCGCCGGCGACCCGGTGGCGCTCGGCCGCAGCGAGACCACCTACCTCTGCACCGCTGACGGCGACGGCATGATGGTCTCGCTCATCCAGAGCAACTACACCGGCTTCGGCTCGGGCTACGTGGTGCCGGAGCTGGGCTTCGGCATCCAGGACCGCGGGGCGCTGTTCTCGCTGCACCCCGATTCGCCCAACGCGCTCGCGCCCGGGAAGCGCCCGTTCCACACCATCATCCCCTCGTTCGTGACGAGAGACGGCAAGCCGCTCATGGCGTTCGGCGTGATGGGCGGCGACATGCAGCCCCAGGGCCACGCGCAGGTCCTGGTGAACGTGCTGGACCTGGGGATGAACCTGCAGGAGGCGGGCGACGCGGTGCGCTTCCATCACACCGGCTCCTCGGAGCCGACCGGCACGATGATGAGCGACGGCGGCGTGCTCCACATCGAGGACGGGTTGCCGCAGGCCGTGCTCGACGAGCTCGGGCGCCGCGGTCACGTCCTGAAGCCCGAGGCGGTGGGCGCCTACGGCGGCTACCAGGCGATCTGGCGCGATCCGGCGAGTGGCATGTACACCGGCGCGACCGAGAAGCGGAAGGACGGCTGCGCGCTCGGGTACTAGCACGCGGGCCGGAGACGGCGTGAAGCCCGGCCGGCGGGTAGAGGGTAGGGCGGGCGCGCCGCCCGCGGCTGCGGCGCCGCGCCGTGCGCCGTGGCTTGAGCGGCTGCTCCCGCTCGCGCTCGCGGCGGTCACGGTGTGGGGGAGCCTGGGCGGGCCCTTCATCTGGGACGATGTCCCGAACATCCCCGGCAACCCGCACATCCGCCGCCTCGGCTGGGACGCGCTCGCCGGCACGTCGCGCCCGCTCACGCAGCTCACCTTCGCACTCAACCACGCGCTGGGCGGGCTCGACGTGCGCGGCTACCACGCCGTCAACCTCGCCGTGCACGTGCTGGCGGCGCTCGCGCTCTACGCGCTGGCGCGGCGCACGTTCGCGGCCGCCGCGCTGCGCCCGCGCTTCGGCAGCGCCGCGCCGTGGCTGGCCGTGGCGCTGGCGGCGTGCTGGGCGGTGCATCCGCTCCAGACCGAGGCGGTGACGTACATCGTCCAGCGCGCGGAGTCGCTGGCGGGGCTGCTCTACCTGCTGGTGCTGCTGGCGCTGGCGCGCGGAGCGGAGTCGCGCCGGCCGCACTGCTGGCACGCCGCGGCGGTCGGGTGCTGCGCGCTCGGCATGGCGGTGAAACCGGTGATGGCGACCGCGCCGCTCCTTGCGCTGCTCTACGACCGCGCGTTCCTGGCCGGCTCGTTCCGCGCGGCGCTCGCGCGGCGGCGCGGGCTCTACGCCGCGCTGGCCGCGACGGTGCTGGTGCTGCCTGTGGTGCTGGCCGCGGGGCGCCACGACTGGGACGTCAGCACCGGGTTCGGCATGGCGGGCCTCACACCCGGCCGCTACGCGCTCACCCAGCTCGCGGTGGTGGCGCACTACCTGAGGCTCGCGCTCTGGCCGTCCCCGCTCATCCTCGACTACGCCTGGCCCACGGCGCGCGGGCCGGGCGACGTGATGCCGGGCGGGCTGGTGACGGTCGCGCTGCTGGCCCTCACCGCCTTCGGTCTCGCTCGCAACCGCGTGGCCGGCTTCCTCGGCGCGTGGGCCTTCGTCATCCTCGCGCCCACCTCGAGCTTCGTGCCCATCGCCGATGCAGCGTTCGAGCACCGCATGTACCTGCCGCTCGCTGCGGTGGTGGCGCTGGTGGTGGCGGGAGCGTGGCGCATCGCCGCGGGGCGGCGCGGTGCGGCCATCGCCGCGGTGCTGGCGGCGCTCGTGCTGGTGGGGGCGCTCGCGCGGGTCACCGCGCGCCGCAACCGCGACTACGCCAGCGCGGTCGCGATCTGGAGCGACACCATCGCCAGGCACCCGCACAATCCGCGGCCCTACGTCCAGCTCGGCACGGCGCTCGCCGCCGCCGGTCGCGAGGACGAGGCGATCCGGAGCTTCGAGACCGCGCTGCGGCTCAAGCCCGACTACGGCGCCGCGCTCGGCAATCTGACGCACGCCCGCGACGCGCAGGGGAGGCTCACGCTCGAGCAGGCGATCCGCGACTACGACGAGGCACTGCGGCTCGACCCCGGCCTGCAGTGGACCCGCTACGACCTCGGCCTCGCGCTGATCCGCGCCGCGAGGCCCGGGGAGGCGGCTGCGCGGTTCTCCGAGGCGCTGGCGCGCGAACCCGGTTTCGCCGCTGCGCACTACGGGCTGGGCGTCGCGCTCGCGCTCCAGGGCCGCGTGGACGAGGGCCGGCGCGAACTCGAGCGCGCCCTGCAGCTCGACCCCGGGAATGCCGATGCCCTGCGGGCCCTGGCGGGGCTCGACAGCGAGCGTGGTGCGCCCGGGCGTTGAGCGCATCTGAACGGACGCGAGGCGCCGAGGCGAGCCGCCGAGGCGGGCCGACGACGGGAGCCGCGGTTGATGGGGTCCGCGGCCTCGGGTAACCTCGCGGCGCTCACACCTCCCCACAGGCGTATCGGAGAACGCATTCATGGCGGCGACTCGCACCACTGCGACCCGGATGACCCGGTACCACGGCTTGAGTGCGCAGGACCTGGTCGGCCTGTACCGCACCATGTTCACGTCGCGGCGGCTCGACGACGCGGAGATCCGGCTCAAGAAGCTGAACCTGGTGTTCTTCCAGATCTCGGGGGCAGGGCACGAGGCGGTGCTGGCGGCGGCGGGCAAGCTGCTCCGGCCCGGCCACGACTGGTTCTACCCCTACTACCGCGACCGCGCGTTGTGCCTCCAGCTCGGCATGACGCCGGCGGAGATGCTGCTCTCGGCGGTGGCGGCGGCCGAGGACCCGAACTCCGGCGGGCGGCAGATGCCCAGCCACTGGGGTCACCGCGAGCTCAACATCGTGTCGCAATCGAGCCCCACCGGCACCCAGTTCCTGCAGGCGGTGGGCGCGGCCGAGGCGCTGGTCAAGTACCGCGACCTCGAGGGCGAGCACCCCGCCCTGCGCGGCAAGGCGCAGGGTGACGAGGTGGTCTACGTCTCGTGCGGTGACGGCGCGACCAGCGAGGGCGAGTTCTGGGAGGCCATGAACTCGGCCTGCAACCTCAAGCTCCCGGTGCTGTTCCTGGTCGAGGACAACGGCTACGCCATCTCGGTGCCGGTGGACGTGCAGACCGCGGGCGGCAACGTGGCGAACCTGGTGCGCGGCTTCCCGAACCTGCACTGGGTGGGGGAGATCAACGGCAACGACCCGGTCGAGTCGTACGGCGTGCTCAAGGAGGCGATCGAGCACTGCCGCGCGCGCCGCGGCCCCGCGTTCGTGCGCGCGCTGGTGACCCGGGCCTACTCGCACTCGATGTCGGACGATGAGACCAAGTACAAGCCGAAGGCCACGCGCGAGGCCGAGGCGCAGCGTGACTGCCTTCCGGCCTTCGCGCGTTTCCTGGTCGAGGAAGGACTGGTGGACGAGGCCGGGATCGAGCAGCTCGAGCGCGAGGCGCTGGCCGGGATCAAGGCCGCCGCCGAGGCCGCGCAGCAGAGCGCGCAGCCGGCGGTCGAGACCGTCACGCGTTACGTGTTCTCACCCGACGTGGATCCCACCTCGGATCGCTTTCGCGTTGAGCCCGCACCCACGAACCCGCAGCAGGCCGAGACGGTGCTCCAGAGCATCAACTACTGCCTGCGCGACGAGATGAAGCGCGACCCGCGCATCCTCCTGTTCGGCCAGGACGTGGCCGACGCCTCGCACGAGGAGGTGCTGGGCGAGCTCAAGGGCAAGGGCGGGGTGTTCGGCGTGACCTGGGGCTTGCAGAAGCTGTTCGGCCGGGAGCGCGTCTACAACTCGCCGCTCGCCGAGGCCAACATCGTGGGCCGCGCCATCGGGCTCGCCACGCTCGGCTTCCGTCCGGTGGTGGAGATCCAGTTCTTCGACTACATCTGGCCGGCGATGATGCAGATCCGCAACGAGCTGGGCTACATGCGCTATCGCTCGAGCAACGCCTTCTCGTGCCCGGTGGTGTTGCGGGTGGCCTGCGGCGGCTACCTGCAGGGCGGCGCGCCCTACCACAGCCAGTGCGGCGAGAGCATCTTCGCGCACTGCCCCGGGATCCGGGTGGTGTTGCCGAGCGTGGCGAGCGACGCGGCCGGCCTGCTCAGGACCGCGCTGCGCTGCGAGGACCCGGTGCTGTTCCTGGAGCACAAGCACCTCTACCGCCAGCCCTACGCCAAGGAACCCTACCCCGGCCCCGACTACACCGTGCCGTTCGGGCGCGCGCGCCTGGTGCGTGAAGGCGCGGACGTGACCGTGGCGACCTTCGGCGCACTGGTGCAGCGCTCGGTGCTGGCCGCCGCCCAGGCGGCCGAAGAGGGGATCGAGACCGAGATCCTCGACCTGCGGACCGTGCAGCCGCTCGACCTCGAGAGCATCGCCAGGTCGGTGCGGAAGACCGGCCGGCTGATCGTGGCGCACGAGGATACGATCTATTGCGGCTTCGGCGCCGAGGTCGCCGCGCAGGTCGCGGAGGCCTGCTTCACGGACCTGGACGCGCCGATCCGGCGCGTGGCCGCGCTCGACGCGCCGGTCGCCTACGCACCGAAGCTCGAGGACGCGATCCTGCCGCAGAAGGACGACGTGCTGCGCGCGATCCGCGAAGTCGCGGCGTACTGAGCCCGGGCAGTCCGCTCGGGCGCCATCCGGGCAGGGAAGTTCGTCCGAGGTCTGGTCCGGGAACGAGGCGTCGGGGGTTTGCTGCCCACGGCCCAACCCCCGACGTTCAGATGATCCCACGTTCAGATGATCCCGCTTGACGGCCGCCTCCGACGGGGGTTCACTGTTGCTGCACGAGGCACCGGACCCGCGCGCAGCGTCTCACACACGCGGCGTCTGCCTGCCCCCGGCACGAGCAACGAAAGCCACCATGTCGCCGTCCATCCCGAGAACATCCGCCCGCTTCGTCTTGCGCCTGCCTTCCGCTTCCCCTCGACGCGCTACTGCGTCTGCCTCGTTCCGTCCGCACCGACCTTCCCGCGCTTGGGACCGATCGACGTGCGCCCACTCCCGACGTATCCCCTTCTCCTCTCTCGCTGTCATGACAGGAGGCCGCAATCATGTGCCGCATCCGTTGGCTCCTGGTTCTCATCGTGCTCGTGCCCTTCCCTGGAACGTCGTCCGCCATTCAACTGCATTGGAGCTCTGGCTCCTCTGACTTGATCTTCTCCTCGGCAACGCGCTGCACGCTCGTCGTGCAGGCCGACCCGCAGGAGGGCGCGTTGCCGTCCGAGTGGCGGCTCCTCTGGGTCGCGGACAGTTGCGAGATCCGCCCGGTGCCGCTTGCCGCACAGGCGGCATGTCAGCAGGAGGTCGCGGAGATTTCGAACGTCAGCGAACCGACGTCCCCGGCTGATGTCGCGGCGAACCTGATCACGGCGACCTTCTGCTCAGCAGTGAGCGCGCCCTCGACAGCCCTCTACTTGCTCGACCTGCCGGCCGGGAGCAGAGGACGATTCAAGGTGGTCGCGCTCGATCCCACGGACTCCGATTCGAATCGGGTGGTCCAGTCGGCCGTCGCGACCTTCAACGGCGGCGTTGAGACTCCCTTCCCGTCCGTGATCCTCCGGGCATCCACGGTGCATCGGTCCACGGAGTTTCGCCTGAACGCCGTGGGTGCGGGTCTCGCCGATGCTTGGGACTTCGCGCTGGCCGCCCCGGACGGCTCGTGGCGGCAGCCGCTCAACGTCACCAGCCAAGGCGATGAGTTCATCACGGCTACTGCATCGCTTGCGGCGAACGTGCCCGCCTGCATGGTGGAAGCGGTGGGTCAGAACAACGCCATCGCAGCAGCGTCCGTCCCGGCTGACCCGCCTCCCGATCTCTCTGCGCCTTCCTGTCCCCCCGAGGGTGACGAATTCAAGATGAGAGAGGTCTGGCCCGGCCATGACCCGTACCTGATCCAGCCGAAGGACTTCGCCTTCGTCCCGGGCGGCTGGACCCCGGGGGGAACCTGGACCTTCCACCTCTTCTACATCCGCAAGAATCAGTTCCTGAACCCGGACAACACCGAGAAGAACATCGGACAGAATGTGTGCGATTCTTAGTTGGTGAATTGAAGCGGCTCCCACCGCTGTGGTGTGATGGCGATGGAACGTCGTCCTCACCCCCAGAAGAAAGGAGCCGTAGATGGGCAGTGTCATCCGTCGGGTGCGCAGACGCAAGCAG
>JACRPT010000005.1 GCA_016223045.1 Candidatus Eiseniibacteriota bacterium
CGCTCACCCCGCCCGGGACGCGGCGCGCGGGACCCATGGTGACCAGGGCTTCCGCCTCGAGCAGCGCCTCGTCGAGCGCGACCGGCACGCCGTGCGAGGTCACGCCCGGGACGAACCCGTGCGGCGCCTCCGGATCGTGCACCAGCACGCGCGCGACGCCCGGGCAGGCGGCGCTCAGCCGCGCAGCCGCCTCGCGTGGCCGGCCGCGGTCGGCCGCGCTCGCCACCAGCACGACCACCCGGCGCGCCGGCTTTCCCGCGCGCGCGAACGCCTCGAGCAGCGCGCCCACGGCCGCGGCGGGTGCGGCGCCCGCGGCGCCGTCCACCGCCACCAAGGTGAGCGCGGTCGCCGCGATCGCCGCCACGAGCGGCGTGCCGTACGGACGCGTGAGGGAGACGCGTACCGCGACGCCGAGCGCGTGCGCGTCAGGAGCCGGAGATCGCACGGCCGGCCAGCTCGGCCTCGAGCAGCTCCTTCACGGCCTGCGGCACCGCCTGCCCCCCGCTCTTCTTCATCACCTGGCCCACCAGGAAGCCCAGCGTCGCGGTCCTGCCGCCCAGGTACTGGGTCACCGGTCCGGGGTTCTCTTCGATGACCTGGCGCACCAGCGGGCGCAGCTCGTCCGCCGAGCCCTGCGCCCGCACCCCGTGACGCGCGAGCAGCTCCTCGACCGCGCCCGGCTCGTCCACCATCCAGGCGAACACCTGCTTGGCAAGCGGCCCCGGCAGCTCCTTCGCCGCCACCTTCGCGAGGAAGGCCCGCAGCCGCCCGGCGGGCACGCGCCCGCGCCACTCGGCGAGCGGCCAGCCGCGCTCCTTGAGCACACGCAGCATCTCGGTCATCAGCCAGTTGCTGGCCAGCTTGCCGTCCGCGCCCGCCGCGCACTCCTCGTAGTAGTCGGCCAGGTCACGCTGGTCGCACAGCACCGCCGCGTCGTACGCCGGCACGCCGTAGCGCTCCGCCACCCGGGCCGCCCGCGCCCACGGCAGCTCGGGCAGCGCCGCGCGCGCCGACTCGCGCCACGCCTCGTCCACCTCGAGCGCCGGCAGGTCGGGGTCGGGGAAGTAGCGGTAGTCGTGCGCGTACTCCTTTGAGCGCATCACCGCCAGCCGATCGTGATCGGCGTCGTAGAGCAGGGTCGCCTGCTCGATCCTCCCGCCCGCCGCGAGCACGCCGGCCTGCCGCGCGATCTCGGCGGTGAGGCCCTTCTCGACGCCCTTGATCGAGTTCAGGTTCTTGAGCTCGGTCTTGACGCCGAAGCCGCTCGACCCGGCCGGGCGGATGCTCACGTTGGCGTCGCAGCGCAACTGGCCCTTCTCCATGTCGCCGTCCGAGATGTCGAGCCAGCGCACCAGCCGGCGCAGCGCGGTGAGGAACGCCGCGCACTCGGCGGGCTCGCGCAGCACCGGCTCGGTCACCAGCTCGAGCAGCGGCACGCCGGCGCGGTTGAAGTCCACGCGCGAGACGCGGCGGTCGCCGTGGCGCTCGGGATGGAACGACTTGCCGGTATCCTCCTCGGCATGGATGCGGGTCAGCGCGATCTCCCGCGTCACGCCATCGAGGCTGAGCGGCAGCGCGCCGCCCACGCACAGCGGCCGATCGTACTGGGTGATCTGGTAGTTCTTCGGCATGTCCGGGTAGAAGTAGTTCTTGCGCGCGAACACGCTCTCCGCGCGGACGGCACAGCCGAGCGCGAGGCCCAGCCGCAGCGCCGCGTCGATGGCGGCGCGGTTGGTCTTCGGCAGCGCCCCGGGCAGTCCCAGGCACACCGGGCACACGTTCGAGTTCGGCGCGGCCCCGAACTCGACCGGGCAGTCGCAGAACATCTTGCTGCGCGTCCTGAGCTGGATGTGACACTCCAGCCCGATCACCGCCTCGTAGGCCATGCGAACTCCGATTCGTGGGCACGCGGGAGGCGCGCGCGCTCGCCCCCCATCTCGATCACCCGCCCGGCCCTGAGCAGCGCCGGCTCCGCGTCCTCGGGTCCCAGCAGCTGGATCCCGCGCGGCAGACCGGCGCCCGTCCGGCCGCCGTCTCCCGCCAGCCCGAGCGGCACGGTGAACCCGGGGATCCCCGCCAGGTTCGCCCCGATGGTGAAGATGTCGCTCAGGTACATCGCCAGCGGGTCGTCCACCTTCTCGCCGAGCCGGAACGCCAGCGTGGGCGCCGCCGGCATCAGCATGAGATCGCAGCGCGCGAACGCCGCGGCGTACTCGCGCCGGATGCGCGTGCGCGCGCGCTGCGCGGTGAGGTAGTAGGCGTCGTAGTAGCCGGCCGAGAGCGCGTAGGTGCCGAGCAGGATGCGGCGCTGCACCTCGGGCCCGAAGCCCGCGCTGCGGGTGCGGGTGTAGAGCGCGCGCACGTCGGCGCCGTCGGCATGGCGGAAGCCGTAGCGCACGCCGTCGAAGCGCGCCAGGTTGGAGCTGGCCTCCGCGGTGGCCACCAGGTAGTAGGTCGCCACCGAGTACTCGCCGGGCAGGAAGTCGAACGTCACGCGTCGGGCTCCCGCGCGCTCCAGCGCGGCCGCGGCCTCCTCCATCGCCGCCACCACCTCGGCCTCCACCCCCTCCTTCCACAGGTTCGCGGGCCAGCCGAAGCTCAGGCCCGCGACGCCCAGGTCCCAGCCGCTCACGTCGGGCGCGGGCGTGGTGCGCGTGGTGGCGTCGCGGGGGTCGGGCCCGGCGAGCGCAGCGTAGGCGGTCGCGACGTCGCCGGCGTGGCGGGCGAAGATCCCGACCTGGTCCAGCGAGGAGCCGAATGCCACCAGGCCGTAGCGCGACAGCCGCCCGTAGGTGGGTTTGAGACCGAACACCCCGCAGAACGCAGCGGGCTGGCGCACCGAGCCGCCGGTGTCGGAGCCGAGCGCCAGCGGCGCGAGGCCGTACGCCACCGCCGCGGCGGGCCCGCCGCTCGAGCCGCCCGGCACGCGCGCCAGGTCATAAGGGTTGCGCGTCGGGCCGTAGCATGAATACTCGGTGGAGGAGCCCATCGCGAACTCATCCATGTTGCCCTTGGCCGTCACCACCGCCCCGGCCGCGCGCAGGCGCTCGACCACGGTCGCGTCGTAGGGCGGATGGTAGCCGGCCAGGATCCTCGAGCAGCAGGTGGTCGGGTACTCGGTGGTGCACAGGTTGTCCTTGACCACCACCGGCACCCCGCGCAGCGGGCCCGGCGCCGAGGCCGCGGCGCCCGCCGCGCGCGCCCCGGGATCGGCGTGCACCACCGCGTGGACATCGCGCTCCCAGGCCGCCGCCGGCCCCTCCCAGCCCGCGTTCACCGCCGCCAGCGCGTCGCACTCGCCGGCCGCCACCGCCGCGGCGAGCGCGCGCGCCGAGCGCTTCCACAGCTCCGGCGCGCTTGTATGATGTCCACTCATGCAAGCCTCCCGGTCGGAGGCTGAGCAGACGGATCTCGGGAGAGGGTCGCCGTGGCGTGCTTGAGGCTTCGTCCTCGTCTGTGAGAGTGGCGCCCTCGCCCGATGCTCAGGGCTCGAAC
>JACRPT010000006.1 GCA_016223045.1 Candidatus Eiseniibacteriota bacterium
CGGGGGACCTGGACGTCGCTGGAGCGGCCGGAGCGAGCCATGCGACCATGGGACGGAACCTGAAAGACCGTCGGCGACTGTCCAACGCACCGTCCCGCAGGCACTCGCGGCACGACCGATGGGCCGGTTCCGAAACGGCTGACGCATCCCGCCCGCGATGGACGCGCGCGCGCGGCGCGTGCTAGGCTTCTGCGTCCTTTTCAGACCTCGGCGTGCTCTCCGCGCGCGCCGCCTTCCCATCCCCGGAGATCCCGCGTGACCCCCGAAGCCGGCGCGTCCGACCTGCAGGTCGTCGAGCGCCTCAAGGCCGCCCGCGAGCGCATCCTCGCCGAGCTGCGCAAGGTGATCGTCGGCCAGGACGAGGTCATCGACCAGCTCCTCAACGCGCTCTTCGCGAACGGCCACGTGCTGCTGGTCGGCGTGCCGGGGCTGGCCAAGACGTTGCTGATCTCGAGCCTGGCGCGCGTGCTCGACCTCAGGTTCAGCCGCATCCAGTTCACGCCCGACCTGATGCCGAGCGACATCACGGGCACCGACATCATCGAAGAGGACCACGCCACGGGCAAGCGCTCGTTCCGCTTCATCCGCGGCCCGGTGTTCGCGAACATCGTGCTGGCCGACGAGATCAACCGCACGCCGCCCAAGACCCAGGCGGCGCTGCTCCAGGCGATGCAGGAGAAGGAAGTCACGGCGAGCGGCCAGACCTTCCATCTCGACCTGCCGTTCTTCGTGCTCGCCACCCAGAACCCGATCGAGCTCGAGGGCACCTACCCGCTGCCCGAGGCGCAGCTCGACCGCTTCATGTTCAACGTGTACGTGGACTACCCGTCGCAGGCCGAGGAAGAGCGGATCGTGGCCACCACCACCTCGGCCTACGAGGCGAAGCTCGAGCGCGTGCTCACCGCCGCGGACATCCTCGAGCTGCAGAAGCTCATCCGCCGCGTGCCGGTGGCCGACCACGTGGTGCGCTACGCGGTGCGCCTCGCGCGCGCCACGCGCGGCGGGATCCCGGCCCGGGCACCGGCAGATGGCGGGGCGGTGCCCGATGCGCCCGAGTTCGTGCGCCAGTGGGTGTCGTGGGGCGCGGGTCCGCGCGCCTCGCAGTACCTGGTGCTCGGCGCCAAGACCCGCGCCGTGCTGCTCGGCCGCTACGCGCCGGGCATCGAGGATGTGAGGGCGGTGGCGCCCGCCGTGCTGCGCCACCGCATCGTCACGAACTTCACCGCCGAGGCCGAGGGCGTGAAGCCCGAGCGCATCATCGAGGAGCTGCTGAAGACGGTCCCGTCGGAGTAGCCGCCCGGGCGCGGGCATGCCCCGCGGCGGGAGCATCACGGCAACGGGCGCACGCGGACCCGGGCCAGCACGACAGCGAGGGATCCTGCCATGGCACAGACCACCGCCGTGCCCTCCCGCCACGAGGTCGAGCTCAAGCGGCAGATCGGGCTCTACGCCGCCACCGCCATCACCGTCGGCAACATCATCGGCTCGGGGATCTTCCGCTCGCCGCACTCGGTGGCGCAGGAGATCCACACCGTGCCGCTGGTGCTGCTGACCTGGGTGATCGGCGGCATCCTCTCGATCTGCGGCTCGCTGGTGCTGGCGGAGCTGGCGGTCACGCATCCGAAGACCGGCGGGCTCTACGTGTTCCTCCGCGAAGGCTTCGGCCGGGCGCCGGCGTTCGCGTTCGGCTGGTCCAATCTGTGGGTGATCAAGCCCACCGTGATCGCCGCGATCACCAGCGTGTTCGCCCTCTACTTCTGCGACGCGGTGGGGCTGCCGCCGGGCGCGCGGCTCCCGGTGGGCGTGGCCGCGGTCCTGCTGCTGACCTTCATCAACGTGGTCGGAGTGAAGGAAGGCGCGCGCACGCAGTCGCTGTTCACCACCGCGAAGCTGATCGGCATCCTCGGGCTGTGCGCCGCCGCGTTCGCGCTGCCGCACGCCGGAGCGCCCGCGGGGCAGGCCGCACCGGCCGCACACGCAGCGAAGCCCCTGCTGCTCGCGCTGGTGGTGGCCATGATCCCGGTGCTGTTCGCCTACGACGGGTGGACCGATTCCACCTACGTGGCGGGTGAGGTGGTGGAGCCCCGGCGCACGCTGCCGTTCGCGATCGTGTGGGGCACGGTCCTGGTGATCGCGGTCTACGTGCTCACCAACCTCGCCTACTTCCACGTGCTGACCCCCGACGAGGTCGGAACCTACGAGGCGGTGGGCTCCGAGGCCATCCGCCGCGTGCTCGGCGAATGGGGGAGCCGCGCGCTCGCCGTGCTGGTCGCGGTCTCGACCTTCGGCACCATCAACGGCGCCATCCTCACCGGGCCGCGGGTGACGCTGGCGATGGCGGCGGACGGACTGTTGTGGCGGCCGTTCGCCCACGTACACGAGACGCGCCGCACGCCCGACCGCGCGCTGTGGGCGCAGGCGCTGCTCTCCTGCGCCTGGCTCGCCTCGGGCACCTTCGACGAGATCTCCGGGTGGTTCGTCACCACCTCGTGGCTGTTCTACGGGCTGACGATCGCGGCGCTGTTCGTCCAGCGCCGCCGCGAGCGTGCGGGCGCCATGCCGGCGCCCGGGTACCGCTCGCCGCTCTTCCCGCTCACCGCGTGGATCTTCGTCCTCGCCACCGTCGGGATCATCGCGAGCGACCTCAGCTCCTCGGGCTGGAAGGCCGCCGCCGGCGTCATCATCGCCGCGCTCGGGTTCCCGGTGTACTGGCTCTGGAAGGGTCGCCGTGCCTGAACGCGATCCCCCCCGGGCACTGCGTCCCTATGGCGTGGCGCCTGACCTCTACGACCTGATCTACGGCGGCCAGACCGCCGACGTGGAGTTCTACGTCGCGCGCGCCCGCGCGGGGGCACCCGCCGGAGGCGGGTCCGGTCCGGTGCTCGAAGTGGCGTGCGGCAACGGGCGCGTACTCGTCCCCACGCGCGCGGCGGGCGTGGACGTGGACGGCCTCGACGCCGACCTTGCCATGCTCGACGATGCGCGCCGCAGGCTCGACGCGCAGGGGCTCAAGGCGCGGCTGGCGCAGGCGGACATGCGCGACTTCACGCTGCCGCGCCGCTACGACCTGATCACCATCCCGTTCAACACCTTCTGCCACAACCTCACCCAGGCCGACCAGCTCGCGACCCTGCGCTGCTGCCGCGAGCACCTCGAGGGCGGTGGCGCGCTCGTGTTCGACGTGTTCTTCCCCGACCCTGTGCGCCTCGGTGAGCACGACGGCACGCCGCGCGTGGCCATCGAGCACCCGCATCCCGCGGGCGCGGGACGCGTGCGCGTGCTCGACGCGGTCACCAGCGACCCGGTCGAGCAGGTGCTGCATGCGCGCCGCACCGTCGAGATCGTCGGCGAGGACGGTCGCATCACCGCGACCCACCTCATCGAGTGGGACCTGCGCTGGGTGTGGAAGGCCGAGATGGAGCTGCTGCTCGCAGCCGCCGGCTTCCAGCGCCGGGAGGTCGAAGGCCGCACCGGCGCGCGCGAGGGCTTCGCCCGCAAGGACCGCCCGGACGCGTCCGGATCGCTGCTGTGGACCGCGTGGAAGGACTGACGCGCGGGGGGCGGCCGGCGCACGGAGCGAATGCGCTCCCCTCGCCGTACGTCTCGGGCGACCTCTACGACCTGGTGCTCGGCGCCTACACCGAGGACATCGCGTTCTACGTCGAGCACGCTCGCGCGGCCGACGGTCCCGCGCTCGAGCTGGGTTGCGGCACCGGGCGCGTGCTGCTGCCGACGATCGAGGCCGGCGTGGACATCGAGGGGATCGAGATCGCTCCCGCCATGCTCGAGCGCCTGGCGCGCAGCGCAGCGGAGCGCGGGCTGGCAGTGCGCGCGGCGCGCGGCGACATGCGGCGCTTCGCGCGGCCGCGCCGCTTCGCGCTGGTCACCATCCCGTTCAACGCCTTCGTCCACAACCTGACGCCCGAGGACCAGATCGCGACGCTCTCCTGCTGCCGCGAGCACCTGCTCCCCGGCGGGCGGCTGGTGTTCGACGTGATGTACCCGAACGTCGGGATGCTCGCGGACGACGACGGCGTGCCGGTGCTGGAGCTCGAGGTGCCGCATCCCGAAACCGGGCTGCCGGTGCAGCTGTGGGACACGCGCACCCAGGACCCGGTGGCGCAGACCCAGCATTCGCTCATCGAGATCCGCGAGCTGGACGCCGCCGGCGCGGCGGCCGCGCGCCACCACTTCGAGACCACGCTGCGCTGGGTGCACCGCGCCGAGATGGAGCTGCTGCTGCGGATCGCCGGGTTCGCGCGCTGGTCGCTGGCCGGCGACTTCGACGGCGAGCCGCTCACCGACGACTCGGTGGTGATGGTGGTCACGGCGTGGCGCGAGTGACGCCGGGCCGCGCCGCCCCGGCTACTTCACCACGACCAGGCAGCTGGCGAGGATGTCGTGGAGCGCCTGCTTCCTGTCCGTGAACGCCGCCATGATGTAGCCGCCGAGGAGGATCAGGCCCGAGAGGATCTTCGCGAAGAAGCGGCCGGTGGCGCGGGCGAACGTGATGCGGTTGCCGCCCAGGTCCGTGACCTTGATGCCGAGCGCCTGCTTGCCGAGCGTGGCCTGGCGCGGCCCGCTCTCCATGAGCGCGAAGTAGAGCCAGGGCAGCAGGAATCCCGCGAAGGCGGCCAGGACGATGCCCACGAACGGCAGGAGTACGCCGAGCACGAAGCCGGTCGCTCCGGCGATGACGAAGATCAGGAAGAAATCGAGGAGCCAGGCCGCGAACCGCTCCCAGAACCCCGCGTATCTCGGGCCCGGGACCGCCTGCGGCGGCGCGGCGCTCGCGACCGTGATCACGGGTGGCGCGGACGGCGCGGTGCGCGCGCCGCAATGCGGACAGAACGACGTCCCTTCGACGGCCTCTTTGCCGCAGCTCGGACAGAACATCGGGCGACCTCCTTCCTCGCGGATGCTCGCGGACGCGCGGCCCGGCGCGCAACACCCGCCGGGTCCGCTTCGGCTAGACTAGGCCGCCGCGCTCGGGACGGTCAACGGTCACCCGCGGCGGCCACGCGCCGGCGCGGCAGCCACTTCGAACGGAGAGGATGAACACGATGCCCCAGGATCCCGGACCAGCCGCCCCGCGCGCCGCCTCCGGCGCCCAGCCCGACCGCGGGCTGGCCGGGGTGCGGCCCGGCCCAACCGGGCGCAGCATGCTCGACCCGGCGGTGGTGGCGCGGCTCGCGCACCTCGACGTGCGCGCACGGCTGGTGGTCGAGGGCTTCATCGCCGGCATGCACCGCTCGCCGTTCCACGGCTTCAGCGTCGAGTTCGCCGAGCACCGGCCCTACATGCCCGGCGACCCGCTCAAGAACCTGGACTGGAAGGTGTGGGCGCGCAGCGACCGCTACCTGGTCAAGCAGTACACCGAGGAAACCAACCTGCGCTGTCACCTGCTGCTCGACCTCTCGGGCTCGATGGGGTTCCGCTCGGCGCGCGCCTCGCTGAGCAAGCTGGCCTACGCGCAGTCGCTGGCGGCCGCGCTCGCCTACCTGATGCTCCACCAGCAGGACGCGGTCGGAGCGCTGCTGTTCGCCGAGCGCCCGCTGCGCTACGTGCCGGCGCGCGCGGTGCACTCGCACCTGGACGTGCTGCTGCGCGCGCTGACGGAGGCGGAGCCGCGGGGACGCACCCGGCTCGGCCCGGTGCTGCACGAGCTGGCCGAGCGCATCAAGCGGCGCGGGCTGGTCATCCTGTGCTCGGACCTGATGGACCGCCCGTCCGAGGTGCTCTCGGGCCTCCAGCACTTCCGCCACCGCCACCACGAGGTCGTCGTGTTCCACATCCTCGACCCGGACGAGCTCGAGTTCCCCTACACCGACACCGCCACCTTCGTGGACATGGAGAGCGGCGAGCGGCTCACCACCGAGCCGTGGGAGATCGCGCGCCGCTACCGCGAGCGGCTCGCCGCGTGGACCGCGCTGTACCGCCGCCAGTGCCGCGAGAACCTCATCGACTACGTGCCGCTGGACACCCGCACGCCGTTCGACCGCGCGCTGCTCGCCTACCTCGAGAAGCGGGCGAGGCTGCTGTGATCCTGCGGCTCGTCGCGGGGCTGTCGCTGCTGCTGGGGACCGCCGTGCTCGCCTCCTACCTGCTGCTGGTGGGGCGCGGTCCGCTCGCTTCGCCCGCGGGGCGCCACCTGCGCGCGATGAAGGAGCGCCGCGACGCTCCGTCGGCCGTCACGCCGTACACGCTGGCCGGCTTCCAGGCGCTGCCGCACGACGCCCCGCAGGCCGCGGTCGCCGCGCTCGAGCGCCACGCGGTCTCGCTCGAGGGCTACGTGCAGCGCATGCTGCACGCCCGCGACGGCGACACACACCTGGAGATCGCGGTCACGCCGCGCGCGCCGGGCGGACCGGACACGGCCTACGTCACCGCCGAGATCACACTGCCGTGGCGGCGCGGCTCGCGCTCGTGGAGCTACGAGAGCCTGCTCGCCGCGTTCCGGCCCAACCGCGGCGGCGCCGCGCCGTGGGAGGCGGGACCGCGGCGCGTGCGCGTCACCGGCTGGCTGCTCTACGACTACCAGTACGACTCGAAGCCGACCCGGTACTCGCTCATCTACGGCGCGCGCGCGACCGGCTGGGAGATCCACCCCGTGACCCGCATCGAGCTGTGGAGCGACTCGCTCCGCGGCTTCGTGGACCACCCACGGTGAGCTTCCTCAACCCGCTCTTCCTGTTCGGCCTGGCCGCCGCGGCGATCCCGGTCGTCATCCATCTGTTCACGCGCCGGCGGCCGCGCGAGGTGCCGTTCCCGTCGCTCGAGTTCCTCTCCGAGGTGAACCAGAGCGAGATCCGCCGGCTCAGGCTCAAGCAGTGGCTGCTGCTCCTGCTGCGGACGCTCGCGGTGGCGGCGATCGCACTGGCCATGGCGCGTCCCGCGGTGCGCGGCGCCACGGGCCTGAAGAGCGGCGCCGCGACCAGCGTGGTGGTGCTGGTGGACCAGAGCGGCAGCATGGGCGCAGCCGGACGGGCACCCACCGAAGGTGGGTCGGGGTCGGGGACGCTGGAGGCGCAGGCGCGCCGCACCGTCGAGGACCTGCTCACCACCCTCGGGCCGGCGGACGAGCTGCTGCTGGTGCCCTACGACCGCGCGCCCCGCCCGGTGACGCCGCGCGCGAGCAGCGACCTCGGCCGGCTGCGCGCGGCAGCCCAGGCGCTGGCCGCGACCGCGCTGACCACCGACCACCGCGCGGCACTCGAGTTCGCGGCGCGCGCGCTGGCGCAGTCGCACGCGCTGAACCGCGAGCTGTTCTGGATCTCCGACTTCCAGGCCGCGGGGTTCGCCGGCGGCGTGCCGGCGGCGCCGCCCGGACCGTGGGCGCAGGCTCGCGCCTACCTGCTGCCGCTCGCGCCATCGAGCGGCGCCAACGCCGCGCTCACCGAAGCCACGCTCGCGCCGACCGGGAACGGTGTCGCGCTCGCGGTGGCCGGCGCGTCGTTCGGCGTGACGCCCGGCGACCTCGCGGTCGAGGTGCGCGACGTGGCTTCGGGCGCCGAGCTGGCCCGCGGGTTCCTGAACCTGCCGGCGCGCGGCGAGGCCTCGGCGCTGCTGCCGCTCGCCGGCCTCCCCGGCCAGGGCGGCGTGGTGTCGCTGCCCGACGACGCGCTGCCGCTCGACAACCGCCGCGTGTTCGCCGCCGGGCGCGCGGGTGTGCTGCACGTGGTGCTGCGCGAGGATGGCCAGCCCTCGCCGCTCAGGCTGGCGCTCGAGGCCGGCGCGCCGGCCTCGGGGCTCGCGGTCGAGACGGTGGACGCGGCCGCCTTGCCATCACGCCTCGCCGAGGCCGACGTGGTGGTGCTCGGCGACCTCGAGCGCCTCGGTCCCGCCGAGCTGCAGGCGGTGCTCGACTTCCACCGCGCCGGCGGCGGGCTGTTCGTGGTGCTGGGCCCGCGCGCCGACGCCGCGTTCTGGAACAGCTCGCTGCTGCGCGAGATCGGCGTCGGCGCGCTCGCGCACGGACCCGCCGGCGCGGGCGCCCTGCAGGCTGCCCCCGGCGCGGCGTGGCGGCTCACGCGCGCGCTGGCCGGGCACGCGGTGCTCGCCGGTTTCCCCGCGCGCCCCGGCGAGCCGCTCTCGGCCGCGCGCTTCCAGACGATCCGCGCGTTCACGCCGGCAGCCGGCGCCCGCGTGCTGCTCGCGTTCGACCGCGCGCACCCGGCGCTGATCGAGGGGGCGCACGCGCTGGTGTTCGCCGCCGCGCTCGACGCGCAGTCGTCGGACTTCCCCGTCAGCGGCGCGTTCCTGCCGCTGCTGCACCAGGCGGTCAAGGTGCTGGGCCGCGGCACCGCGGCCACCTCGCTCACGCCCGGCGAACGCTACGGCGCGCCGGCCGCGACCGGCATGTGGCGCATCGAGGGCGAGGACGGGCGCGCGGTGCCCTGCGAGCTGGTCGCCGCCGCGGGCGCCGCGCGGCTCGTCTCGGCGCCGATCGAGCGCCCCGGGCTCTACCGCGTGATCCAGGGCGCCGCGGTGCGCAGCACCTTCGCCGTCAACCCGGACCCGCGCGAGTCCGATCTCGCGCCCGCCAGCGAGGCCGCGCTGCTGCGCGCGTTCCCGCCCGGCCGCGCGCAGGTGGTGCACGCCGGCGCCGGCCTCGCGCGCCGGGTGCGCGAGGCGCGCTACGGGCGCGAGCTGTGGTCGTGGTTCGTGATGCTGGCGCTCGCGCTGCTGGTGGCGGAGACCGTGGTCGCGCGCGCGGGGCTGGCGGGGCACCCGACGGCGGCGAATCCGGGTACCCCGCCGCGCACCGCGTAGCGCACCGCCATGCCGCCGCGCCTCGGGGCGTTCCTCGCCATCGTGCTCTGGGGGCTCTCGTTCGTGGCGACCCGCGCGGTGCTGCGCGAGATCCCGCCGGTCGCGCTCATCGTCGCGCGCTTCGCCCTGGGCGCCGCCCTCCTGCACGCTCTGCTCGCGCTGCGCGGCCAGCCGCTGCTGCCGCCACGCGGGCGCCGGGGCGCGCTCGCGCTCATGGGCTTCGTGGGCGTGTTCGTCCACCAGCTGCTCCAGGCCCACGGGCTCACGCTCACCACCGCGGTGCGCACCGGCTGGCTCATCGGCCTGATCCCGATCTGGTCGGCGGTGCTGGCGGCCCTGTTCCTGCGCGAGCGCTTCGGAGTGGCGAAGCTCGCCGGCCTCGCGCTCGGCTTCGCGGGCGCGGCGCTGGTGGTGACGCGCGGAAGGATCGAGCCCGGACTCCTGTCGCTGCCGGCGACGCGCGGCGACCTGCTGATCCTCGCCAGCACCGTGAACTGGGCGGTCTACACCACGCTCGGTCACCCCACCATCCGCGCGCTCGGGAGCCTGCGGGCGACTGCCGGCGCCATGCTGGCGGGCTGGCTCATGCTGCTGCCGCTGTTCTTCGCGGCCGGAGGATGGCGGGCGTATGCTGCGCTCTCGCCGGCCGGCTGGGGTGCGCTCCTGTTCCTGGGGATCGGCTGCTCGGGCCTCGGGTACCTGTTCTGGTACGGCGCGCTCGAGAAGATCGAGGCATCGCGCGTGGCCGCGTTCCTCTACCTGGAGCCGCTGGTCACGCTCGCCGCCGCGGTGGCGCTGCTCGGCGAGGAGGTGCGGCCGGCCACCGTCGCGGGCGGGCTGCTGGTGCTGGCCGGGGTGTTCTTCGTGCAGCGCGCCAGCGGATCGCCCGCGCCGGCGGACGCACGACCGCCGACGCCGCAGGGGCCGTCGTGAGCGCGGACGAGCGGACGACGAGCGTACGCACCGCCACATCGGAGGACCACGCATGACCGCGGACGAGAAGATCGGACCCGGAGAGAGCGCCCCGCGGGTCGCCGTGATGGCCGACCTGGTGGCCTACCAGGTGGACTCGGTGGTGAGCCGCACGGTGGTGAAGAAGCCGGCCGGCACCATCACGGTGTTCGCCTTCGATCGCGGCCAGGCGCTGAGCGAGCACAGCGCGCCGTTCGATGCGCTGGTCCAGGTGCTCGACGGCCGCGCCGAGATCACGATCGCCGGCGAGCCCTTCGCGGTCGCGGCGGGCGAGCTGCTGCTGCTGCCCGCGAACCGGCCCCACGCCGTGCGGGCGGCCGAGCGGTTCAAGATGGTGCTCACCATGATCCGCTCGTGAGGGCCCTGGCCGGACGGTGACATCCTCCGTGCCGCAGGTGGGCCGGCCGCCCGCAAGATCGGCGTAGCCGGGGCGCCACCCGTGAGGTAGCTTTCCCTCACCATGCGAATGCTCGAAGTGGCCGCGGCGCGGCGCCGGCCCTGACCGGCGCCGCGCGCGTGTCTGCGGGCGACCGCTCCTTGAGACACCCCCGCCCCGCTGCTACGCTCCCCCGCGCCTCACTCAGCGGTGGGGCGTCATCATGAGGTGCGAGACGAGACCGCCCGGGAGGATCCCGTGGCGGGTTTTCGGCATGGGGTCGGGAGCGGAGGCGACATCGTGAAGGCGAAGGAAGCGCCGGCGTCCGCGCCGCCCGCCGAGACGTTCCTCAAGGACGAGCTGGCGGAGCGCATCGCCGGCTGCGCCGAGCAGCTGCCGGAGGCGCGCGATCTCCTCGCGTTCCTGAAAGGCGAGTCGGGCCGGAACGACGGCGCGGCGACCCCCCGTCGCGTCGCGGTGCGCGGGCTCACCGGCTCGGCGCGCGGCTACCTGGCGTCGTGGCTCCAGCGCGCGACCGGCCGCACCGTGCTCTACCTGGTGGCGCACGGCGACGCGTTCGAGGAATCGCGCGACGACCTCGAGTACTTCCGCGGCCCCGGCGCAACGCTCGCCTTCCCCGAGCCCGACACGCTGCCCTACGACCCCTCGTCGCCGCATCCGGGTATCACGGCGCAGCGGCTCGAGACCCTCGGCCGGCTCGCGCGCGGCGAGGCGGGCGTGGTGCTGGCCACCGTGCGCGGGCTCCTGCAGAAGCTGCCGCGGCCCGAGCGGCTGCGCCGCGCCATCCTCGAGCTCAGGGTCGGCCACGACGACGACCCCTCGGAGCTCATGGAGCGGCTGGTCTTCATGGGCTACGAGCGGCTCGCCGAGGTCGAGGCGGTCGGCCACTTCGCGCGCCGCGGCGGCATCCTCGACATCTACGCCGCCGGGCTCGCCGATCCGCTGCGGCTCGAGTTCGACGGCGACGCGCTGGTGTCGCTGCGCCGCTTCGACGCGGCGACCCAGCGCTCGCTCGAGCAGCTCCCCGCCGCCACGGTGCTGCCGCGCTACGAGGTGGTGATCGAGCCGCACGAGGCCGCGGCAGTGGCCGAGCGGCTGCGCGCGGCGGGCGACGAGAAAGCCGGGGGAGGTTTCCTGTTCCACGACGGCATGGAGCGCTTCGCCGGGCACCACGACCCGGAGATGGGCACGCTGCTCGACTACCTGCCGGCGAACGCGCTGGTCGTGCTCGACGACGCGGGCGGGCTGCGCGCGCGCGCGGAGGAGCTGGGCGAGCTGATCGCGCGCCGCTTCGAGGAGGCGCGCGCGCACTATCCCTTCATCTCGCCTCCGGACTCGCTGTTCCTGCCCGGGGAGTCGTTCGACGCGCTGGTCTCCGCGCGCCCCGGCGCGGACTGGATGGGCCCGGTGGTCGAGGCGGGCGACGCGACCCGCGTCGCCCGCACGCTGGTCGTGGACTGCGCGCCCGCCGAGCCGATGCAGCGCTCGATCGAGCGGCTGCGGGCCCACCTCGCCGAGCTGGGCGCCAACGGCATCCAGGCGATCGTCCTGTGCGACAACCCGGGACAGCGCGAGCGCCTGCTGGAATTGCTGGGCGACACCGGCGCCACGCTCGGCGTGGGGCTGGTCTCCGCGGGCTTCACGCTCAAGGCCGCGCGGCTCGCGGTGCTCACCGACCACGAGGTGTTCGCGCGCTACCGCCGCCGGCGCCGGCGCCTGAAGAAGACCGGCGGGCTCTCGCTCGCCGAGCTCTCCGCCCTGAAGGTCGGCGACTACGTGGTGCACGAGGACCACGGCATCGGCGTGTACCGCGGGATGAAGCGCCTCACGTTGAACGGACAGGAGACCGACTGCGTCGAGATCTCCTACGCCGAGAGCGACCGCCTGTTCGTGCCGGTGCAGCAGTTGGCGCTGGTGTCGCGCTACGCCGCCGGCGAGGGCGCGCAGCCCTCGATCCACCGCCTCGGCTCGGGCGCGTGGCAGAAGACCCGGGCGCGCGCGCAACGCGCCATCCAGGACATGGCCGAGGACCTGATCAAGGCCTACGCCGCGCGCCGGGCGCTCACCGGCCACGCGTTCCGGCCCGACGCGGTGTGGCAGCGCGAGCTCGAGGCCTCGTTCCCCTACGAGGAGACGCCCGACCAGCTCAAGGCCATCGTCGAGGTCAAGCAGGACATGGAGACCGCCCGGCCGATGGACCGCCTGATCTGCGGCGACGTCGGCTACGGCAAGACCGAGGTGGCGATCCGCGCCGCGTTCAAGGCGGTGCAGGAGGGCAGGCAGGTCGCGCTGCTGGTGCCGACCACCATCCTCGCGCAGCAGCACCTGCTCACCTTCCGCGAGCGGCTCGCCGACTTCCCGGTCCGGGTCGAGGTGCTGTCGCGCTTCCGCACGCCGCGCGAGCAGAAGGTCACGCTCGCCGCGCTCGCCGAGGGCAAGGTGGACGTCGTGATCGGCACCCACCGGCTGCTCTCGAAGGACGTCAAGTTCCGCGACCTCGGGCTCGTGGTGATTGACGAGGAGCACCGCTTCGGCGTGGCGCAGAAGGAGAAGATCCGCCAGTTGACGCGCACGGTGGACGTGCTCGCCATGACCGCGACGCCGATCCCGCGCACGCTCAACCTGTCGCTCGCCGGCGCGCGCGAAATGTCGGTGATCGAAACCCCGCCGCGCGACCGGCTGCCGGTGCACACCGAGATCCTCGAGGCTGACGACGAGGTCATCACCGACGCGATCCTGCGCGAGGTGGACCGCGGCGGGCAGGCGTTCTTCGTCCACAACCGGGTCGAGACCATCCACAACGCCGCGCTCCAGCTGCAGAAGCTGGTGCCGCAGGTGCGCGTCGCGGTGGCGCACGGGCAGATGGCAGAGCGCGAGCTGGAGCGGGTCATGCTCGAGTTCCTGGACCAGCGCTGGGACGTGCTGGTCTCGACCATGATCATCGAGTCCGGCATTGATATGCCCACGGTGAACACCCTGATCGTGGACCGCGCCGACACGCTGGGGCTCGCCCAGCTCTACCAGCTGCGCGGCCGCGTCGGCCGCTCCTCGCATCGCGCCTACGCCTACCTGCTGGTGCCCTCGCGCCGCGTGCTCACCGAGGAGGCCGAGAAGCGCCTGCGCGTGATCGAGGAGTTCGACGAGCTGGGCGTGGGATTCAAGATCGCGCTCAAGGACATGGAGATCCGCGGCGCCGGCAACCTGCTCGGCCCCGAGCAGCACGGCTTCATCCTCGGCCTCGGCTTCGACCTCTACGTGAAGCTGCTCGAGGAGGCGGTCGCGGCGCTGAAGGGCGAGACCGCGGAGGTGAAGCCCGAGCCGCGGCTCCTGACCGACTGGAGCGCGTTCCTGCCCGACGACTACGTGCCCGACGAGCACGAGAAGCTGAACCTCTACCGCCGCCTCGCCGAGACCCGCACCGCGGACGAGCTGGACGAGCTGACGCTGGAGATGCTCGACCGCTTCGGCCAGCTCCCGCCGCCGGCGGTAGCGCTGTTCGAGCTGCGCCGCCTGCGGCTGCTGGGTGCGGGAGCCGAGGTCGAGAGCCTGCGCGTGTTCCACGAGGTGGCCGAGATGACGCTGCGCCGGCCGCTCAAACCCGCCGAGATCCGCACCGTGGTCGGCATGCTCGGCTTCCAGGTCGAGTTCTTCTCGGGCCGCGAGTTCGGCCTGCGCGTGCGCGGGAAGGACCTGGTGCTCATGAACCGCACGCGCGAGCTGCTGCAGGCGCTGGAGGTGGCCGCGCAACCGCAAGACTCGTCTGTGGGAGTTGATTGACGCGATCCCTGTCCTGGTCGTTGCTGAAGCCGCGCATGCTCCGGTAACGGACCGCGCCCAAGGAATCGCGCTTCGTCTGGCGGCGTCGCCCCACTGTCCCTTGACAGGATGGCCGCAGTGCAATCACCCTGTCCCCGATGAGCCACGTGCGCAGTCGCGGTCAGCGTTCGTCGAACTCCCGTGCGCGAACCACTCCGATGGGCTCACGCCGCCCCACGACCCTGTCCCCCCGAGTCCTCCACGCACCCGCTCCCGGCGGAGCCATGTCATCATGAGCAGTGTCCCGTCCATCCCGTCCGAGAGGAAGCGCCTCGGCGCGTGGTACACCCCGATCTCGATCGTCCGCCCGTTGGTCGAATGGGCCGTGCGTCCTGGGGATTCGTCGGTCCTCGACCCGGCAATCGGCGACGGAGGTTTCCTGGTTGCCGCAGCCGCACGGCTCCGCGCTCTGGCTGGGAGCGGCAGTGAAGGGCAGCTTTACGGCTTCGACGTGAACGCCCGCGCAGTCGCCCATGCCTCGGCCGCCCTTACTCAAGAACCTGGACGGCGAATCGAAGCACATCTACGACGTTGCGACTTCTTCGAGGTCAATCCGCCCGCTGCGGGCTCGTCTGTCATGTCTCCTGTTGACGCGGTCGTGGGAAACCCGCCGTACATTCGCTACCAGTCTTTCGCGGGGGAAGTTCGCGTTCGTGCGCTTCGGCGGGCTCGGGAAGCCGGGGCGAGCCTCACGCGGCTCTCATCTTCCTGGGCTGCGTTCGTGATTCACGCCACGGCGTTCCTCCGTCCCGGTGGACGACTCGCCCTGGTGCTTCCAGAGGAGCTGGTGCACTCGTCCTACTCGGCTGACGTCCGTGCCTTCCTGCGCAGGACGTTTCAGGTCGTCTCGCTGATCAGCTTCGAGAATCATCTCTTTCCGGAATCCCAGGAACGGATTGTCCTTCTCATGGCTGACGGGAAGGACTCGCCTCGAAGCGGCGAGCTCCGCCTCGTAGCCATGCGCCACCCAGATGACATTGACGATCTCCCCAGCACCCTCGGGCAGGCGGAGGCGTTCTCGCCCTGCGAGTCGCCCGAGAAGTGGGAGCCGGGATTCCATGATCGGGCGAGCCGTGAGCTAGACCGGCTCCGTGAGGTGCAGTCATTTGTGCCGCTCTCCGCGCTTGGGAAGGCAGGCATCGGCTACGTCACCGGCGCCAACGAGTACTTCATTCTCTCCCGAGCCGAGGCGAATCGACGCCGCGTCCCTTCCGATCTCCTCGCGCCAACTGTTATGTCGGCTCGCCAGATCCCGGGAGTGGTCTTGACCTCGCAGGACATGAGAGAGAGCGAAGGACGGGGCGTGCGCTGCCTGCTGTGGGACGGCCGGGGGGCATATCGAAAGTCGCTCGCCGCATACATTCAAGAGGGCGAGGCTCTGGGGATCCACAAGCGTTACAAGTGCCGGGTAAGGAATCCCTGGTATCGGGTTCCGGGCATCATCGTGCCCCACGCATTCCTCACCTACATGTCGGATGTGATCCCCCGAATGGTCTTGAACCGAGGACGCGCGACGTGCACAAACACGCTGTTGGCGATTCGCTTGCCCGGCATCCGGCCGAACGCCAGGGCTGACTTCGTCGCTTCGTTCTACAATTCTGCGACGATCCTGTCCGCCGAGCGAGTTGGCCGTCGCTACGGCGGTGGCGTGCTGAAGCTCGAGCCTTCCGAGGCTGATCGGCTGCTTGTGCCCAATCTGTCGGTTGTTTCTCGCCGCCCAGAATTGCGTGCACTCCTTCGAGAGATCGATCCCCTCGTGCGTTCCCGTCGGTACGACGAGGCACTCGAGCTCGGTGATCGTATCGTTCTCGAGCGCGCCTGTGGGTTTTCGATTGTCCAGGTGAAGCAGCTTCGAGATTCTCTCCAGCGCCGCCGAGCGCTTCGGCATGGAGCGGCAATCTCGCCGCGGTCTCAATCAGGCGACTTCCAGACTGATCTGCTCGACGACGCTGCTGGAGCGCTGTAGCGTGCCACGAAAGGCAAGCAAGCTGGTTCAGACGAGCCCCGGCTGTCGCCCTCTGCGCGAACTGCTCGAGAGGGCTCAGACCGAAGACTGGTCTCGCTGGCAGCAGGCGCAGGCACCCTTCCTCGAGGCTATGTGGAAGTTCGACGAGAGCTTCTCGGCTGGTAGCGCGACGCAAGGCGACAACCAGAACGGAAAGGGAGATTTCTTCGGAGACCTTGTCTGTGGGCTCCTCGAGCGATGTTCCGAAGAGACGCTGAGCTACCGCCCTTCGGTTCCCGGGCGCATCTTCCGTGGCCACGCGCTGGATGCGGCCTACCCCGCTTCAGGCGTCGTGGAGGTCTTCGTCGAGACGAAGATGGCAGGGGCACCCAAGTCCCCGAGGAACCCGAGCCAGAAGAACAGGCTTGGCCGCGCGGGGAGTGCGGACCTCGACAAGCGGGTGAAGGAAGCTGGCCTGAAGACCATCGATCTCAAGGCTGAGTGGGCGCGCAACCAGGGCGTTGGGGGCGGACCTACAGGGGACTTGCTCACCTGGTTGCGAAGGACGAAGCCTTCCTGCTACATCCTGTTGGCGGTTCGGGTCGTCGACGATGGAGATCTCCAGCGCACGATCCGCATGGCACAGTCCGCCGACCAAGTGATGGATGGGTGCGGGCTATTCTGCTACGGCCCCAGCGTGGGCCGGTACGCTCCACTCGAGGTGCCGCTAAGCCTCGAGATGGATCGCATGGTCACACGAATCTGCGAGCAACTCCGCGAACTGCCTTGAACTGACCAACCGGGCAGGCTCTTCCCTTCGCTGCGCCGCCCGCTTCGGCCCGCCGAGATCCGCACCGTGGTCGGTATGCTCGGCTTCCAGGTCGAGTTCTTCTCGGGCCGCGAGTTCGGCCTGCGCGTGCGCGGGCAGGACCTGGTGCTCATGAACCGCACGCGCGAGCTGCTGCAGGCGCTGGAGGTGGCCGCGAAATCGGGTGCGGGTGCGTGAGCGGGCAGCGACCGGACCGGCGGTCCCGGTTGTCGCCGGGCGACGACGCCGAGCCGGACATCGGGGACCAGATACAAGACGATCCGTGCGGTCCCGCGCAGAATTCATGCGACTCTGGCGCTCGTCTCAGCGATCCGGATCGGGGGCCGACCCGGCCAGCACCGCCCGGCGGATCCGTTGTAGAATCCCGGCTCTCGTTCACGACATTCCCCATTCACCCCGAGCGGCCCGGCCGTGTCCCCTGACCCACCCGTCACCCGCGACGCGCTGCCCCGCGTCGGCGCTCTCGCCACCGTCCGCAACCGCCGCGGCGTCATCGCTACGGTGGACGCGGCGCCGACCGGCGAGGGCGAGATCCACCTCGTGGGGATGGAGTACGTGGACGCCGACGGGCCGCTCCAGGACCTCCTGGTCTGGGAGCGCGAGCCCGCCTACGGCCGCACCGTCATCGAGCCCACGGCGCTCCCGCGCGTGGAGGGCACGCGGCCCATGGCGCCGGCGGCCTTCGACGCCCTGGTGCGCGCCACCCGCTGGGGCGCGCTGCGCCCGTTCGTGGATCCCGACGGCGTGGGGCCGCTCGAGCGCCTGCCGCTGGCATCGCCGTTCCATGGCGCGATCCAGGTGGAGGACTTCCAGCTCGTGCCGCTCCTCAAGGCGCTCGAGATGCCGCGCGTCACGCTGCTGCTGGCCGACGACGTGGGACTCGGCAAGACGATCGAGGCCGGGCTCATCCTCGCCGAGCTGATCCAGCGCCGCCGCATCCGCCGCGTGCTGGTGCTGTGCCCGGCCTCGCTGCGGCGGCAGTGGCAGCAGGAGCTCGGGGACAAGTTCGCGCTCGGGTTCGAGATCGTGGACCGCGAGTCCACCTTCCGCATGCGCCGCCAGCTCGGCATGGACGCGAGTCCGTGGCGCGCGCACGCGCACGTCATCGTCTCCTTCGACTATCTCAAGCAGCCGGACGTGCTCGAGGACTTCCTCTCCCACTCGCGCAGCGACGACACCGCCTCGCTGCCGTGGGACCTGCTGATCGTGGACGAGGTGCACAACCTGGCCCCGGCCCTGTTCGGCGAGGACAGCGACGCCTCGCAGATGCTCCAGCAGATCGCGCCGCTCTTCGAGCACCGGCTGTTCCTGAGCGCCACGCCGCACAACGGCCACACCCCGTGCTTCACCGGCCTGCTCGAGTGCCTCGATCCGGTGCGGTTTGCGCGCGAGCGGGAGTTCACGGACCGCGCCCGCGCGCGCGCGGGCGAGATCGTCATCCGCCGGCTCAAGCGCGAGGTCAACGGGCGGCGCACCGAGCGCGGCGAGCCCGAGCCGTTCTGCTCGCGGACCATCGAACCGGTCCGCATCGCGCTGGGCCCGGGCGAGCGGGCGCTCGGCGAGGCGTTCGGGCGATTCCGCGAGCGCCTGCGCGGGCGCATCGCCGGGGCGCCGCGGGGGCGTCAGACCGCGGGGCGCTTCGCGGTCGAGGTGCTCAAGAAGCGGCTCCTCTCCTGCCCGGTTGCGTTCGCCGACTCGTGGCGGCGCTACCGGCTGGGGCTCGAGTCGGAGCAGGCGGCGAGCGACGACGAGGTGCGGGTCGCGGGACGCGCGGCGCGCGAGGAGCTGGCGGACGACGCCGAGATCGAGAGCCGCCTCGGGCACGCGGCGGCGGTGGTGGGCGCCTGGCTCAAGCCGTGGGCGGACGCGCTGGCGGAGGAGATGGCGGCGCTCGACGCGGCGCTCGCGGGTCTGCGACTCGCGGCCGACGATCCGACCCGGGCCGCGCCACGCGAGGACTCCCGCTTCGAGGCCCTGTGCACGCTCATCGAGACGCGCCTGCGCGCGGGCGGCCGGTTCCGGGGCGACGAGCGCCTCGTCGTCTTCACCGAGTTCAAGACCACGCTCGACTACCTCGCGGCGCGGCTGGCCGCGCGCTACGGAGAGCCGGGGCGCATCCGGGTGCTCTACGGCGGGATGGAAGGCGAAGGCGAGCGGGCGGCGCGCGACCGCGTCATTGCCGCCTTCAACGACCCCGCCGATCCGGTGCGGGTGCTGGTCTCGACCGACGCCGCTTCCGAGGGATTGAACCTGCACGAGAGCGCGCGACTGCTGCTCCACTACGACGTGCCGTGGAACCCCTCGCGGCTGGAGCAGAGGAACGGGCGCCTGGACCGCCACGGGCAGGCGCGCGACGTGACGGTGTTCCACTTCGTCACCGACGACGATGCCGACCTCGATTTCCTCGCCTACGTGGTGAACAAGGTGAACCACGTGCGCGAGGACCTCGGCTCCACCGGCGAGGTGTTCGACCGCGCGCTCGAGCGCCGGCTGCTCGAGGGCGCCGAAGCCGCGGACCTCAAGATCGAGGTGGACCGCGCGGTCGAGCAGGTGCGTGGCCGCGCCGACTGCGCGGCCGACGATCGCGACGGCGGGCGGCCCGAGCTCGAGCGCCTGCTGGCGCTCGCCGCCGAGGTGGACCTCGACCCCGACAGCCTGCGCGAGACCCTCGATCTGGCGCTCGGACTGGGAAGCCCCGGGCTCGAAGGCCCCGACGCGCGCGGGTTCTTCCGCCTGCGCAGCCGGCTCGGGCCGCAATGGCAGGCGCTGGTGGACGACACGCTGCGACGGCCCGATCCGCGCGGCGGCCTCGGCGACCTGCGCGCGCTGGCCTTCGACCCGCGGCTCTTCGTGCGCCAGGACAGCGGGCGTCCGGTGTTCCGCCCGGCGCCCGACGCCGTGCTGCTTCACCTCGGACACCCACTCTTCCATCAGGCGCTCGCCTGGTACGCGCGCGCCCGCTTCCCCGGCACCGAGCACGAGGCGTCGCGCTGGACCGTGCGGCGCGGCCCGCTGCCCGAGGGCGCCGAGGCGCTGGTGCTCGTGACGTTCGAGGAGATGGCGGTGAACGACCTGCGCGAAACCTTCCACCACTGGGTGCGCACCGTCCGTTTCGCCGTGCGCGGCGGCGCATTCGGCCCGGCGCTCCCGCACGTCCCCGCGCGCGAGCTGCGCGTGACCGCGCCACCCTCGAAGCAGGCGGACCTCGACCTCGCGCAGCGCCTGTGGTCCGACATCCAGCCCGACCTGCGCCGCTGGCTCGCGGGCGAGGCCACCGCGCTCACCGCCCGCATGCGGGAGGCGCTGGAGACCGAGGGCGTCGCGCAGCGCCAGCGCGAGCGCGAGCGGTTCAAGCACCGCCGGGCGGAGATCGAGAAGCTCGCGCGCGAGACCACGCGCGAGCGCCTCGAGCGCGAACTCACGCAGACCCGCGCGCTCGCGCAGCAGGGGCACCTGTTCGACCCCGAGCGCCGGCTCGAACTGGAGCGCGAGGCCGAGGAGATCGAGCAGGAACTCGCCCGGCGCAAGACGCACCTGGAGCGGCTGGGCAGGCGGCTCACCGAAGAGAGCGAGCGTGTCATCGAGCGGCTGCTCCCGCGACGTTTCACCCTGCGCGGCGAGGTCCGGCTCTTCCCGGTGGCGGTGGAGATCCGGCTGCCGGAGGATCGGCGATGAGCGAGCGCCGCGTGCCCGCCCGCCTGCGACCCGTAGCCGGGAGCGCACAGCGATGAGCGCACCGAACGAAACTCACCTCTGGTGGGAGGCACTGCGCCACGGCGGCGTGCTCATCGCTCCGGCGCACCTGCGCGCGCGCTTCCCCGCCGAGGTCGAGCCGCTCCCGCCCGCGATCGAAGAGCGCCTGCGCCGCGACCTGGTGCGCTTCGAGGCGGCGCGCAGCGGGGCCCAAGACGCGAAGGCAGCCAGCGCGCTGCTCGACACGGTGCTCCATAAGGCGCTGGGGCTGGGCGACCCGGCGCATCCCGAGAGCGGCTACTGGCTGCGCGGCGCCGACGTCACGCCGGAGTGGACGCAGCGCTCGGTCACGGGCGAGGCCATCCGGCCGCGGCGGGTGTGGTGCGGCGACCGCGGAAGCTACCTGCCGGTCTTCTGGACCGACGAGCCGCGCCTGGGTGTCGGTCGCGGCCGCCGCGCCGCGGCGCGCGTCACCGAGTGGCTGCGCCGGAGCGGCCAGCGGCTCGCGCTGGTTACCAACGGCGCGCAATGGCGGGTGACGCACGCGGGGCTCGATCACGAGGCCTGGGCCGAGTCCGACGCCGGCCGCTGGTTCGAGGCCGGCGCCCAGGGTGCCGCGCTCGCGGGCCTGCGCGCGCTGCTCTCCCCCGCGACGCTCATCCCGCCGGCGACCGGCACGCCCGCCGCGCTTTCCACGGCCATCGAGGCGAGCCGCCGCTCGCAGGCCGAGCTGTCGTCGGTGCTGGGCGAGCGGGTGCGGCAGGCAGTGGAGACGCTCATCCGCGAGCACGGTGAATCACTCGGGCGCCTGATGGCCGCGGACCGCGAGGTGACCGCGCGCGAGGTCTACCGCGCGGCCACGCGCGTGGTGATGCGCATGGTGATCGTCCTCTTCGCCGAAGCGCGCGAGCTGCTGCCGCGGGCCGACGAGCGCTACCACGACTCCTACGGACTCGAGAGCCTGCGCGATTCTCTGGAGCGCGCGGGCGGCGCATCGGCCGCGGGCGGCGCGCGCGCGGAGCGCCTGCGGCACCGCTTCGGCGCCTGGCCGCGGGTGCTGGCGCTGTTCCGGCTGGTCGCGGAGGGCTCACCGCATCCCGCCTTCGCGGTGCCGCGCTACGGCGGCGACCTGTTCGCGACCGGCGCGCCGGATGCGGCCGAGCCGCTGGCGCGCGCCCTGCACGTGTTCGAGCGCGAGGCGCTGGAGGGCCGGCAGGTGATGCCGGACTCCGCGGTGCTCCACCTGCTGCGCCTGCTCACCCGCAGCGAAGTGCGCGTGCGGCAGGGGAACCGGACGATCCGCGTGCCCGGGCCGGTGGACTTCTCGGACCTGTCGTCGGAGTACATCGGCATCCTCTACGAAGGCCTGCTCGACTACGAGCTCAAGCGCGCGGGCGAGCGCGACCCCGTCGTGATCCTGGCGCTGGGCGACGAGCCCGCACTGCCGCTCTCGCGGCTCGAGCCCATGGAAGACGAGGCGCTGCGCGAGCTGCTCAAGAAGGCGAAGCAGAAGCGCGAACTGGCGGTGAGCGAGGACGAGGGGGAATCGGAGGACGCCGGCGAGGAGACGGGCGAGGACGACGATGCCGAGGGCGCGGAGGCCGGAGAGGTCTCTGCCGAAGAAACGGCCGGAGCGGAGGAAACCGCGGCGGCCGAGGAATGCTCCAGGGCGGAGGCAGCCGGGGCCGCCGAGGAAGCGGCGGAGGAAGAGCCCGACGACGCCCGCGAGACGGCGCGGGCGCGGGTGATCGCGTGGGCGAAGGGGGCCGCCATCGCCGGCCGCTTCGTGCCGAAGCACCGCAAGAGCGACGATCAGGCCGAGCACGAGCGCCGCCTCGAGGCCGCGGCGCGCGGGCTCATCGCCCGCACCGTGCTGCCGGGCGAGTGGTACCTGGTGCGCTTCGGCGGCACGCGCAAGGGCGCGGGCACCTTCTACACCCGGCCGCAGCTCGCGGTGCCCACCACGCACCGCACCCTGCGCCCGCTCGCCTGGGACCCACCCGCGGGCGCGGGCGGGAAGCCCGACCCGGACGCGCCGCCCGCCGCATGGGCGCCGAAGCACCCCGAGGAGGTCCTCAAACTGCGCGTGTGCGACCCGGCGTGCGGGTCGGGTTCGTTCCTGGTCGCGGCGCTGCGGTTCCTGACCGAGGCGCTGTTCGCGAGTCTTTTCCACCACCACTGGATCGAGCGGCGCGACGATGGCCTGGCGCTCGGCACTCCGCCCGAGCCGCGACCGCCGTGGCTGATCGAGTGCCTGCCCGACCGCATGGTGGCGACGGAGGACGCGGAATCAAGGCTGCGCGTGCGGCTCAGGCGCGTGGTGGTGGAGCGCTGCCTCTACGGGGTGGACCTGGACCCGCTGGCGGTCGAGCTGGCGCGCCTGTCACTCTGGGTCGAGACCCTGGACCGCGACCTGCCGTTCACCTTCCTCGACCACAAGGTCAAGTGCGGGAACAGCCTCGTCGGCGCGTGGTTCGACCGCTTCCGCGAATACCCGCTGCTGGCCTGGGAGCGGAAGTCCGGCGATGAGGACCACACCCGCGGCACGCACTTCGCGAAGGGCGCACGCGAGCGAGCGCTCAAGGCGCGCCGCGCGCAGGTGAAGGACGACCTGGTGACCTGGCTCCAGCGCCGCGCCGGGCAGGAGACCGCAGCCGGCATCCTGGGCCCCGGTGTTGCCGAGCAGGCGCACGAGGCCGCCCACGCGGTAATGGACCACCTGCACGCGCTGCCGCTCCACGAGGCCGAAGCGCGCGCGCATCTCTACCGCGAGGCGTTCCTCGGGGACGCGGCCATCGCCCGCCTGCGCGAGGGGCTGGACCTCTGGTGCGCGCTGTGGTTCTGGCCCGCGGAAGACGCGACGCACGCGCCGCTCGCTACGGGGTTCGCCGCACCGGGTGGCGAAGCGCGCGCCATCGCCGCGCGGGTGGCGCGCGAGCGGCGCTTCTTCCACTGGGAGGTCGAGTTCCCCGACGTGTTCGCGCGCGCCGGGGCCGGATTCGATGCGGTGCTCGGCAACCCGCCGTGGGAGACGATTCAGCCCCAGTCCAAGGAGTTCTTCTCGGACCTCGATCCGCTCTATCGCGCCTACGGCAAGCGGGAGGCGCTCGGGAAGCAGGCGGACATGTTCCGCGCCCGTTCCGACGACGAGCGCGACTGGCTGGACTACGTGGCGTACTACAAGTCGTCCGCGCACTTCTTCAAGCACGCGGCAACTCCATTCGGCGACCCGCAGGAGGGCGGGGAGAAGGCCTCGCTCGCGCGTGGCCGTGCCGGCGATGACGCCCACGCGCTGTGGCGCGCACGCCGGGCGCGCTGGGAGGGCTACGCCGATCCCGCGCATCCGTTCCGGCACATGGGCGACGGGAAGCCCTACACCTACCGGCTCTTCCTCGAGCAGGCCCACGCCCTGCTGCGCGACGGCGGCCGGCTCGGGTTCATCGTGCCCTCGGGGCTCTACACCGACAAGGGCAGCACCACCCTGCGCGAGCTGTTCCTCTCCCGCTGCCGCTGGGAGTGGCTGTTCGGCTTCGAGAACCGCGACAAGGTGTTCGACATTGACAGCCGGTTCAAGTTCGGCCCGCTCATCGTGCAGAAGTGCGGGACCACCGAGGCCATCCGCACCGCCTTCATGCGGCGCGACCTGGCGGACTGGGAGGAGGGCGAGCGGCACGCCATCCCCTACGCCCGCGCACAGGTCGAGCGGTTCAGCCCGCGCACGCGCGCCATCCTCGAGATCCGCCACCCGCGCGACCTCGAGATTCTGGAGAAGGTGTACGCCGGCAGCGTGCTGCTGGGGGACGAGTCGCCGGAGGGGTGGCGGATCCAGTACGCGCAGGGCGACTTCAACATGACCAGCGACTCGGACAAGTTCAAGCCGCGCCCGTGGTGGGAGGAGCGCGGCTATCGGCCCGACCTCTACGGCCGGCGGCTGAAGTTTGACCCGGCGCGCGTGGAGCGCGGCGACGCGCGGTTCATGCAGCCGGGGTGGATCCACCTGCGCGAGGGCGGGTACGTGCACGAGGGCGCGGTGGAGGATGTGGCGCTCCCCTTGTACGAGGGCCGGATGATCGGCCAGTTCGACTTCAGCCAGAAGGGCTGGGTCAGCGGCAAGGGACGCGGAGCAGTGTGGCGGGAGATCCCGTGGGAGGAGAAGCGGATCGAGCCGCAGTACTGCATGGCAAGGCACTTGGCGACCGCGACGATGGGCTTCGATCTCGGAAGCACCAAGGTCTGCATCATGGACATCGGTTCGGCCACGAACGAGCGCACTACCTACGCCACGTTTCTGGCTCGTGTGCCGTGCGGTCATTCGGCGCCAGTGTTGCGTGCTCTTCGGAGAGGCGGGCGCGGAATTCTTCAGCTGGTCGCGCTCCTCAACTCCTTTTCCTTTGACTCGGTGCTTCGCATACGCCTCGGTGGGCTCCACCTCACCTGGAACTATCTCGAAGAGGCTCGCCTCCCGCACTGGGAGACAGGAGAAGGTATCTCATCGCTCATCACCCCAGCGATGGCGCTCTGCGCAACATCTCCGAGTCTTGCGCCCGAATGGCTCAATCTTGCCCCGCAGCCACAACACCCCTGGCGCCGCCTCTGGGCCATCACTCCCCACGAGCGCTTGCGCCTGCGCTGCATGCTCGACGCCATCGTGGCCGCGCTCTACGGCCTCGCGTGGGACGACTTCGCGTGGATCCTGCGCGACTGCGACCATCCCACCGAGCCGGTGCGCGACAAAGCCTTCGCGCGCACCCTCGATCCCAAGGGCTTCTGGCGCGTGGACAAGGAGCGCGACCCCGAGCTGCGCCACACCGTGCTGAGCCTGGTGGCGATGCGCGATCTCGAGCGCTGCATCGCCAACCACGGCGGCGACTGCGACCGCGGCATCGAGGCCTTCTGCGCCCAGCACGACGGCGACGGCTGGATGCTGCCCGAGACGCTGTGCCTCGCCGACTTCGGCATCGGCCACGACGACCGCGCCCGGGAGCCCCAGCCCGTCCGCGAGCGCCTGGGCGAGCGCTTCCTCCCGTGGCAGGTCAGCCAGTCCGTCGAGGAGTCGTGGGCCGAGTGCGAGTGGCACGCCCGCAACATCCTCGGCGAGCAGGGCTACGAACGCCTGCAACGGCGGCTACGGGGCGAGGTGGAATCCGAGGAGGCGCTGACCGTCGCCGAAGGCCCGGTGCCGGAGTACCCGGGAGTCCCCGGCGGCCAGCGTCGCCTCATTCCCGGCCAGCCGGACCTCTTCGGCGGCGAGTACGAGGACATCCCGAAGAAGCGGCGGAGGAAGTCGAGCTGATGAGCGGCCGCGTCTATCTTCACAAGGAGCTCGCCGCGATTCTGCGTGCGCGCGGCAACCGGTGGATGACCACGAAGGGACTCGCCGAGATCGCCCGAAAGCGCGGGCGGTACCAGCGCCTCAAGCCAGGCGAGGTGACCGCCTTCCAGGTCCACGGCCGGACCCGGCGCTACTCGCGCATCTTCGAGCGCGAGGGCAGTCGGGTGCGGCTCCGCCAGTAGCCCCGGCTGCTGACGGACTTCCAAGATGGCCGTGAGCGGACTATCCTGTGGGACCGGAGCAGGGAAGGGACACGCGAGGATCCTGGGCGACATGGCACGACAGCGCTACCGACAGCCCCCGGTGGTGGAGGCGCTCTGCGAGGTCTACTTCGCGGGCTCCCAGTGGGACGACACAGTGCCGGGCCGTTTTTACGATGCCGTGAAGGGTGAGTTCCCAAAGCGGCAACAGATGGTGGTGTTGGAGACCGAGACGAAGGTCGCTGCCTCCGGTGAGATCAGCACTTCGGTTCGGCCCCAGCGCCCCCGGATCCGATTCCTGTCCGACTCCGAAAGGCAAATCGTTCAAATCGGGGAAGGTATTTTGGTGGTGAACCAACTGCCTCCTTATCCGTCGTTCGATGAGTGGGCGCCCGTCGTGGAGAGGATGATCGGGCTTTACGGTGAGATCGCCCGCCCGGCTACAGCTACGCAAGTCGCGGTCCGGTACATCAACCGAATCAGCTTCGCCGAGCAGCAGGTGCGGATGGAGGACTGGTTCGGGGTCTATCCAGAAGTTCCCGAGAGCCTTGGCCGGGCCCACGGGGCCTTCATGTTGCGGCTGGAATTGCCAGCACGGCAGCCCGACGAGCACGTGCTCCTGACCTTTGGGTCTGCCCCGCCGGAGCCACCCGCCACCGTTGCGCATCTGCTCGACATCTACGTCCGCACGCAGGTGCCCGTGGGATCCGGCCTGGGGGCGGTGATGCCCGTCGTCCGTCGCGCGCAGGACGAGGCCGAACGGGTCTTCGAGGCCACCCTCACCGATCACCTGCGCGAGCGGTTCCAGCCGGAGACGACGACATGACGCCGCTGTCACTACAGGATCTGCGAGCCCCCTACGAGTACGTGGTGGTGGAGTCCCATATCCGGGACGTCCAGCGCCTGCTGATGGATGCACGCGACGACGCGCTGAGCACGTCCGTCACGCTGGGCAGTCTGAGCCGAGTCGGCAGCATCCTCGCTCTGGCCGGCCTGGGTCGCGAGATCTGGCGCGGCGTGGATCCGCTCGCCTACGTGGGGGGGCTACGGGATGAGTGGGGGACTCGCTGAGAGGCTGCGGGGGCTTTCCCGCATTCACCTCGACACCAACGTCCTCATCTACTACCTGCAGGACGAGCCTCCCTACGGCGCCCTGGTCCGCCCCGTCTTCGAGAGGATCGCGTCGGGCTCGCTCAGTGGGATGACTTCCTTCATCACGCTGCTTGAGATCCTCGTGAAGCCATTGCGGGATGGCCGTGCCGACCTCGTGCGCCAATACGCCGACGTCCTCCTCAACGCCCAACACCTCATGCTTCAGCCCGTCGAGAGAACGATTGCCGAGACTGGAGCAGAGATCAGGGCGAAGTACAACGTGAGAACGCCGGACGCCATCCAGCTCGCGACCGCCGTGCGCGGTGGTGCCCAGGCCTTCCTGACGAACGACAGAAGGCTGGCGCAGGTTCGGAATCCAGAGGTAGTCGTGCTGGACGATTACGTCGAGCCTGCACGCTGACCGGAACCGGAGAACTCCAACCGCGGAACCATGCGGTCCGGTGGGTGGTGGTTCCCGTCGCGGCACGAGGGCGTCTGAGCCGCCCCACGCGAATGGCTTGCACAGATCGCATGTCTCAGGGCACTCTGCCGGCTCCATGCGCCGGGTCATGAAGAGCACGCCGCGGCAGGAGGCAGCGACCCCCATGCCGGCCGATGGCAGAGGCGCATTCCATCTGGCCTTCCTGCCTGACCGCGCGGCGCCGCGCTTGTTCCTGTGGGGGGCTGGCGCCGCCGCGTCACCGCTCGCGGCCTGCGGCGGAACCGCCACAGCCCTCATGGTGGACGAGACCCTCGCGCCGCGCGAGGTCGAGGGCATCGCCATCCCGCTCCTCGACGGGCTGCCGCCGCTCGCGGCCCTGACCTCGTCCGAGACGGACCGCGCGCCGGCCTCGCTCGCCGCGTGGAGCCAGGCGGCGAAGCTCGCGCTCGAGCTGGTGGGGCGCGAGCGCCTGGTGCCGCGCGTCGTGCCCGCGAATGGCGCCACCGAGGCGCGCGTCGGCGTCGCGCTCGCCCTGCCCGAGGATGCGGAGCGGGTGGCGGCGCTCGCGAAGTCGTTCCCGCTGGCGGCGCACGCGGTGCCCGTGCCTGGCGAGGCGCGCGCCGCGCGCCGCCGCGGCCGCGCGCCGGCGGCGGCCGGCGAGACGCGAGTCTGGGCGCCCGAGGCGCTGCTGCGTGCGTTCCTCGACGCGACGGCCGATGCGCTCGTCCGCGCTGCGGCCGGGCCCGGCGTCCCGTTGCGGCGGAGCCGAAAGAAGCAGGAGCACGTACCCTGGGAGCGGCGCCTCGCCTTGGCGCTCGCCGGTCCGGATGCGGCCTTCGCACCCGAGGGGTTCGCCGAGCGGAACCTCGTCGCCGAGCTCGACGCCTGGGCGCAGCCGGCGCTGGGGGCCGAACCCGGCGCCGCGCGCGCCTGCTTCCGGCTCGACCTGCCGGACGCCGCTGCCGGCCAGCCGCGCGGGCGCGGGCGGACGGCGGATCGCTTCCCGCTCCGGTTCTTCCTCCAGGCCGCCGATGATCCCAGCCTCCTCGTGCCGGCCGGGGAGATCTTCCGCGGGCGCGGGGCCGGCCTGCGGCGGCTGGGCCGCGGGTTCCAAGCCGCCGAGGAACACCTGCTCCGCGCGCTCGGCACCAGCGCCCGGCTCTTCGCCCCCATCGAGCGGGCGTTGCACGAGGCGCGGCCCGAGGCGGTCCTGCTCGACCCGGGCGAGGCCTGGACGTTTCTCACCGACGCGGCGCCGGCGTTCATGGATGCGGGGCTGGGCGTCATCCTCCCCGCCGAGATCACGCGCTCCTGGCAGCGGCGCCTCCGGCTGCGCATGCGGGTGGCGGGGAGCGCGCGCGGCGCGGCGGGGGCCGTGTCCGGCGCGACCGGTCTGGGGCTCGACGAGGTGATGGCCTTCCGCTGGGAGGCGGCGTTTGCCGGCGAGGCGCTCTCGGAGCGCGACCTCATGGCACTCGCCAGACTCAAGGCGCCGCTCGTGCGTTTCCGCGGGCAGTGGGTGGCGGTGGACCCGACGGAGCTCGAGGAGGCGCGGCGGCTGCTCGCGGCCGGAGGTGGCACGCTCTCCGCGCAGGAGGCCCTGGCGGCAACGCTCGGGGGCGCGGTGCGGCGGGGCGACACGGCGCTGCCGGTCGAGGTCGTCGCAGATGGGCAGCTCGCCCGCGTTCTCGCCCGGTTGCGCGAAGGACCCGCTGCGGCCGTGGCCGTCCCGGCGGACTTCGATGGGAAGCTGCGTCCCTACCAGGAGCGGGGCCTCGGCTGGCTCGCCCAGATGTCCGATCTCGGGCTGGGCGCCTGCCTTGCCGACGACATGGGCCTCGGCAAGACGATCGAGTTCCTCGCCTACCTGCTCCACCGGCGCGGGACGCGGCCCGACGACCGGCGCAAGGCGCTGCTCGTGTGCCCGACCTCGGTGGTGGGCAACTGGGAGCGCGAGGTCGCCCGCTTCGCGCCGTCGTTGCCTGTGCTCCGGCACTGCGGGCCGGAGCGCGCCCGGAAGGCCAGCGAGATCGCGGCGGCGCCGCCGTGCGCGCTGGTCGTCACCACCTACGGCCTGCTGCGCCGCGACGCCGCGGTCCTCGGCGCGGTGGACTGGTCGGTGGCCGGGCTCGACGAGGCGCAGAACATCAAGAACGCCGCCTCCCTCACCGCCCGGGCAGCGCGCGCGCTGCGGGCCGACTTCCGGGTCGCGCTCACCGGCACGCCGGTGGAGAACCGCCTCGCCGAGCTGTGGTCCATCTCGGAGTACCTGAACCCGCGCCTGCTCGGGCCGCTCGAGACGTTCCGGCGCGAAGTCGCCACCCCGATCGAGCGCCACGGGCGCGACGACGTCGCCGAAGGCCTCACGCGCGTCGTCCGGCCCTTCATCCTGCGCCGGCTCAAGAGCGACAAGGCGATCATCCGCGACCTGCCGCCCAAGAACGAAATGAAGGTCGTCTGCACGCTCACGCGCGAACAGGCCTCACTCTACCAGGCGGCCGTGGACGAGGCGATGCGCCTGATCGAGTCCTCCGACGGCATCCAGCGGCGCGGGCTGGTGCTAGCGCTCATCACGGCGCTCAAGCAGATCTGCAACCACCCCGCGCACTACCTGGGCGAGCCGGGCCCGCTCCCCGGGCGCTCGGGGAAGCTCGAGCGCCTGCATGAGATGCTCGAGGAGGCCGTCGCGTGCGGCGACCGCGCGCTCGTCTTCACGCAGTTCCGCGAGATGGGCGACCGCCTGGTGGCCAGCCTCTCCCGCTCGCTCGGCAGCGAGGTGCCGTTCCTCCACGGCGGCGTCTCGCGCGCGGCGCGTGACGCCATGGTGCGCCGGTTCCAGGAGGACGCCGCGGCGCCCCAGGTGTTCGTGCTTTCGGTGAAGGCGGGCGGAACGGGCTTGAACCTCACCGCCGCCAGCCACGTCTTCCACTTCGACCGCTGGTGGAACCCGGCGGTCGAGGACCAGGCCACCGACCGCGCCCACCGCATCGGCCAGAAGCGCGCGGTGCAGGTGCACAAGCTGCTGTGCGCCGGTACCGTCGAGGAGAAGGTGGACCAGATGCTGGAGAAGAAGCGCGACCTCGCCTCACGCATCGTCGGCCAGGGCGAGCAGTGGATCACCGAGCTCGACGACGACGCGCTCCGCGATCTCTTCTCACTCGCGCCCGACACGGTGGTGCTCGGCGACGAGGCGGAGCGCGACGGCGCCCGGCGCGCCACGGGCCACGATGACACCGGCCGCAGGGCCGCCGGGCGTGCCGCCAACCCCGTCGAAGCCGGCCGCGCCGGCGCTGCCCACGCCGCCAGCCGCGCCGCCAGCCGCGCCAACACCCGCCCCGCCGCCGCGCCCGGGCCCGCGCGACGGCGGCGTGGCCCGAAGCGCGCCCTCCAGGAGGTGCACTCGTGAGCCGATGGGACCGATGGGGCTGGTACCCGAGGCGTCCGCCCAGGCGCCCGCCGCCCGAGCGGGGCATCAGGGTCAGGAAGATCGGCGCGACCTGGTGGGGCCAACGCTGGATCGAGGCGCTCGAGAAGCTCTCGTGGGAGTACTCGAACCGGCTGCCCCGCGGCCGCACCTATGCCCGGGCCGGACGAGTCCACGACCTCGAGATCGAGCCGGGCAAGGTGACGGCGCGGGTCACGGGTACGCAGCCGACCCCCTACAAGGTCACGTTGCGCATCGCCCCGCTCGACGCGGCGGCCTGGGAGAAGGCGGTCGCCGCGATGGCCAGGCGGGCGCTCTTCGCGGCGGAGCTCCTCGCCGGACAGATGCCGAAGGAGATAGACCAGGCGTTCCAGACCGCCGGGCGGAGTCTCTTCCCCGCGACCAAGAAGGATCTCCAGACCGACTGCTCGTGCCCGGACTGGGCCAATCCGTGCAAGCACATCGCGGCGACGCACTACGTGCTCGGCGAGGCGTTCGACAAGGACCCGTTCCTCCTGTTCGAGTTGCGCGGCCGCTGCAAGGAAGAGGTGC
>JACRPT010000082.1 GCA_016223045.1 Candidatus Eiseniibacteriota bacterium
CGAACAGCGAGAGCAACCGTTCGTGGCTGGCGCTCAACATGAACACCGAGGCGGCGGCGGGCTTCCCGGCGTTCCACTTCGGCGAAGGCGCCGAGCGCGAGATCGACTTCGCCGAGCTGCGCCGGCTCTACGCGCAGGGCGTGAAGTTCGACGCGGACCTGATCCGGCGCGTCCTGCCGCCGGCGACGCGCAAGAACATGGGCGTGTGAGCGTGATGACATCCGGGGCCTGGCGGGGCGGGCGCGGCGGCGCGCGCCGGAGGACGGCGTGACGCAGGTGGAGCGCAAGGAAGAAGGACGCGTGGACATCCTGCGGGCGGCCGCCGGGCTGTCGGCACGGAGGACGGCGTGACGCGGATCGAGCGCAAGGAAGAGGGGCGCGTGGACATCCTGCGGGCGGCCGCCGGGCTGCTGGCGCAGCGCGGCTATCACGGCATGTCCATGCGCCACCTCGCCGCCGCCACCGGGATGAGCCTCGCCAACCTCTACAACTACTTCGGCTCGAAGGAGGACCTGCTGTTCGCGCTCCAGACCCGCGCGTTCGAGACGCTGATCGCCATGGCCGAGGAGGTGAGCGCCACCGTCGCGGCGGGCGAGGCGCGGCTGCACGCGTTCATCCTCACACACGTGCGTTACGTCGCCGGCCACGCCGAGGTGATGCGGGTGCTGGTCGAGGAGGCCGGCGAGCTGCCGCCGCCGCACCGGCGCGCGGTGCGGGCGATGAAGGAGCGCTACTTCCGCCTCGGGCTCGGGATCGTGCGCGGCATCGTCGGGCGCGGGTCGGCGAAGGGGGCAGGCCAGGCGATGGACGAGCGCGCGCTGGAACGCGCCACCTACCACATCTTCGGCATGCTGAACTGGGTGTACGCGTGGTACGACCCGGCGCGCCACGGCACGCCGCAGGACGTCGCGCGCTCGATCCACGGCCTCGCGCTCTGCGGGCTGCGGGCGCCCTGGCCGGCGCGCGCGGCGCTGTCGGCCACCGAGCGCCGCGTCGCCAGGGTCGAAGTGCGCTCTCCGATCCATCTCCATCGCAAGGGCGCAGCCTGAGGAGGAGCAGACCCATGGAACCCACCGGTCCCGAGAGCGCCCGTCCCGCCGATCCGTGCGCGCCGCTCCTCGAGCGCGCGCTCGGCCTGGTCGAGGACCACACCTTCGCCGCGGTGCGGGAATGGAAGGCCGCGCACCCCGGCGCGCTCGCGATCGGCTGCATGCCGATCTACGCGCCGCGCCCGCTGATCGAGGCGATGGGCGCGCTGCCCGTCGGCGTGTTCGGCGCCGGGGCCGAGATCGACATCATCCGCGGCGACTCGTACTTCCAGTCCTACCTGTGCCACATCCCGCGCAGCACGCTCGAGCTGGCGCTCGCCGGGCACCTCGACTGGGCCGACGGCATGATCTTCCCGTCCATCTGCGACGTGATCCGCAACCTCGGCGGCATGTGGCAGATGCTGTTCCCGGGGCGCTACACCTTCTACCTCGACCTGCCGCAGGACTTCACGCCCGCGGTCGGCGGGCGCTTCTACGTCGAGCAGCTGCGGGCGCTGGCGCGCGACCTCGCGGCGCGCGGCGCCCGGTCGCTCGACGCGGCCGCGCTGCGGCAGGCGATCGCCGACGAGAACGCGCGGCGCCAGCGGCTCGACACGCTCGACGCGCTGCGCCGCGACGAGCCCTGGCGCGTGCGGGCGTCGGAGGCCTACCTGGTCGCCCGCGCCGGCACGCTGATGACGGCGCGCGAGCACGTCCGCCTGCTCGACGAGTTCCTGACCGTCATCCGGCAGCGCCCGGTCCGGGCGTTCGACAACGCGCGCGTGGTGATGGTCGGCGCGTTCTGCGAGCAGCCGCCGCTCGCCCTGATCCGGACGCTGGAGCGCGCCGGCTGCGACATCCTCGACGACGACCTGCAGCTCGGCCTGCGCTCGATCGAGGGGCCGATCGAGCTGCGGGACGGCGAGGACCCGGTGGAATCGCTGGCCCGCGCCTACCTGGAGCGCGGCGTGGCGACCGCGTCGCGCTACATCGCCGACGGCGTGAAAGGCGCGGCGCTGATCGAGAAGGTGGAGCGCTGCGGCGCCGATGGCGTGATCTTCTGCGCCGCCTCGTTCTGCGATCCGGCGCTGCTGGATCAGCCCATGCTCGAGACCGCGCTCGACCGCGCCGGAGTGCCGCACACCAGCGTCAAGTTCGCCGAGAACCAGCGTCAAGTTCGCCGAGAACACCGGGCAGTTCCAGACCATCCGCGAGCAGGCGGGCGCGTTCTCCGACGCCGTCAAACTCTGGGAAGGCCAGCGATGAGCACGAAGAGCAGCGCGCTCGAGAGCGCCAAGGACCGCAGCCAGCTCCACCAGAAGCAGATGATTGCCGGCCACTTCGAGCGGCTGGCCCGCGCGCGCGAGGACGGCCGCAAGGTGGTGTACACGTTCGTGCCCGGCAACCTCACCGAGCTGATCGACGCGCTGGGCATGCTCCCGGTGCTGCCCGAGATCAACGCGCTCCAGTCCGGCATGCGCGGGCGCTCGGGCGGCTACATCCTGGAGGCCGAGAAGGCCGGGCACTCCGAGGACGTCTGCACCTACGTCAAGTGCGACATCGGCATGATGCGCGGCGGGAACATCGGCCCGACCGGCACGAAGCTCCCCGACCCCGACGTGCTGCTGCTCTCGTACACCGGCTGCTTCACGTTCATGAAGTGGTTCGAGCTGCTGCGCGAGCAGTACAAGTGCCCGGTGGTGATGCTCCACGTGCCCTATCAGGCCGACGGCAGGATCACGCCCGAGATGCGCGGCTACGTGGTCGAGCAGCTGCGCGACAAGGTGATCCCCGCGCTCGAGGCGATCGCCGGGCGCAAGTTCGACCTCGACGCGCTGGGCCAGCGGCTCACGCTCTCCGCCCGGGCCGAGGACGACCTGGTGGCGGTGTGGGAATCGGCGCGGCACCGGCCCTCCCCGATTGATGGCTACTTCGGCGGCGTCTACTACATCGGCCCGATCTTCAGCGCGTTCCGCGGCACCGCGGATGCGGTCGGGTACTACCGCGAGCTGCGCGCGGAGGTCGAGGCGCGGATCGCCGCGGGCGAGGGCCCGATGTCGCCCGACGGCCCGCTCGGCCCCGAGCGCTACCGGCTGGTGGTCGAGGGTCCGCCGAACTGGACGAGCTTCAACGATTTCTGGCGCATGTTCAGCCGCGAGGGCGCGGTGGTCGTGGCGAGCACCTACACGCGGGTCGGCGGGCTCTACGACACCGGCTTCCGCCACGACTCGCAGCACCCGCTCGAGAGCCTCGCCGACTACTGCCTCGGCTGCTACACCAACCTGAGCCTGCCGGCGCGCGTGGCGCTGCTCGAGCGCTACATCCGCGACTACCAGGCCGACGGCTTCCTGATCAACAGCGTGAAGTCGTGCAACTCGTTCAGCGCCGGACAGCTCCTGATGCTGCGCGAGCTGGAGAAGCGCACCGGCGTGCCCGGCGCGTTCATCGAGTCGGACCTGGTGGACCCGCGCTACTTCGGCAAGTCGAACATCGAGAACCGCATCCAGAGCTACCTGCAGATGCTCGAGGCCCGGCGCCAGGGAGGCTATTCATGAAATGCGTCGTGGGGATAGACCTCGGCTCGACCACCACCAAGGCCGTCCTGATGGACGAGCGCGGCGGGATCCTCGGCCAGGGGATCACCAACAGCCGCAGCAACTACGAGGTGGCGTGCGCCGTCGCCCACGAGGAGGCGGTCCTGGCCGCGCGGCGCAGCCTGCTCGAGCGCGCGATCGAGAGCCTCGCGGGCCCCGGCGCCGCGGAGGCAAAGGCGATCCGCGCGCTGCTCTTCGACGCGCTGCGGCTCGAGCTCTACCTGGAGGAGCTGGGCGAGCTGGAGGACTCCGTGGTGCGGCACGTCGCGGGGCCTGCGGTGCACGCGCTGCGCGACGTGCTCGAGCCCGCGGCACGCGAGGTGCTCGGCGAGATGCGGCGTGCCGCGCCCGACCTCTTCCTCGGCGGGGCGGCGCGCAAGAGCGACTTCTTCCGCGACGTCGCCGCCGCCGGGTTCATGGCGGGCGCCGAGCGCGTGTCCGCCGACGGGAAGGTCCCCTTCGACCGGCTGGTGGGGCTGTTCGACCGCGCGATCCTCGACGTCGAGGTGCGCTTCCGGCGCCCGGCGTTCGCGCCGCTGCTGCGCCGCGCGCTGGGGCGCGTCGCCCCGGAGAACGGGGGCGACGGCGGGAGCGCGCGGACCCGCATCGAGAGCGCGCTCCGCGAAGCGGCGGACCGCGAGATCGAGGAGGTGGCGTTCGTCGGCACCGGCTACGGCCGGCAGACCCTGCCCTTCCCCAGGGAGGCGGTGAAGAGCGAGATCCTGTGCCACGGCCGCGGCGCGCACGACAGCTTCCCCGACACGCGCACCGTGCTCGACATCGGCGGGCAGGACACCAAGGCGATCCAGGTGGACGAGCACGGCGTCGTCACCTCGTTCCAGATGAACGACCGCTGCGCCGCAGGCTGCGGCCGCTACCTGGGCTACATCGCCGACGAGCTGAACCTCGGCCTGCACGAGCTGGGCCCGCTGGCCATGCAGGCGCGGCGCATGGTGCGCGTCAACTCGACCTGCACGGTGTTCGCCGGCGCCGAGCTGCGCGACCGGCTTGCGCTCGGGCAGGACCGCGCGGACATCCTCGCCGGCCTGCACCGCGCCATGATGCTGCGCGCGATGTCGCTGCTCGCGCGCTCCGGAGGGATCTCCAACGCCTTCACGTTCACCGGAGGCGTGTGCAAGAACCCGATGGCGACCAGGATCCTCGAGGACCTCGTGCGCGAGAACTACGAGGGCGGCATCACGCTCCACACCCACGCCGACTCGATCTACATGGGCGCGCGCGGCGCGGCGCTGTTCGCGCTCGACGACCTGCGCGCCGGGCGGCCCGGCATCCTGCCGAACTTCGGCCGCGCCGCGGCGCAGCCGGCCGAGGATCCCCCGTGCGGCCGCGCCGACCCGTCGGTGCGCCAGCACGGCCAGGACGTGGACGACTAGAGGAGACGGCATGGACCCCACGAACGGACGCACCCTGCTCACCGCCGGCGTGGACGTCGGCTCGAGCGCGATCAAGGTCGCGCTGATGCGGCACCCGGACGGGGCGCCGGCCGAGGTGCTGGCGCTCGCCAGCGAGCGTTCGACTACGTCGCCTCGACCGGCGACGGCGACGCGGTGCCGTTCCGGACCGGCCACTTCTACAGCATGACGACGCACGCGAGCGGCGCGCTCCACCTGGTGCCCGAGGCGCGCGCGGCGCTCGACGTGGGCGCGCTGCACGCGCGCGCGATCCGCATGGACGAGCGCGGCAAGGTGCTCGCGCACCGCATGACCAGCCAGTGCGCGAGCGGCAGCGGCCAGTTCCTCGAGAACATCGCGCGCTACCTGGGCGTGGCGCTGGCCGACGTCGGCGAGGTGTCGCTCTCGGCACGGCGCTCCGAGCCGGTGTCGAGCATCTGCGCCGTGCTGGCGGAGACCGACGTGATCAACATGGTGAGCCGCGGCATCACCACCGCCGAGATCCTCAAGGGCATCCACCACAGTATCGCCGGCAAGCTGGTGCGGCTGGTGCGCTCGGTGGGCGCGCAGGGCGTGGTGCTGGTCACCGGCGGGCTGGCGAAGGACGTCGGGCTGGTGGAGCGCCTCGAGGCGCTGATCAACGAGGGCGACGAGGTCGGGGCCGCGCCGCCGCTGCGCGTCGTCACGCACCCCGACGCGATGTTCGCCGGCGCGCTCGGCGCGGCGCGGCTCGGCGCCTACCGGCACCGCCAGCTCGCGCGCAGCGGACGGCTGCCGGTGGCGGATACAGCGGCCTGACCGCCCGGCGCGCGCCGGCACCGCCGGCCCGCGCGGAACGGACGGCTGCCGGAGGCGGGCTCGGCAGTCTGACGAGCGAGCAGCAGCCGCGCCGCCCGCCTTCAGAGCAGCGGTTCGTACGGGAACACGTCCGACGTGACTTCGAGCGGCGTGAATCCCGGCCGCAGCTCGCGCTCCACCGCCTCGGCGATGGCCTCCGGAGTCCAGCCGCCCGCGCGGTGCGCCTTGAGCTTCGGCCGCGGCAGGGAGAACAGCACGATCTCCGCGCCGCGCACGGCGAACACCTGCCCGGTCACGTCGCGCGCGGCGTCCGAGAGCAGGTACACGGCGAGCGGCGCGGCCTGGTCGGCGCGCAGCCGCTTGAGGCCCTCGACCCGCGCCCGCTCCGCCTCGCTGGCGGCCTCCTCGAGCGTTCCGGTGATGCGCGTCCAGGCGAACGGCGCGATGGCATTCGCGCGCACGCCGAAGCGCTGGAGATCGAGCGCGATCGAGCGCGTGAGCCCGACGATGCCGAGTTTGGCGGCCGCGTAGTTCGCCTGGCCGACGTTCCCGATCAGACCCGAGGTCGAGGTCATGTTGAGCACCGCGCCCGAGCCCTGCGCGCGGAATCGCGGGGCGGCGGCGCGCGCGACGTTGAACGTGCCCTTGAGGTGCACGGCCAGCACCGCGTCCCAGTCGCCCTCGGTCATCTTGTGGAAGATGACGTCGCGCACGATGCCGGCGTTGTTGACGACGAAGTCCACGCGTCCGAACGCGCTCACCACGCGCTCGACCATCGCGTGCGCGTCGTCCCACGAGGCGACCGAGCCGATGTCCGCCACGGCGCGGCCGCCCGCGCCGAGGATCGTCGCGACCACCTCCTCGGCCGGCCGCTCCGCCGAGGGCGCGCCGTCCACGGCGACCCCCGCGTCGTTCACCACCACCGCCGCGCCCTCGCGCGCCAGCGCCAGCGCGATCTCGCGCCCGATGCCGCGCCCCGCTCCGGTGACCACGCCTGCCTTGCCCGCGAGCTTCATCCGCAGCCTCCGTCCGTCTCCGGCCCGCCCGACGCCGTCCGCACGCCCGCGCTCCGACCAACCTGACCCGCGAGGAACGCACGGCCGCGCCCTCACCTGCCGGAGCGGGCATCATGCCTCATGCGACAAGAGCAGGGTAGTGAGGCGGGTTGCGCGGGGCCACCGCAATGTCGGGGTCCCGGTCGCGCCCGACCTGGTACTCGGGTCCGACCACGCCGGGTTGGTCCTTTCGGACGCCTGCCGCCCAGGCGAGGCTCCGTCAGGGTGCGCGGACCGCGCTTGACCGCGTTCGGATGGCCGTTCACTATCCGACCGGGCGTTCGATTCGTATCAAGCGGTTCGTGAGGGTTCCGATGGAAACCGCCTGGATCGTCGCGGCGCGCCGCACCCCGTTCACCCGCTCCGGCAAGGGGGCGCTGGCCGGCGCGCGCCCCGACGACCTGCTGGCCACGCTGTTCCGCGACCTCACCTCCACCCTGCCGGGCACGCTCGAGCGGCTGGACGAGGTGGTGGTGGGCTGCGCCTACCCCGAGGCCGAGCAGGGGCGCAACGCCGCGCGCCTGATCGCGCTCAACGCCGGCGTGCCGGTGCGCGTGCCGGCGATGACCCTGACGCGCATGTGCGCGAGCAGCCTGGAAGCGACCGCGGTCGCCGCGGCCAAGGTCCGGCTGGGCGAGGCCTCGCTGGTGCTGGTGGGCGGCATGGAGAGCATGACCCGCATCCCGATGGGCGGGGTCAAGCCCTCGCCCAACCCGGGCCTGATGGAGCGGAAGCCCGACGCCTACATCGCCATGGGCCTGACCGCCGAGCGCGTGGCGCGCGAGTTCGGCATCGCGCGCGCCGACCAGGACGCCTGGACGCTGAGGAGCCACCAGCGCGCCGCCGCCGCGCGCGCGCTGGGCGTGTTCGCCGAGGAGATCCTGCCGGTCGAAGGCGCGCTGGACGGCGCCACCGTGCTGGTGCGCGAGGACGACGCGCTCCGGCCCGACACCTCGCTCGAGAAGCTGGCGGGCCTCAAGCCCGTGTTCGACGAGAGCGGGACCGTCACCGCCGGCAACGCCTGCCCCACCAGCGACGGCGCTTCGGCGCTGCTGGTGGCCTCGGCGCGCGCGGTGCGCGAGCTGGGCTTGAAGCCCCTCGGGCGCTTCGTCTCGTACGCCGTGGGCGGCGTCGAGCCCGCGATCATGGGCATCGGCCCGGTCGAGGCGGTGCCGAAGGCGCTCGCGCGCGCCGGGATCGCGCTCGACGCCGTGGACCGCATCGAGCTGAACGAGGCCTTCGCCAGCCAGGTGATCGCGGTGGTGCGCGCACTCGGGTTCGCCGAGGAGCGCACCAACGTCAACGGCGGCGCGCTCGCGCTGGGCCATCCGCTCGGCGCCACCGGCGCGCGGCTGGTGGGCACGCTGCTGCGCCAGCTCAAGCGCGAGGGACTGCGCCACGGACTCGCCACGCTGTGCGTGGGCGGCGGCATGGGCGCCGCGATGGTGCTGGAGAACGCCAGCGAAGTGACCTGAGCGATACCGGCGGGGAGTCGGCCCGGCGCGCGACGCGGCAGACAGCGTCGGGGACGCGTCCGCGGCGGCGCGAACAGAAGTCGTCAGGGCCAGCGCGAGGCCCGATCAACCACGGGAGGACGTCATGGCTGTCATCGAGGTCGCCGCGGACGCCGGTGTCGCGCGGGTGGTGCTGGACCGTCCGCCGCTCAACATCGTGGACCTCGTCACCGCGCGCGAGCTGGCCGACGCGCTCGAGGAACTGCTCGGCCGCACCGACTTGAACGCCGTGCTGCTCTCCGGGCGCGGCAAGGCGTTCTGCGCCGGGGTGGACGTGCGCGACCACCTGCCCGACCGCGGCGAAGAGATGCTGCGCCAGTTCCATCGCGTCTGCCGCATGCTGCTCGAGTTCGAGACCCCGGTGGTCGCCGCCGTGCACGGCCCGGCGCTGGGCGGCGGCTGCGAGCTGACGCTGGTGTGCGACATCGTGATCGCCTCGGAGAAGGCGACCTTCGGCCAGCCCGAGATCAAGCTCGGCGTGATGCCGCCGCTCGCCGCGGTCGCGCTGCCGCGTCTGGTCGCGCCGCACCTGGCCAGCGAGATGGTGCTGACCGGCAGGATCCTGAGCGCGCAGGAGGCGCTGGCGAACGGCCTCGTCAACTACGTCGTGTCCCCCGAGAAGTTCGACGAGAGAGTGGAGGCGACGCTGGCCCAGCTCCGCGCCTTGAGCCCCACCACGCTGCGGCTCGCCAAGCGCGCCATGCGCTGCGCGCGACGCCGCCCCGACATCGCGGACGTGGAGGCCGTCGAGCGGCTCTACGTGCACCAGCTCATGAACACGCCGGACGCCATCGAAGGCCTGCAGGCCTTCCTCGACAAGCGCGCGCCAGCCTGGGGGCGGGAGTAGGGCCCGCACGCCGAAGGCAGCCCACCACCCGCGCCGCACGGAAGATCGCGCCCGGGCGGTGAACGAAGCGAACCGAGCCCGCCGCGCGAGAGACCGCGCCAGCGATCGGGAGGAGGCCAAGCTTGTCCGCCGCGAAGCAGACCGCCGCGCCCGCGGCCAAGCAGAAGGTCGCCTTCAGCGCCGACAAGATCGTCTGGCACCCTTCGCCCCTGCTCGGGCAGGTCACGCTCGTGACCACCTGCAACGCCGACGGCAGCTCGAACGTCGCGCCCAAGAGCCTGGTCTCGATGATGGTGTTCCACCCGCCGGTGCTGGCGCTGGGCTGCAACCTGACGCACGTCACCGCGCAGAACATCCGCCGCGGCGGCGACTTCGTGGTCAACATCCCCGGCGCCGAGCTGGCCGAGAAGGTGTGGGCCTCGCACGAGCTGCCGCACCCGCGCCCAATCGAGGCCGCCGGCCTCACCGCGCTCCCCGCCGAGCAGGTCAAGTCGCCGCGCATCGCCGAGTGCAAGGCGCACCTCGAGTGCGTCTGCGAGCGCGAGCTGGTGTTCGGCGAGGAGGTCATCTTCCTCGGCCGCATCGTCGCCGCCTCGATCGATCGCGAGGCGCTCGAGGCGCCGGATCCGTACGCGTACCTCAGGCTGTTCGCGTTCCTCGAGGAGAAGACCTACGGCGTGGTGGAGCGGGCGGAGAGGCTGTAGGGAATCCTAATCGGTGCGCGCGATCCACTGGTCGGCCGCGCGCAGAAGATGCAGGTCGCCCGACCCGATCCTCAAGCCCACGACCACGGCGACACGGATCCCCGGCCCCCACTTGGGCCCGTTCCGGGCGACCCGCTGGAGTACGTAGCCCGGGGTCGGCACCATCGGTTCATCGGAGAAGGCCGTCGCCCAGGTCCGACCGTCGTTGATGACCCACAAACGCTCCGCGCTCAGCCCGGGTGGGAGGCTCGTCGAATCGGCGTCCACGACCCGGACCACCGCGATGAGCGGCATGCCATCAGGAGGCGAGATCGGCATGAAGTCCCGCCACAGATACGTCTGCAGCACGAGCCGGTGCCCGGCCAGCTCAACCTGCCCGGGTGCGGCGGAGAGTTCTTCCGCCGTCGGCTCCCCCGGCGGGATCACCGGCACCCTGGGCCGCGTCGGGCCCGCACATCCGATCGCGCACCAGACGGCGAGGCTCACGAACACCGCGCATCGCGTCGGCGTCATGACTTCACTCCTCATCTCCCGGCGTTCGGCCGCCCGGCCGCTGATGAGCACGGACCGTGCCCCTTGCGACGCGCGAGGCGTGAACTCGCCGGTTCCGCCGCGCCGAGTCGATCTGCGGCGAACTCGAGCTCGCCGGGCTGTCGCGGGTTCATACTCTCACAGCCAGGGTATGCGACCAATGCGTCTGGATGATCTCCCAGCTGCCGCCGGACCGCCGGTACACCTCCGTGCAGTTCCAGCGATGCTCGGCCGTCCCGCCTCCGTAGGACACATGGTTGAACGTGAGTATCGCAGCGGCGCCGACCCGTTGCACCAGCGGATTCAGCAGCTCGTACCGCTGGATGGAGACCTTGCCCCGCAGCGTCTCGTAGTAGCGCGCCAGCGCATCGCGACCGTCTATGCGTCGCTCCAGGCTCGGGTCGAAGTACACGACATCCGGCGCGCAGATCTCCAGGAACCCTGAGGGGTCGCCCTTCCCCCAGCGGTCGAGAGCGGCGCGTTCCAACGCGATGATCGCCTCGGTTGGGTCGTCGGCGGCTGGGGGTATCGCGTCAGGCATCGTTTCCTCCGAGAGCAGCGTTCATCCGCTCGTTTCGTCAGTGACGCGCCCGCGGAGGCGCCGGTGTTCACCGAGACTCCGCCAGCATCCCCTACTGCTGGACGTTCACCTCGAGCGGCTCCCCGCTTCGTTGCTGAAGCAGGATCTTCACGCGTCGTTTCAGCAACGAACGTGTACGGCATCACTGGTTGCGCGCAGCGCCGTCAGGTGCATGCCGTTGTCAGCCAGCTTCAACCGGAGTGATGATCACCTTTCCTCGGGTTTCGTCTTCGATCATGTGCCGGAGAGCCTCGCGAACCTCACTCAGGTGGTAGGTGCTGTCGATGATCGGGGCGATCTTCCCGCTTTCGAGCAGTTCTCTGAGGACGGCTATCGCTTCCTTCTTGGTGGGCATCGGCAAGCCCGGACCTCGCAGTTGCTTCACGAAGCGCGAGAGGACCATGAGCCTGAGAAAGTGGGGGATGAGTCCGAACACGCGCTTGCCCGATGCTCCAAAACGCTCATGCCCGATGAGTACGTATCGCCCGTCAGGTTTGAGCGCGCGCCTGCAGGCGGAGAACGGATGGTTCCCCGGGACATCGAAGACGAGATCGTAGCGAACACCACGTCGGGTGAAGTCCTCCCGCGTGCAGTCCACGACCTCATCTGCCCCGAGTGAGCGGAGCATGCCCAGCTCGCTCGTGCTGTCCACGGCGGTCACGTGGGCGCCGTGGGCCTTCATGATCTGCAAGGCGAGCGCACCCACCCCGCCGCCCGCACCGTTGATCAACACCTCCTGCCCCGGCCGCCACTGACTCAGGCCTCTGAGGTTCTGTAGAGCGATCAACCCGGAGGTCGGAACGGAGGCGGCTTGCTCGAACGTCACGTTGTCCGGCTTCCGTGCCAGCAGATTCTGGTGGACGGACACGTACTCGGCGAAGGCGCCGCCGTGAATCCATTGCTGAGCCACGATGGTCTCGCCGAATACCGGATCGCCCGGCCGGAATTGTCGCACGCACTTGCCGACCGACTCGACGATTCCCGCCATGTCCGTCCCAGGGATCGGGTTCTTCGGCTTGGAGAACCCGGCTCCCATCAGGCGGAGGACATAAGGTCGCCCGGCTACGACGTGCCACACGTCCGGATGGAGCGAAGCCGCTCGTACGCGCACGAGGACTTCGTCATCGCCGACCACCGGCATATCGACTTCTCGGAGCTCCAGATCATCAGGAGATCCGTACCGCTCTTGGAGGATCGCCTTCATCGCCTCATCAAGTCCCTGAGGATGCCCGGCACGAGTGCGAAGAGGTCCTCACTCTACCGACCTGAGCACTTCGACGATCTCGCCGTGTTCGTAGGCTTCGCCGAACTGCTGAAGGTGCGCCACGATGTCTTCCTCGGACGCGGTGGGTATGAGGTGGAGGGCGCGATCGTCTGACGCGTGTCGCAGAATCTTCCAGCCCGAAGGAGGACCTCCAACCTCCTTGAGCCGACGAAAGAACTCCGCTTCCCGGCCCGGCCGTGGACCACCAACGAAGTAGAAGTCCTTCACGCTCAGCTACCTCCTGAGGAGCGACCGGCGGCATCTGAAGACTGCCGCACCTGGGTCGCATCCTCGTCGTTGCGTTCGCGACTGACCGATCCCGAGAACCTCGAGGCCGTCGGCTAACGCTCACGCTGAGTGGCGGCCGCGCGTCTCTGGCGTCCAGCGCCGGGGCGGCTGCGCGAGGCATCGGTCCTCCCTCATGGCCCGGGTGCAGGTGGAATGCCCGCGATGGTGCACCGCGCGGCCCAGCGGGACAAGCGCAATCGGGCTGCTTCCCGGGCCCTATGCCCCCGACCGGCGCCAGCTCGAGATCGTGCCGACCAGGTACAGCAGCCCGATCGCGAGCGACGCGGCCGAGAACACCAGCTCGCGCGGCGGCAACGCGGCGGGGTTCGCCATGACCGCGCGCACCTCCGCGACCAGCAGCAACCCGCGCAGCGTGTAGATCGCGCCGATCGCCAGGAGCCCGACACGCAGCAGCGGCAGCCGGGACATGGCTCCCGCGCCCGAGACCGCGTAGAGCCCGAAGATCGCGAACACCGCGGCGATGGCGAGCGTGACGATCGCGGGCAGCGGCGAGCCCTGCGCGGCGAGCGTCGCCATCCTCTCTCCGGCGCCGAACCAGCGGTAGGCCGCCGGCCCGGCGAAGACGATCCCGACGTGGAGCAGCGCGACGGCGAAGCTCGAGCAACCGGCGGCCATCAGCAATGCGTACGCCACGCGCCCTCCGTCCCGGATGCTACCCGTCAGCCCGGAACCCCGCCCTCAGCGTCCGTCGCCGTCCAGCAGATTCCCGAGGCCGCCGAGGAGCGAGCCTTCTTCGCGGCGGCGGCCGCCGGTCTGCGGCGCGGCGGCGTAGATGCGGCTCGCCAGCCGCGAGAACGGCAGCGACTGGAGCCACACCTTGCCGGGACCGCGCAGGGTCGCGAAGAACAGACCCTCGCCACCGAACAACATGCTCTTGAGGCCCCCGACCATCTGGATGTCGTACGCCACGCTCGGCTGCATGGCGACGATGCAGCCGGTGTCCACGCGCAGCAGCTCGCCGGGCGCGAGCGTCTTCTCCTCGAGCGTGCCGCCGGCGTGCACGAACGCCCAGCCGTCGCCCTGCAGCCGCTCGAGGATGAAGCCCTCGCCGCCGAAGAGCCCCGCGCCGAAGCGGCGCGTGAAGGCAATGCCGAGGCTCACGCCCTTGGCCGCCACCAGGAACGAGTCCTTCTGCGCGATCAGCTCGCCGCCGATCTCGGCCAGGTGGATGGCGATGATCTTGCCCGGGTAGGGCGCGGCGAAGGCGGCCTTCTTCTTGCCCTGGCCCTGGTTCTGGAACACGGTCATGAACAGCGACTCGCCCACCAGCAGCCGCTTGCCGGCGCCGAGCAGCGCGCCCATCAGCCCGCCGCCCTGCGACTGCGCCGAGCCGTCGCCGAAGATGGTCTGCATCTGGATGCCGTCCTCGATGTACATCATCGCGCCGGCCTCGCCCACCACCGCCTCGCCGGGGTCGAGCTCGATCTTCACGAACTGCAAATCGTCGCCGAGGATCTCGTAGTCCACTTCGTGCATGGTCGCCATGGTGGGGCTCCTTCGATGCGGGCGCGCGGCGCCCGGGTGAGTGTTCGGGACGTGGCCCGCGTGGAGATCCTACGCGGCGAAGCCCGGCGCGGTTGCGAGCTGCGGCGCGCGGCGCGGCGCTCAGTCCCCGCGGATCAGGTCGTGCTGGCGCAGCAGCTCTTCGAAGCGCTCGAGTCCCTTGAGATCTTCCGGCCCGAAACGGTAGTGGAAGCAGCGGAGGTAGGCCTCCATCTCGTCCGCCGTCCAGCCGGGCTCGGTCTGCTGGCGCGCCACCGCGGGGAGGTCGGCGAGGCCGGCGGCGAGCGACGCGTCGAGGAAGCGTGCGAACTCGTCCTTCAGTGCGGGATCCAAACTGCTGCGCACCGCCCATACCGCGAACGTGAACGGCAGCCCGGTCCACTCGAGCCAGTCGCTCCCCAGGTCCAGCGTGTGGGTGAAGCCGGCGGGCCGCCGGTTCCTCATGCGCATGGCGCTGTCGCCGATCATGAGCAGCGCGTCGGCCTGCGCGGGCTCGAGCCCGCGCACGTAGCGCACGCCCGGGAGCCCGCGCCGCACGTCCAGGAGCAGGTGGAGCAGCCGCACCGAGGTCGAGGTCTCGGGGCTCACCGAGATGAGCGCGTTCGCCAGCGCGGCGGCGGGGCGGCGCGAGAACAGCAGCACCGACATCACCTGCCCGCGCGCCGCGAGGCCCATCGGCGGCTGGAGGAGCTCGAAGCGGTCCTTGAGGCGCACGAAGTCGCCCGCCGCCATGAGCCCGAGGTCCACGTTCCCGGCCTCGGCCTCGCGACCCAGCTCGCGCGGCACCAGGTTCCTCACCGCGAAGGGCGCGTCGGCCCACAGCGCGTAGAACGGCGCGGCGTTCGCATACGGGATGCGCGCGGCGATGGTGGCGGTGGAGAGCTTCGGGGTCGGGTTCACGGGCAGGGAATCTACAACGCGCGGGCGCGGGCCGTCGAGCAGACCGGTGGAGCGGCCGCGCACCGTCGAGCCGGGCGGCGGCGCGCTTCGCCGTGCCGGATGCAGGAGCGATGCGCTGTCTCCCGGCCGACGCTCGAGGGTGCGCCCATCGCGGCGCAGTCGCTCAGCGGCTCCGCAGCGCCAGCAGCAGGGCGATGGTGATGATCGCGACCATGACCAGCACCATCGGCAGCAGCATCTGGCCGCGGGCGCCGTGCTGCAGCGACGCGAAGATCCCGAGCCCCAGTGCCGTGGTCACGCCGGCGATCACGGCGCTGGCGATGACGACACCGCGATGGCTTCCGCACGTGCGGCTTGCGGCAAGCTGCGCCGCCTGGCGCACCTCGAGCGAAGCCAGGTCGGGGTGACGCTGCCGGAACTCCTCGATGACCTGCGCGAGCCGCTGCGCCAGCTCCTGCGCGCGCGGCGACACCGGCGGCGGGACGTAGGCGAAGACCATGGTTCCTCCCGTGGTGGTGGACGCAGACGCCCGGAGACGCTCTCGGCGGACGAACGTGACGAGGCTACTCCCGCGCGGCCGCGCGGGGGAAGGCGCCCGAAACCGGCTACATCAGCTCGCGCAGCCGCGCGTAGCCGGCGCGGCTCACCGGGAGCTCCTTGCCGTCCTTGAGGTACGCGACCCGGCTGTCCTTGGCGTAGAGCTCGAGCCGCGAGAGCCGCTCGACGTTGAGCACGTAGGAGCGGTGGATGCGCACGAAGCGCGCGGGGTCGAGCCCGGCCGCGATCTCCGCGAGCGTCTGTGCCTTCAAGTGCGTCTTGCCCTCGGCGCGGATCGCCACGTAGTCGTCCTGCGCCTCGATCCAGTCCACCTGCTCGACCGGGATGACGTGGACGTTCGCACCGTCCCTGACCAGCACGCGCCCGGCGTACTGCCCGGGCGGGCGCGCCGCGGCTGCGAGCGCGGCGGGCGAGGGCGCGGGCGGCGCGCCGGAAGCCGCCGCGAGGCGCGCGCGCACCTGCGCCAGCGCCTCCGCCAGCCGCTCGCGCCCGACCGGCTTCAGCACGTAGTCCACCGCGTGCACCTCGAAGGCGCGGAGCGCGTACTCGTCGTAGGCGGTCACGAACACCACCGCCGGCCGGCTCTCCAGCAGCTCGAGCACCTCGAAACCGTCGAGCTTGGGCATCTGCACGTCGAGCAGCACCAGGTCGGGCGCGAGCTCGCCGATCACCTTCACCGCCTCGAAGCCGTTCGTGCACTCGCCCACCACCGCGACGTCGGCGTGCGCGGCCAGGTACTCGCGCAGCAGCGCGCGCGCCGGCGCCTCGTCGTCCACGAGCACCGTGCGGATCATCCGCGCCTCAGACACTATCGTCGTCCTCCACGGCGGGCAGCGTGAGCACCACGCGGAAGCGCTGCTCCTCACGGAACACGTCCACGCGCGTCGCGCGCGGGTCGAGCGCCTCGAGCCGCTGTCGCACGTTGTCGAGCCCCAGCCCCGCGCCGCGCCGCGGCGGCGCCGCGGGGTCGCGCGGGTTCTCGACCGCGACCTCGAGCGCGCCACCCTTCCGCCGCGCCTCGATCCTCACGACCCCGCCCGCTACCCGGTCCGCCACGCCGTGCTTCACCGCGTTCTCGATCAGCGGCTGGATCAGGAGCGGCGGCACCAGGCAGCGCTCGGCCGCGGGCTCCACCTGCTTCTCGAAGCCGAGGCGCGCGCCGAAGCGCACCTGCTCGATGGAAAGATACCGCTCCGCCAGCGCCAGCTCCTCCCCGAACGCCACGCGCGCCCGCCCGCCCAGCGCCAGGCTGGTGCGCAGGAAGTCGCCTAGCAGGCCGCACATGCGCCGCGCCGCCTCGGGGTCGGGCGCGGTGAGGGCGCTGATCGAGTTGAGGCTGTTGAACAGGAAGTGGGGATTGAGCTGGGCCCGCAGCGCGCGCAGCTCGGCCTCGCGCGCCGTCACCTGGGTCTCCAGCACGCGGCGCTCGGCGGCGCGCGCCGACTCGAAGGCGAGCACGAAGTAGTGGACCACGATGGACTGGGCGTAGAGCGCGATCCCGGCCGCGAACAGCACGGTGAGATCGCGCAGGATCCCGGCGCGGTCCGGGCCGACGTGTGCGGCGCGGGCCAGCAGCACCGCCCACAGCGCGCCGAGCCCGACCCACACCGCGCTCGACTGGAGCGCGGCGCCCGCCAGGCTGCCCAGGAGCTGGAGCGCCGGCGTGGTCGCGGGCGGATGCGCGCGGCACACGTACCACGCCGAGAGGCAGATGGAAGCGTAGACCAGGGTGAGCGGCCCGACGAAGAGCAGCGCCGCCGAGAACGGCCGCGGCTCCAGCAGCACCAGGAGCCCGGCCAGCAGCAGCCCGATCCCCAGGAAAAGGACCAGGTAGAGCGACATCCGCAGGCGGCCGGTGAGCAGCGGATGCATGGGCTAGTGTCCCGAGTCAGGGGTGCGCCGTCGCACCGAGGACGCCCGACCCACGCTTCGCGTGGGTACCCCTCCCACCCCGCAAGGCGCGACGACGAAGTCGTATCCGGGAGATACGTCGAGGAGGAGCAACGCAGCGGGGCGGGCGCGGCGGCGCCCGAATGCAGGCGCACCCCTGACTCGGGACACTAAATCATTTCGCATGAATCGGAGAAGTCCGACCAGGCTGACTTGAAAGTCGTGAGACCTGCCCTGTATCTCTTGGTTTGGGTCGCATCAACAACGCCAGGAGACAGGGAGGTCTCACGATGGTTCCACGGCTGCATC
>JACRPT010000083.1 GCA_016223045.1 Candidatus Eiseniibacteriota bacterium
AGCCGCAACGGCTGCACCATCGTGAGACCTCCTTGTCTCTGGGCTGCTGGACTTCGACAACCTCAGAGATAAAGGCAGGTCTCACGTTTTTCAAGCCCTTCGCCGATTCAGGCGAAACGATTTAGCGCACCACCGCAACGCGCATGGATCCCCCTGCCGGCTGCAATGCAACGAAGTAGACCCCGGGTCGCACGACAACACCGGAGTCGTCCCGCAGGTCCCAGGGAATCCTGTGCGTGCCAACGTTGATGTCCTGCAGCGCCATGAGCTGCCGCACAGTCCGCCCGCTCAGGTCAAGGACCACTACCGCCAGTCGAGCGGGTGCGGACGTGCCAAAGCGGATCTCCGTCTCGTCCCGGGCCGGATTGGGCCGAGACTCGAACGCAGAGACCGGGCGCCGACCGGTAGCGGGCACATCGGCCGTCGGAGCAGGAACCCCATCAGATGTAACGCGCTGCACATAGATATCGTAGTTCGTGATGAAAGGCGGCACTCCACCAAGCCGATCATCCCGCCAGCAGATCAGCGCGCCACCGGAACTGTCAGTCGTAACAGCAGGCTGGCTCTGTTCACCAACAGTGACGCACGCGGGCTCGCCGTCGATGGCCCAGCCGCCTCCAATGGCATCATCCGAGCGAATGAGTTGAGCGTAGATGTCGTGCGTCATGGTCTCATTGCGCGGATCCTCCCAAGTCACGATTGCACCGCCATGGGCCCCCGGGGTGATCGCGAGGGCGCCCTGTTCCGTGGCGGCCGTGCAGAGCGCGATTCCACCGTCGGGGACGACCATGCCACCCCCAACCAGCACACGGCGCGCGTAGACGTCAGTGAGCGACACCGCGCCGTTCCGCCCGTCCAGCCAAGCGATGACCGCACCCCCAGCACTGCTTGGAGCGATTACCGGATCCGTCTGGTCACCAGCGAATGCACACACAGAGTCGCCGTCGGCCATCCAGCCGGATGGTCCGATCACGCCAGCGGACGTCACGCGCTGGACGTAGATATCTCGCGCGGAGGGCAAGCTGCGGCCATCCCTCCACGCGATGAGGGCCCCGTTCAGCCCGTCGTCGCAAATGACGGACTGATCCTGGTTGCCACTGGCCGAGCAGACCGACCCACCCCAAGACAACACGCCTGCGCTGGTGACGCGTTGCACGTGGATGTCTGCATTGTTGGGAACCACGTCGTCCCACGCGACAATGGCGCCGCCAAAGCCGTCCAACACGAGGTGGGGACCCAACTGGTCGTTGCTTACCGCGGTCATTGCGATGCCGTCCGTCGCCCATTGCGGCGTGCCGCTAGCATCCAGGAGCTGCGCATATACATTGAAGTTCGTACCGCTCCGGCGATCCTTCCAGACAATGATCGCCCCGCCGAGACCGTCGCCAGTGAGTCGCGAATGCTGTTGCGTACCCGTGGCGGCGGAGACCGGAACCCCATCCAATGTCCACTGGACCTGGCCCAGGCTATCCACTCGTTGTGCGTAGATGTCTGCCCCACCCACACGGAGGTCAGTCCACGCAAAGATCGCCCCTCCACTACCATCTGGAATTCCGTGAACATCGACCTGAGCACCAGCGGCCGTACAGAGTGCGTAGCCATCGTCCTGCCAACCGAACGGACGCGCTCCCCCAACGGCGGAAACTTTCTGCACGAACACATCAGCGCCCGTCACGGCGTCGTTGCGGTAGTCCTCCCATGCGACAAGGGCTCCGCCGGTGCCAGTTGGGACAATGGCTGGCCCCACCTGCGCAGCAGAAGCGGTACAGAGCGGCACACCGTTCGGCGCCCACTGGGCGCTGCTGTCTGCAACGACCGCCAAGAGGCCGAGACAACACAGCAGCAGACTGGTGTGTACATGTTGGTTCGTCGGCCGACGAGAGCGCGGTGCTCTCCGACGATCCGGGACGGGTGCGGCGGGAGCCTTGTGCCTGTCCATCATTGGTTCGCCCTCCTCTCGGGGCCTTGTGCCGACTCTCACGATCCTCCCTCCCTGCCATGACGTGGTGAACCTCTCTCAGGGCGCCCGGTGTTGTCCAGCGCTAAGCTTGGGTTTCTGTCGGCGGCGATACGACTCCCCTTCGTCGAGGCGGGCGGGGGTGCTTCAGGGCCGATTCCTGTTCCACGGTCCCCACGTTCCTTCGCCACTTCCTTCGGTGTCATCCTCGTGGGGTTGCCACCTTGCGCTTTCCCTTGGTCCCTGCGACCAACTCCCCGAGAACTGCCAGCTCCCCGTCAGAGCCCCTTCTGGGAGCTACTACAACCGTCGAGGCCGCCGGGCAAGAGCCCGGCGGCCTCGAAGCGGTCCCTGCTTGCGGTCAGTGCTTTGCCGCTATGTCCGTGATGAGCCGCGGCGTCACGAAGATGATCAGCTCGCGGTTCTGGTGGATGGTGGTGTTCGAGCGGAACAGGAACCCGAGCAGCGGCAGGTCCTTGAGGAACGGAGTGCCGCGCCGGACCTCGCCCTCGTTGGTGCGGATCAGCCCGCCGATCACCGCGGTCTGCCCGTCGTCCACCATGACGCGGGTGTCGGCTTCGCTGGTGTTGATGATCACGCCACCCTGCACCGTGCTCTGCGTCGAGAGATCGCTGACCTCCGGGTGCAGGTCCATGATGATCTTCTTGTCCGCGGTCAGGTGGGGCGTGACCTTGAGCTGGATGCCGATGGTCTGGAGCTGCGAGACCGGGTTGCCGGCCACGTCCTGCACGATGAGCGGGATCTTCTGCCCCACCAGGATCTTCGCCTCGCGGTTGTCCACGGTCGTGATCCGCGGGTTCGAGATGATGTTGGCCTTGCGGTTCTGCTCGAGCATCTGGAGCTGGGCCTCGAGGCCGATGGCGTTCTTGAACAGGCCGTAGGTGAGGCGCGTCGCCGGATCCGCGATGCCGGTCTCCTGCGACGGGTTGAAGTCCTGGTTCTGGTCGTTCCCGGGGTGAACCGGCGGCAGTTGGACCGGCTTGTCGAACTTCCCGCTAGCAGGGTCTTCCATCTTGTAGAACTTGCTCTCCCGCCCGATCGCCCACTCGATGCCGATGTCGCGCAGCGCCTCGACGTCCACGTCCACCAGCTTGGCCGTGATCTCGATCTGTGGCGTGGTCGAGTCCAGGTCCATCGCCATCTTCTCGACCTTCTCCACGCTGCCGGGCACGTCGTTGATGATGAGCGAGTTGGTGCGCCGCTCCACCAGCACGGTGCCGCGCCGGGTCAGCGAGCCCTGGAGCGCCGCGGTGAGCTCGCTCGCGTTCGCGTAGTTGAGCTTCACGATGCGGGTCTCGAGCGCCACCATCTCGGCCGCCTTGGCGCGCGCGGTCTCGCGTTCCACCGACTCCTGGTAGAGCTTCGACATGTCGTCCACGCGCAGGATGCCGTTCTCCTCCACGTAGTCCAGCCCGTTGGAGCGCAGGATGGTGCGCAGCGCCTCCTGCCAGCCGACGTTGTGCAGCGAGATCTTCACCTTCACGCTGACGTTGACGCCGACCACGATGTTGCGGTGGCTGAACTCCGCGACGGCGCGGCAGACGGTGCGGATGTCCGCCCCCTCGACGTCGATGCTGAACGTCCCGGAGCCGGTGGGCACCAGGCCCACCTGCTTCATGGCGCCCGTGTCCTGGGCACGGGCCGGAAGGGGAGCCAGGGCCACCAGGGCCACGACGACGATCAGAGACAGGCCCATCAGGACCTTACCGGTTCGCATTCGAGTCTCCCTTCCGGGTCACGGGGATCGTCACAGTCTGCGACTGCCCGTCCACGGTGATGACGACGACGACCGCGTCCCGCTTGACGCCCTCCACGATTCCATTCATGACCTTGTCTCCGCGGCGCAGCACGAAGCTGTTCCCGCGGGCATCCTCGCAGATCGCGAACTTGTCCTCCGCCCCCCACACGATGCCCACCACCTTGGTGCCGCCGACGTCCGGCGGCGCGTTGCTCTCCACGTACTCCACCCCGCCCACCAGCGGCTGGAACGGATCGCGCCGGCCCAGCGCGTTGTACTGGTATGTGGGCTGGTCGTCGAGGTGCGCCATCGGCCGCACCGGCACCGGGGTGACGGAGGGCCCGCTGGACACGGCGACGGCCGGCACACCCGGCCGCTTCACCGGCGGCTGGGACTTCGCCGGCACCGGCGGTTTCGCGCCCGCCGCGGCGTCGAGCGCGCTCACGCGCGCCGCCGCCTGGGCGCTCGCCTGCTTCGCCGCGTTGACCGCGCGCAGGGCGGTGGACGACCCGCCCGGCGCCGGAGTCCCGGCGAGCGCCGGGCGCGGGTCCAGCCACTCCGCGGCGGCCCGCAGCACCACCGCGGCCGCGCCGCCCACCAGCAGGCCGGCGACGACCACACCCGTCAGTGCGCGGAGGTCCGCGGCCCCGCGCACGCGGGTCACGCGCCGCAGCGCTGGCTCACGACGACTTGCGCGCATTGCTCGCTCCTTCCTTGCCGGCGGCCGGGGTCTCGGGCGGCGCCGCGGCCGTCGTCGCGTTGAGACTGTAGGCCGAGGCGGTGAATTCGACCGCGACGGACGCGGTGGCGTCGCCGCCGGTGTTGGTCTTGAGGCGCACGTTCGAAACCGTGATGATCCGCCGCAGGTTCGCCAGCTCGGCGAGGAACGAGCCCACCTGGTGGTACCCGCCGGTCACCGAGATCTGGAGCGGCAGCTCGGTGTAGTACTGCTCGGCCTTGGGCGCGGCGGGGCGGAACAGCACGAACCGCACGCCGGTCTGCTGGCCGGCGAGCGTGATCCGGCGCAGCAGCGACCCCAGCTCGCGGTCGGCCGGCAGCAGCTCCGCGGCCAGCGACCAGCGCTCGTGCAGCTGGTCGTACTCGGCCTCGAAGCGCGGCAGGTCGGCCACGGTGGCGCGGGCCCGCGCCAGCTCGGTGGACTTCTTCTCGTAGTCCGCCTTGAGCACGCCGAGCTGGTCGCGCTGGGTCGGGTAGCTGAACGGCAGGAAGTGGGTGAGGAAGAAGACCGCGAGCAGGCCGCCGGCGACCACGACGCTCAGCAGCACCTTCTGCAGCGCGGGGTTCTTGAGATCCAGGTTCGCCATGGCGTCCTCCCTATTCGGCCGGCCGGTTCGGGGTCACCAGACAGCTGACCCGGAACCGCACGATGTCGTGTTCGTTGATGGCGGCGTGCTCGGCGACCTGGAGCTCGACGTTCGCGAACATCGGCGAGCGCTCGAGCCGCGACATCAGATCCGACACCACCAGGTTCGAGAAGGTGACGCCCTCGAGGTTCAGGCCCGACGCGCCGTCCTGCTGCGCGTCCACCAGCCACAGGTGGTCGGGCACGCACTTCGCCAGCTCGTCCATGAGCCGCACGCTCTGAGTGCGCCCCCGCTGGAGCCGGCCGATGATCCCCAGCCGGAGGTCCAGCTCGGCCCGCTCCTGGGCCAGCCGGTTCACCCGCTCGATCTGCGGCGCCAGCACGCGGGACTGCGACTCCACCTCGGCGATGGACTTGGCCAGCGCCGCCGCGCGCGTCTTCTGCGACAGCACCGTGCCGGCGATGACGACGCCGGCGGCCAGCAGCACGGCGAGCGGCACCACCAGGTCGCCGGCCTTGAAGGTGACGGCCGCCTTGCGCTGCCCCTTCTCCTCTCCGGGGAGGAGGTTGATCCGGATCATCTCTTGTCTCCCACGCGGCGCAGGGCCAGTCCGATGCCCACCGTCAGAAGTGGCGCCACCTTCATGACGTCCTGCCCCGCGAACAGGGCCGGGTCGTAGCTCACACGGGTGAGCGGGTTCGCGATCTCCGTGGCCACGCCGAAGCGACGGCCGAGGAACTCCGGGACGCCCGGGGTCAGCGCGCTGCCTCCGCACAGCATGATGCGCGAGATGGCGCCGGCTTCGCCCGAGGTCCGCAGGTAGGCCTGCGCGCGCTCGAGCGCCGTCGCCAGGCCCTCGCACGCGCCCTCGATCACCGGGGTCAGCTCGAGGCCCGAGCCCGACTCGCCGCGCACCGCCGCCGCGGACTCGGCCTGGCTCAGGCCGAACTTGCGCTGGGCGGCTTCGATGAAGGTGTTGCCGCCCACCTGCAGGTCCTTCGTGAAGTAGGGCACGCCGGCCTGGATGATGTTGATGTTGGTGATCTCGGCCCCGATGTTGAGGATCGCGATCACGTCCGCGGGCGCGAAGTCGTAGTTGGCCTCGAGCGCGTTCTGCGCCGCGAAGGAGTCCACGTCCACGACCGCCGGGCTCAGGCCCGCCTCGCGGATCAGGTCGCCGAAGGACATCACCATGTCCTTCTTGGCCGCCACCAGCAGCACCTGCATCTGCTTCGGGTCGTTGGGCGCGGCCCCTAGGATCTCGAAGTCGAGCGACACGTCGTTGATGTCGTAGGGGACGTGCTGCTCGGCCTCCCAGTACACCGCCTGCTGCGCGTCCTCGGCCGACAGGCGGTTCATGGTGATCTTCTTGACGATCACGGCGCGCCCGCTCACCGCGGCGACCACGCTGCGCGAGCGGATCCCGCGCGACTCGAACAGGTTCGAGATCGAATCGGTCACGAGCTGGCGGTCCATGATCTCGCCGTCCACGATCGCCTCGGCCAGCGGCGCCGAGATGCCCCACCGCGCCAGGCGGAAGGTCCGGTTGGGCAGGGGCTCGAGCTCGACCGCCTTGATGGTGTGGCTCCCGATGTCCAGCCCCACGAGGGACTGCTTCTTGCCGAAGAGCATCGCTTCACTCCCTGATCGCGGCGCCGGCCAGGGCCGGCACGGCGGGCTGGACCGCGGGACCCGGGGTACCGCGGTGCGTCGAAACCACCACAATGGGCCGTCGGGATGCCCGCGGGACGCGGTCCCGCGGGGCACGGCCTGCCGTCGGGGTCATCGGACGTCCCGGGCCCCGACTTGAGGGGCATTTCCACCCTGCCGGGGGGCGTTCCGGGCGCGCGTTCCGCCTCATCGGCGCTCCATCACCACCACCGGGGTGGTCAGCCGCCGCACCGCGAGGTCGCGCCGCCCCTGCGCCAGGGCGAGCCGGATCCGGCGCATCTCCGCTTCCGCGATCTCCCGCAGGTAGGGGTTGCGGGACGACTCGCGGACGCCCTCCCACAGCAGGTAGGCCACCGCGAGGTCGCCGGAATTCTGGCGGGCGAAGGCGGCGAAGCGCAGCGCCTGGGGCGGGGCGTCCGGCTCGCGGGCGGCGCGCTCGAAGTACTCGGCGGCGCGGGCGAGCTCGCGCCCGCCCGGCCGCACGTAGTAGAGGAACCCGAGCTGGAAGGCGAGCGCGCCGCTGGCCGGGTTGGCCTCGAGCCCCTTGAGCATCAGCGCCTCGGCCTTGCGGAAGTCGCCGCCTTCCTGCGCCAGGGCGAACGAGCCGAAGACGTAGGCCGGGGCGAAGCCGGGCGAGAGCGAGGTCAGGATGTCGAACACGTGGTCCATGCGCTCGAACCGGTTGTCGGTGGTGCGGTGCTCGCCGTAGTACTGCACGGCGCGCAGCCACGCCAGGTCGGCCGCCGTCTCGGCGTGCCCGAGGGACGCCGGCCTGAGGAAGCGCCCCGACGGGTAGTAGGAGAGCTCCTCCAGCGGGCGCGGGTGGGGCAGCTTCTCCCACGCGGCGCCCGCGAGCGCGAACGCGGCGGCGCCCAGCACCAGCGCCGCCGTCCAGGCGCCGAGGAAGCGCCGGCTGCGGGCGTCGAGCGCGCGGGTCGCGCTCACTTGAAGTCCCGCTTCTCGAAGGCCGCGGCGGCCAGCGCCAGCACGCAGCCGGCGTAGACCGCGGCGTAGGCGGTGGCCATGCCCAGATGCGACCAGCTGGTGGTCGCGCCGGCGGCGGCCAGCGCGCGCATGTTGAAGAGCGGCAGGTTGGGCACCACGTTCGCGACGGTCCCGAGCAGCGCGGAGAGCGGCTCCGGGAAGCGCGAGGCGAAGCCGCGCAGGTCGTAGCTCCACTGCCCCACCACGTAGAACGCCAGGGTGTAGAGCGCCGACAGCACCGGCGTCGAGAGCGCCGAGAACAGCACCGCGAGCGCCGTCACCACGGTGAGCTCGAGCCCGGCCAGGTAGACCGCCTCGGTCACCGCCGCGCCGTGGCCGGTGAAGCCGCGCAGCTCGAGCAGCCCGAGCAGTGCGACACCCAGCAGCAGCGCCACCACCCACAGCGCCGCCGAGAGCCCGGCCCACTTGCCCACCAGGTACCCGGCGCGCGCGATCGGGCGCGACAGCAGGTTGTAGATGGTGCGCCGCTCGATCTCGCGGGCCACCAGGCTGGTGCCGACCAGCAGCACCACCAGCAGCCCCAGTACCGAGACCGCGGAGAGCCCGAGGTCCACCGTCAGCCGGCGGCCCTCGCCGAGCGCGAGCGGGCTCGCCACCTGGGTGAGCGCCAGCAGCACCACGCCCGCCGCCACCACCCCCGCCAGCACCCGGTCCCGCGTGGCCTCGCGGAAGGTGTTGATCCCGATCAGCAGCGCGGTCATGCGGTCCTCCGGAGCGTGCGCTCCGCGGCGGCGCGGTCGGCCTCCGCGGCCGCCAGGAACAGCTCCTCCAGGCCCGGGCGCTGCGGGGTCACCGCGTGCACCCGCACCCCGGCGCGCACCAGCCACGCCAGCAGATCCTGAAGCCGGTGCTCCTCCTCCAGCCGCAGCACCATCTCGCCCGCGCGGTCGTCGCGCGCCAGCACGCCGTGCCAGGCCGGCGGGATCTCGAGCGGGCCGACCGCGGCACAGCGGATCTCCACCGCCTGCCGGCCGTCGCTGACGATCTGGTCCACGCTCGCGGTGCGGGTCAGGCGCCCGCGCAGCAGGATGGCCACGCGGTCGCACAGCATCTCGACGTCGGGGAGGATGTGCGACGAGAACAGCACCGTGGTGCCGCGCGCGCGCTGCTCCAGGATGAGGTCGCGCACGTCGCGGCGGCCGAACGGGTCGAGCCCGCTCATCGGCTCGTCGAGGATGAGCAGCTCGGGCTCGTGCACCAGCGCGGCGGCCAGCCCCAGGCGCTGCAGCATCCCCTTCGAGTACTTGCGGAGCCCGAGCTTCGGGCGCTCGCCCAGGCCGACGCGCCCGAGCCAGCGGCGCGCGCGCCGCGTCGCTTCGCGTCCCGGGACGCCCGAGAGCCGCGCGGCCAGCTCGAGGTACTCCTCGCCGCTCAGGTAGTCGTAGAAATAGGGCTGCTCGGGCAGGAAGCCGAGGCTCCGGCGGCTCGCGATATCCTCGATCGGCTCGCCCATCAGCCACGCGCGCCCGCAGGTCGGCTTGATCAGGCCGGTCAGCAGCTTGAGCGTCGTGGTCTTGCCGGCCCCGTTGGGACCCAGCAGGCCGATCACCTCGCCGCGCCGCACCTCGAGGTCCAGCCCTTCGAGCGCGCGCGTCACCCTGAGGGTCCAGGGATGGACGTAGCGCCGGGTGAGCCCCACCGCCCGGACCGCCAGCGCGGCCCGGTCCACGCCCGGGGAAGCCCCGCCCCGGACATCCTCTTGCCGGTCTGCACGCGCTGCGGTCGAAGTCTGCATGAGCCCCTTCGTCGGCGAGCCGGGAGGCCCCGGCGTCAAGTCGCTGTGTGCGAGGCGGTAGCGGGATCCGGACGGGTCCGCGGTCGGCCGGGCAGGAACAGGTTGCAACGCGCGTGCCGTGCAGGTCGGGCGACCGTGCGCGATGCAATGGGGCGGGACGATTCGTCCCGCCCGCGGGGAGGGGCAGCCGGGAATGGACGGAGGACTAAGAGCCGGCCGAGAGCACGAAGGTGATGGCGGCGGTCTTGCCGTAGCCCTTCACGTTGTAGGTGAAGCTGCTCGAGTCGGCGTAGCTGGCGATGCCGGAGACCGCGGTGGCGGCTGCGGCGAACGAGGCCCGGTCCTCCCAGGCGACGCCCGAGCCGGTGGTCCCGCTGAAGCTGTTCTTGAACCGCGCGTCCCCGCCGGGCATGAGCGGCACGATGGTCGCCGCATCGGGAGCGTAGAACCCGTCGTTCTGGACGCCGTAGTCCTCGGCCGCGAGCTGCATGGTGTGCATGTTCGCCTTGGTCCCCGCCTCCCGGGCGCGGCTCTGCATGGCGATGAAGTTCGGGATGGCAATCGAGGCCAGCGTGACGATGACCACGACCACGATCATCAGCTCGATCAGGGTGAAGCCGCTGTCACGACGGTCCCGCATGGTTCCCTCGTTCCTCCGAGTGCCGATCGCCGGGGCCCTGGTCAGCGCAACCTCCATGCCACGGAGCCGG
>JACRPT010000007.1 GCA_016223045.1 Candidatus Eiseniibacteriota bacterium
CCCGCTTGCGCTTGCGTACCCGACGAATGACACTGCCCATCGACGGCTCCTTTCCGCTGTGCGTGTTCGACGTCTCGCAACGCCATCACAACACAGAGGTTGGAGCCGCTTCAATTTCCAACTAAGAATCGCACACCTTCCGGTGATAGCTGCTCCGAGGAGAGCGAGGATCGCGACGCGGGGCGTGCTCATGGTGTGGCCTCCGTAGTCCAACGCGTCACTTCAAGGCCGCGGGTCGTCAGACGAAACTGGTAGACGTCGCCGCTCGCTGAGACTTGGAAGGCTCCCTTACCCTCTACGAGGGCCTGGGTGGGACGGGCAGGAACGGTGCCTGAGGCAAGGAGCCGACCGCTGGGATCGTAGCGCTGCAAGATATCGACTCCCGACTCTCGGCCCGGCGCGCGAAGATAGATGTTGTCCTGTGAGTCCGTACCGAGAAAAGCACCGGGCGTCTCGATCCTGGGTGCCTGGCTGCTCGGTCCGATGGCAGTGGCGCTGCCGCTGGTGCGAACTACCAACCCACGGCGGAGTAGGGCACCCGGGGCAAGCCTCGTCCTCGCGGCTGCCCGCAGTGGTCCGCGCCGATCACCGACGACGATCGCCGGACTCTTCCGTCGATCGAGGCCGTAGACCTCCACCTGCCCCCCGCTGTTGACGCCGATTCGTGTCGTTCCGCCCGCCGGGACTCGCTTTCCTCCGATCTCAGTCCAGCCAATGTCGCTATCGTCGAGTGATTCGGCCTCCTGCCACGTCGTATCTGATGGCCGGCGGTAATAGACCCTGTACCGGTTCTGGTGGGTGGTGCGATCGGCCAGCAGGTAGATGGTGCCGTCCTCACCCACCGTGCCGTCGGTGGGCTGGTCATTCTGTGCTTGGAGCGGCGGCCCCGGAACGACCCTGATCCGCCCGGCGCCCGAAGCAGGCAAGGCCTTTAGGTTGTTGTGAGCGAAATCGATGAAATAGACCGTGCCATCAGGGCCGAGGAATGGAGCGCCGCCGCAGATATCGCCACAGTCGTCGCAACCGACATCGGAGATGCGGTCCGGTCCGCTCCCAACCAGAATGCGCGCAACCGGGACTTCGCGGAGAACTCTCGGCGGTGATGCGCCACTTGGTGGCGCGAAGCTTCTTGGAGCGACAAGAACCAGAGAGAGAGAAAGGAGCGACATCGAGATAGAAAGCGCATAGATTCTTTCAGCGCGCATGAAGAGCTCCCTGGCTGGAGAGGGCGGAATCGCGCTCGGGACGGAGCCGTCCTGTTTCGGCTGGCCTGGAGGCTTCAGGAGCGATTACCCACTGCGGGGTGGGCAACGATGCATCTGGACCAGCGTTGGGGAGCAGGTCATCGCCGCAGTCTTCACACTCGATGGCGGAGATCTCGTTCGGGCTCGTGCCCACTGGGATCGAGGCCAGCTCTTGCGGGTGGAACCTCGGGACCTCGGGGGTGACAGCGCTCGTCGCGTCCCACATCGCAAGGTCGGCTGCTAGGACAAGCGCGAGGATGACGGCAGCCCGTCTCCTGACCCTGCTCAAGGCGTGCAAGCGTGGAGGGCCGTGGCCATGTCCTGACGCGTTCGCGAGGATTGCACCGGGGCGTGCCAGCGCTCTCTCCCCCGCTCTCTGCGCAGTGATGGTGTTCGGAGGGACACTCGCAATGGATGTGTGCGCGCCCAACCGCCGCGTTCCCGTGGGACGGGAACAGAAGCCCACATCTTGCTGAAGAGAATCGCGGGCCTGCATAGCAGGCCGAGACGGCGAGCTCAGTCTCACGTTGACTGTGCCTCCTGTTCGGCGGCTGTGGACCGCTCTCAGGATGTTGCCGTTGGGGAAGTTGAGGAGATGAACGCACGACGATAAAGCCGTGTCAAGAGAAGACAAGTAGTATCCAGTTGTTCGTGGACGCGGCGAACGGGCTGCTGCAGCGGTGGATGTTCGGGAGGTGTGGGCGGCGGGTCCGCAAGGTGTCGCGGTACGTCCGAGGAGCACCGCCGCCGTGACGGTGGAAGCGGGGCACCCGCTCGAAGAGCTGGTCCGGCATACAGCGAGCGCCGCCCGCCTACCTCCGCTCCGCCTCCACCGCCGCGCGCAGCCTCTCCGCCCACGCGCTGCCGGGCTCGCGCGCCGCGAACTCATCCGCCATCCGCCGTGCCTCGTCGCGGCGCCCGACGTGCGCCAACAGCAGCGCGCGGTCGTAGAGCGCCGCGTCGCACACCGCGTCCTCGGGTCGCACCGCCGCCAACTGGGCGATGGCCTCGAGCCGCAGGCCGCGCTGCCGCAGCGGGTCGGGCTCCGCCGCTGCCGCGAGCGCCAGCGTCACCCCCAGCCCGAGGTGCGCCTCGGGGCTGTGGACCCCGCGCTCGATGACGCCGCGGTAGCCGCGCTCGGCGCTGGCGTAGCGGCGACGCGCGAGATCGAGGTGGGCGAGCGCCACGGCGAGGCGGCCGTCGCGGCGGTGACGCTCGCGGGCGCGCGCGAGCAGCGCGGCGGCCCGGTCGGCGAGCGCGGCAGCGGCGGCGGGGTCGGACACGGCGGCGGGTTCGCCGGTGAGCGCGGAGCGGAAGCGCAGCTCGCCGGTCATGAACCCGAGCCGGCCGGCGACCAGCGCGCGTGCGGCCGCGACGTCCGGGTCTTCGGGCAGGCCGGTGAGCGGCCGGGGCGGCGCGAGCAGCGAGAGGCCGGCGACCACGGCGAGCGACAGCATCAGGCCGAGGAACGCCAGCACCGGCAGCGCGCGCCACTTCAGGCGGCGCTCGATCTCGGCGACCGGCGGGACGGAAGAGGAGACGGGTTCGGGCACGGGCACCTCGCAAGTCGGGGCGGGCATCGTAGAGGGCGCTCGCGGCCGCTTCAACAACCTCCGCCAGACACCCCGGGTCGCACAACCCCACACCCCAAACCCGAGTCGCGCTACCCAACTCATTGCCCGCCTGCGGGCTTCCTGATAGGTTGGCGCCCGCGCCGAATCCAACGGACCCACCCGATCCACCCTGCGCGTGGGTACCCGGTGGGTGCACCAGCGGGGGCCGCGCCGAGAGCTTCGACCCACGCTACGTCAGCCAGGGCCAGGAGCGTTCCTTCGCATGGCCGTCGTCCGGTTCCTTCAGGTCTCCGATCTCCACCTCGGCCGCCCCTTCGGCAGCCTGCCGGCCGAGCGTCGCTCCGACCGCCGCCGCGACCAGCGCCGCGCGCTCGAGTTGGCGGTGCGGCTCGCGATGGAGCGCGGCGTCCACGCCATCCTGCTGCCCGGCGACCTGTTCGACATGGAGTGGGTGGACGCGGACACGCTCGCCTTCGCGGTCGAGGCCTTCAAGGTGAGCGGCTGCCCGCCGGTGTTCGTGGCGCCGGGCAACCACGACCCGTACTCCGACGCGAGTCCGACCTGGAGCCCGAGCCTGATGCGCGCGCGCGGCTGCCCGTGGCCGGAGCACGTCCACGTGTTCACCACCGTGGAGTGGAGCGCGCGGCCGCTGCCGGGCATGGAGTCGGTGCGCATCTGGGGGCGCTGCGCGATCGCGGGCGTGGCCTCGGCCGAGCGCCCGCTCGGGCCCGAAGCCGTCTCGCACGTCGAGCGCGCGCGGGGCACCCGTCCGCAGGACGGGTCCGCGGGCGCGGACGTCGCGGTGTTCCACGGCTCGCGCGAGGGCTTCCTGCCGCCGGGGCAGAAGAGCTGGGCGCCGTTCTCGGACGACGAGGCCTGGCGCTCGCCGTTCGACTACCTCGCGGTCGGCCACATCCACACCGCGCAGCGCCTGCAGGGCGACGGCGCGGTGCGCCTCGCCTACGCGGGCGCGGCGATCGGGCTCGACTTCGGCGAGCTGGGCACGCACGGGTGCTGCGAGGTCCGTCTCGCGGTGGGCGAGGGGCGCCCGGGCGCGGAGCTGGAGTTCATCGAGCTCGACCGGCGCCAGGTCTTCGACATCGCCGCCGACGTCACCGGTTGCGGCTCCGCCGAACAGGTGGACCGCCGCATCGCCAAGGCGCTCGACCAGGTCGGGGCGAGCGAGCAGGACCTGGCCACGGTGCGGCTCGCGGGCCGACTCGGGCGCGGCGTGCGCTACGCCGGGCCTGGGCCGGAGCTCAGGCCCCGCGCCTTCCACCTGCGCGTGGACACGCGCGGCCTGCGTCCCGACTACGACCTGGACGCCCTGCGCGCGGGCGACGGCGGCAGCACCGAGGAGCGCTTCGCGCGCGCGCTGCTCGCGCAGCTCGACGCCGAGCAGGATCCCGCGCGCCGCGCCGGGATCGAGGCCGCCCTGTACTACGGGCTCGACGCGTTCCGGCTCCACGAGGTGACGCCCGCCTACGAGGAGCTGGGCGGATGAAGCTCCTCCGGCTCAAGGCCGACGGCTTCGGTCCGCTGCGGGGCGAGTACCCGTTCGACCCCGACAAGGTGACGCTGGTCGTGGACCGCAACGAGACCGGCAAGTCGAGCCTGCTCTCGGCGGTCGGCGCGGCGCTCTACGGGCTCGAAGGCGACAAGCGCAGCCACCGCGTGCTCACGCCGCTCGAGCGCTGGCGCCCGTGGGACGGCGGCAGCTACCGGGTCGAGCTGGAGTTCGAGAACGACGGCGAGCGCTTCACCGTGCGCCGCGACTTCGAGCGCGGCACCGTCGAGGTCTGGAATGCGCGCGGCCAGGAGGTCACGCCCGAGTTCCGCGAGGGCAAGGACGACTTCCCGGTGGGGAAGAAGCTGTTCGGGCTCGACGTCGCCGAGTTCGAGAAGTGCGCGCTGGTGCGCCAGCACGAGCTGGACCTGGTGGTGCCGGCCGACGAGAAGGCGCGCCGCGCCACCACGCTCCATGCGCGGCTCGAGAACGCGGCCGACACGCGCGGCGGCGACACCAACGCGGCCGAGGCGCTCCAGGTGCTCGAGGGTGCGGCGCGCAAGTACACCTGCGCCGAGCTGGAGTTCACCGGTACGGTCGAGACCGCGATCCAGCGCCTCGACCTGAAGCTCGGCACGCTCGGCACCGAGCTGAACACGCTCGAGCACGACCTGGCGCAGGCGTCCGGCCCGCTCGCCGAGCTGGCGCGGCTCGCCGACGAGGAGCAGGTCTCGCGCACGGCGCTGGACCGGCTGGAGGCCGAGCGCCGCGCCGGCGCGGCCGCCGAACTCAAGCGCGCGCTCGCCGAGATCGAGGAGCAGGAGCGCGCGCTCGCCCGGCTCCGCGCCGAGGCCGAGCCGCTGGCGGCGGCCGCCCACCTGCCGGCGAACGCCGAGGCCGACCTGCGCGAGACCATCGCGCGCCACGCCGAGGCCCAGCGCAACCTCGAGACGCTCGAGGCGCGGCGCCGCGAGGAGCAGGAGCGCGAGCGGCGCGAGCTCGAGACGGCGGTCGAGAGCCTCAAGGCCTACGCCGGCTGCGGGCCCGAGGACGCGGACCGGCTGGTGGCGCTGGCCGCCGAGGTCCGGCGCGTCGCCGAGGAGGAAGGACGCCTGCGCGGCGCGATGGGCGGACTCCGGGAGACGCTCACGGCGAAGGGCTACGAGCCGGCGCGCATCGAGGCGCTCACCGGGCGCTTCGATGCGCTCGACGAGGCGCAGCAGAAGCTGCTCGCCGGCCAGGCGCAGCTCGCGCTCGCCTATCAGACCGACGTGGCGCGGCTCGAGGCGGCGCGCACCGCGCATTCGGAGACGCTGCGCGAGATCGACGCGGCGCGCAGCGCGCGCCGGCTGCCCGGGCTGATCGTGGCCGCGCTCGGCGCGGGTGCGGCGGTGGCGGGCGGCACGGCGCTGGTGATCCAGGCCGAACCGCGCGTGTGGGCGCCGCTGCTGGCGGGTGGCGGCGTGCTGCTCGCCACCGGGCTCGCGCTGCTGGCGGGTGGATCGGGCGCGCGAAGCGAGGAGCGCGAGACCGCGCTGCGCGGGCTCACCGACGCGCAGCGGCAGCTCAACCAGCTCAAGACCCGCCGCGCCGAGAGCGAGGTGGGGCTCGCCGAGCTGGCGCGCGCGCTCGGCTACCGCGACGGGGTCGAGCTGATGCGCGACCGGAACGAGCACCAGCGGCTGATGGAGGAGAGCGGACCGGTGCTGCGCGCGCAGGAGCAGCTCTCCGGCCTCGAGGGCCGGCGCCGCGCCGCCTTCGCCGACGTGCGCGCCGTGCTCGACCGCGCCGGCGGCGGCCCGCCGGACCCCGCGCACCTCGAGCGCGTGGCCGCCGGCATCCGCCACTTGACCGCGGTGCGCCAGCGCCTCGGCGAGCTCGACCGGAGCTGGTCGTGGATCGACGACGAGAAGCGCGTCGCCGAGGCCGCGGTCACCGGGCTGCACGAGCGCGCGGTGCGCATCCTGCAGTCGGCCGGGCTCGCCTACGACCCCGAAAAGCCGTGGGCCGAGCAGGTGCAGGAGCTGGCGGAGCGCGCGCAGGGCCGGGCGCGCTGGCAGCTGCTCACCGACGAGCTGATCCCGCAGGCCGAACGGCGGCTGCCGCCCGCGCCCGCGATCGCCGACCTGCGCCGCCAACTGGCCGCGATCGAGGCCGAGGCGGGCGGCGCGCTGCCCGAGCCGCCGGCCGGCCCGCGCCCGGGGTTCGACATCGAGCGGGACGCGAAGCGCCATCGCGAGCTGCTCGAGCTGATCCAGCGCCGGCGCGCGGACCTGAGGGTCGAGGTCGAGGACGTGGTGAAGCGCGCGAACGCGGCGCGGCCGGAGCTGCTCGCGCAGCAGGAGCGCATCGAGCGCGCGCTCGAGCGGGCCCGGCGCTTCAAGCGCGCGGTCGAGCTGGCGTGCACCAGCATCCAGGGCGTGGCGCTCGAGACCCACCGGCGCTGGGCGGAGTTCCTGAACCGGCGCGTGACCCAGCTGCTCGAGACCGTGGGCACGCAGGTCGAGGACCTGCGCTTCGGCGAGGACCTCGACTTCTCGGTGAAGCTCTGGAACGGGCAGCAGATCGCGCGCGGCAAGGCGGTGCTCCAGCTCTCGGCCGGCGCGCGCGACCAGCTGTGGCTGGCGATCCGGCTGGCGATCAGCGAATACCTGTCGCGCCCCGGCTGCCCGCTGCCGCTGCTCATGGACGACGTGTTCGCGACCAGCGACGACGAGCGCGCGCGCGCCGGCATGAGGCTCCTGATCGAGTACTTCGCGCGCCAGCACCAGGTGATCCTCGCGACCTGCCACCGCCACCGTCACGAGAAGCTGGCCGCGCTCGACCCCGAGCTGTGGGCCGCGCAGGTGCACTGGCTCGACGCCCGCGCGGCGAGCCTGTCGCGGTAGCACCGTCCCCGGGCCGCTCCCGTCACGACCAGGAGGATACGATGCGCTCCATTCCCCGACTGCTGTGGTCCCTCGCGCCCGCGTCCCTGATCCTGGCGCTCGCCCTGCCGCCCGCGCCGCCTGCTCGCGCCGCTGAACCGGCCGCGCCCGCGCGCATCACCGGCTTCCGCGCGGCGGAGGTCGAGGCGGAGCGCGCGCGCGAGGCGGCGGCGTGCGCGGTGCCGAAGGCCGATTCGCTCCGCCGCCACCTCAGGATCCTCACCGCCGAGCCGCACGTCGCGGGCACGCCGGCCGACCGCGCCACCGCCGAGTACGTGCGCGACCGGCTGGCGGCGTGGGGCTGGGAGGCGAAGATCGAGGCCATCCCGGTGTGGCTCAACTACCCGAAGCTCTCGCGCCTCGAGCTGGTCGAGCCGACGCGCGAGCCGCTCGCGGTGCGCGAGCGCGGCGTGGCGTGGGACAAGGACGCCTACGACGGACGCGCGTTCGACGCGTTCCACGGCTACGGCGCCGCCGGCGACGTCACCGCGCCGGTGGTGTACGCGAACTACGGCGACGTGGACGACCTGAAGAAGCTCGCCGAGCTCGGCATCGAGGTGAAGGGCCGGATCGTGCTGGTGCGCTACGGCAAGATCTTCCGCGGGCTCAAGGTCAGGAACGCCGAGCGCGCGGGGGCGGCGGGGGTGGTCATCTACAGCGACCCGCTCGACGACGGCTACGACAGGGCCGATCCGTACCCGCGCGGCCAGGCGCGCCCCGAGGACGCGATCCAGCGCGGCAGCGTGCAGTTCCTCTCCGAGGGTCCGGGCGACCCGACCACGCCGGGCTGGGCGTCGCGCGAGGGCGGCAGGCGGCTCGCGGGCGCGCAGGCGGCGGGCGTGCCGCGGATCCCGTCGCTGCCGATCGCCTACGGCGAGGCGCAGAAGATCCTGCTCGCGCTCGAAGGCCCGGTGGTGCCCGCGGGCTGGCAGGGCGGGCTCGCGTTCACCTATCACGTCGGGCCGGGCCCGGCGAAGCTCCACCTGGAGACCGCGCAGGACTACGCGGTGCGCCCGATCTGGGACGTGGTCGCGACGCTGAAGGGCCGCGAAGCGCCCGACCAGTGGGTGATCTGCGGGAACCACCGCGACGCCTGGACCTTCGGCGCGGTGGACCCCAACAGCGGCACCATCGCCATGCTCGAGATGGCGCGCGCTCTCGGCGAGCTGGCGAAGACCGGCTGGCGCCCGCGCCGCACGCTCATGCTGTGCTCGTGGGATGGCGAGGAGTACGGCCTGCTCGGCTCGACCGAGTGGGCCGAGGCGCACGCCGACGAGCTGGGGGAGAAGGCGGTGGCCTACGTCAACGTGGATGCCGCAGTCTCGGGGAAGGAGTTCGGCGCCGGCGGCAGCCACGCGCTGCGCGACCTGCTCGCCGAATCGCTCGGCGAGGTCGCCGACCCGGGCCTGGGCGCGCCGCTCCAGAAGAGCTGGAGCGACCGCCTGTTCACCGCGCAGCGCGCCGACTGGGCGCGCCGCAACCGCGAGCGGCGCTGGCGCGGTGAGCCCGAGCGGCCGTTCGAGCCGGACCTCTCGCCGCTCGGCAGCGGCTCCGACTACACGGCGTTCGAGGACCACCTCGGCATCCCGTCGCTCAACCTGGGGTTCGACGGGCTGCACGGCACCTACCACGCGATCTACGACGACTTCGAGTTCATGGACCGCGTGGTGGACCCCGGCTATCCGTACCACCTGGCGCTCACCCGCGTGTGGACGCGCGTGGCGCTGCGGCTCGCCGAGGCCGAGGCGCTGCCGCTGCGCTTCTCGAATACCGCGCAGTTCGTCCAGGACGAGCTGCAGGCGATCGAGGAGCGGATGGACGACGCGAACGTGGGTGTGACCGACTCGACCAGGCTGCTGCGCGCGGACCTGCGACCCGCACGGGCTGCTGCGGCTCATCTGCGCGAGGCGGCGCGCGCGTTCGAGCAGCGCGCCGACGCCGCGCTGGCGGGCGGCGGGAGCCTCGCGACGATCAACGCCGCGCTGATGGCGGCCGAACGCGAGCTGCTGGGCGCCGGGCTGCCGGGGCGGGCGTGGTTCCGCAACGAGCTCTACGCGCCGGGGCTCAACACCGGCTACGCCGCGGTGCCGCTGCCCCGGCTCGGCCAGGCGGTGCTCGACCGGGATCCGGTCGCGCTCGCCGCGGGCGTGGCGCCGATCGCGCAGGCGCTCGAGCGCGCGGCGGCGGCGCTGGAGCAGGCGAAGTAGGCGGCCGGGGACGCCGGCGGTTGCACGCACTCGCCGCGCGTGACCCGGGACGGAAGACCGAAGGGAGGACCGCAGCGTGGATCCCGGACGGCGGGCGAACGGGCTGCTCCGGTTCACTGCGTCCCGGTGCCCGTCCGCGGTCCGCGAGGCGGGGCACGCTTGAGCCGCGAGCATCCCGGCGGCGGGCGCACGCTCCGGCCGGCGGCGAAGCCGCTGTGCCGGCCCGCGCGGCACGACCCGCCCGCGCCCGCTCGCGCGTCGCGGCTCGAGGCGTTCTGCGCGCGCCGCAGCCGCGCGATCCTGTGGGCGATGATCGCGCTCTATGCGGCCGCCTTCTCCGCGGTCTGCGCGATCAAGGTCCGCTACTACCTCTACACCGACTTCGACCTCGCGATCTTCGCGCAGGCCACCGACGGCATCCTGCGCGGCACCACCTTCAGCTCGATCCGCGGCATGAACTGGCTGGGCGACCACTCGTCGCTGATCCTGTTCCTGGTGGCTCCGCTCTACGCGCTGTTCCGCCACCCGCTCACGCTGCTCGTGGTGCAGAGCGCGGCGCTCGCGCTGGGAGCGCTGCCGGTGGCGTGGCTGGCACGCCGCGAGCTGGGGAGCGCCGCCCTCGCGCTCGGCTTCGCCGCACTCTACCTGCTCGACCCGGCGGTCGGGTACACCAGCCTCTACGAGTTCCACCCCGAGGTGCTGGCGACCCCCGCGCTGCTGTTCGCGTTCTTCTACCTGCGCGCCGGCCGGCCCGGGCGCATGGCGCTCGCCGCGGGGGTGGCGCTGCTCTGCAAGGAGGACGTGGCGCTGGTGGCGCTGATGCTCGCACTCTACGCGCTGCTCCAGCGTCCACGCCAGGTGCGCGCCGCGGCCCTGCTCGGCGGGCTGGCGGCCGCCTCGCTGGCGCTCTCGTTCGGCGTGCTCAAGCGGCTCGGCAGCGGCGAGGTGGACTACGGCCTGATGTACTCGCAGTGGGGGGCGTCGCCGCGCGCCGTCGTGGCGTCGCTCCTCGCGCACCCGCTGCGTGCGCTGGGCGCCTTCTTCACCTCGCCGGGCTACTCCTTCGACACGGTCATCAAGCTCCAGTACTACGTGCAGATGCTGCTGCCGCTCGCGTTCCTGCCGCTCGCGAGCCCGCTGACGCTCGCCCTCGCGCTGCCGATCGTGGCGGAACACATGCTGTCGTGGCGGCCGCCCCAGCACACGATCCTCTACCACTACGCCGCGCTCGCCACGCCGTTCTTCGTGGCCGCGGCGGTGCTGGGCTTCCGGCGCGTGGCCGGACTCGCGCGGGCGGGCGCGGTGGAGCACGGCCCGCCGCGGCGCGCGCGCTGGCTCATGCTGGGGGCGCTGGCCGCGTCGCTCGCGGGCAACCTGATGTTCGGCCCGCTCCTCGGCACGGGGAAGCTCCAGCTGGTGCGCTCTGAGGAGAAGACCGCTCCCACGTCGCTCGACCGCGCGAGCGCGCGCGTCGCCGACCGTATGGTGGCGGCGGTCGGCAGGAGCGGAGGGATCGAGGCGGGCTTCGAGTTCCTGCTGCGCTTCACCGGGCGCTCCGACGTCTACTCGCTCCACAACGTGATGCAGGGCAAGCACACGTTCTCGGAGAAACCGTACCCCGTGCCGACCGGCATCGCATCCGCGCTCGCCGACATGAGCCACTTCCGCCTTCGGCCCTACGCCGACGCCGGCACCAGCCGGCGGCTGCGCGAGCTGCTCCGCGCGAACCGGCTCGGCGTGGTCGAGGAGGCGGGCGACCTGCTGCGCTTCGCGCGCGACGCGCGCGACACCGTGGACCTGGTCAGCGTCGGGACGTTCACGGCGGCGCGGCCACGTCGCATCGTCTTCGACCGTCAGCTCGCTTTCCTGGGCTGCGATCTGGCGGACCCGGTCGCGCACCCGGGCGGCCTGCTGCCGCTCGCCACGTACTGGCGGCGCGTGACGTCCACCGACTCGCTGTTCGTCGTGCAGCTCGTCGTGGCCGACGCGTTCGGGAACGCGGTGCTCGAGCACATGCGCTACCTGGGCTACGGGTTCGCGCCGGTCGCCGACTGGCCCGAAAGCGTCGCGGTCCGCGAGAACTACCGCCTCATCCTGCCCGACCGGATGCGACCCGGGAACTACACGCTCGGCATGCGGGTGGGGCGGAGGAAGGACCTGGGGCAGAAGCTCTCGGAGGCCGATGACCCCGCGCTCAGGGCGCGCGGGATGTTCGTCGAGCTGGGACGGTTCGAGGTGCGACCGGGGCGCTGACCGAGCGGGCGGTTCAGACAGTATGGAACGACCGGCCTGCGGTCGTATGGTCGTGCTCTCGCGAACGAGAGGCACGATGGTGGCGGGGACGCCGCCACACACGATCGCGGGTTAGCACCTCGCGGCGCCAGAGCCGCATACGAAGGAGGCCGGTCGTGGACCCGAAGGGTATCACCTGGGTGGGCCTGGACACACACCAGAACTCGAACAAGGTGGCGGCGTTCTTCCCGGAGCGCCCCGAGCCGGTCGAGTGGCAGGAAGCGACCACGGTCGAGGCGGTCCGGCGGCTGGCGCGCAAGCTGCGGCGCGAGGCCCCGGGCGAGGTGCGGTGCTGCTACGAGGCGGGGCCGACCGGCTACGCGCTGCAGCGGCAGCTCCGGGCGGAGGGCATCGCCTGCACGGTGGTGGCGCCCTCGCTGACCCCGGTCAAACCCGGGGTGCGGATCAAGACCGATCGGCGTGATGCCCGCAAGCTGGCCGAGCTGTTCCGCGCCGGGCTGCTGACCGAGGTGCATCCGCCGAGCGAGAGCGACGAGGCGCTGCGCGACCTGTGCCGCTGCCGGGATGACGTGCGGGTCGACCTGCTGCGCGCGCGCCACCGGCTGAGCAAGTTCCTGCTGCGGCGCCACTGCCTCTACCGCGAGACCCAGCATCACTGGGGCACCCGCCACCTGGCCTGGCTCGAGCAACTGCGCTTCGACGACCCGATCAGCCAGGCCACCTTCGACAGCTACTTCCTCGCCATCCAGCAGCTCGACGAGCGGCTGCGCCAGCTCGACGCGCGGCTCGCCGAGTTCGGAGCGCAGGAGCCGTACCGTGACCCCGTGGCGTGGCTGCGCTGCTTCCGCGGCATCGACACCGTGACCGCGGTGTGCCTGGTCGCCGAGCTCCACGACTTCCGCCGCTTTCACTCCGCGCGCCAGCTCATGTCCTACGTCGGACTCGTACCGAGCGAACACTCGAGCGGGGAGCGGGAGCGCCGCGGCTCGATTACCAAAGCCGGCAACGGGCACGTCCGCCGCCTGCTGGTGGAAGCGGCCTGGCATCAGCGACACCGGCCCGCGATCAGTGCCCCGCTGCGACAGCGGCGCGAGGGACAGCCGGCGCGCGTGCTGGCGATCGCCGACCGCGCCCAGGAGCGACTCGCCGCCCGCTATCGTCGCATGACGCTTCACGGCAAGGTGCATCCCAAGACCATCGTCGCCATGGCGCGCGAGCTGACCGGCTATCTCTGGGCAGTCCTCCATCCCGCGGCCGTGGCGACGCGGAACTGAACTCGAGCAAGCAACCCACGTGATGCGAGGTGACGGATGAAGGTCGGCACGATCCGGAGGACGCGCGACTGCGCTGTGCGATACGGACGAAGTCGGTCCCCAACTCGCGATCTCAGAGAGCGGACCCTCCCGACGGATCACAGTCATGCGGCTCTGGCCGGGACGCCGACGCAACCCGCGAATACTAGCGTGACTCGTCGTCGAAGCGCCCGACCTTCTCCGTCCCTCGGCCTGGCAGGCCCAACACTGCGGCCACTTCCCGGAGGAAGTGGCCGCCTGGAGAGAAAAGTGCCTTGACGTAGGGTCGTTCCATACTAGAGCGTGAGCGCGTGGCTCCCGGCGCCGAGCGTGCCGACCTCGCGCGAGAGGACGCGCCGGCCCGCGAGGTCGAACAGCTCGAGCGTGGCGGACCCGGACCCGGACCCGGACCCGGACCCGGACCCGGACCCACCTCTGGTGGGTGCCCCGGTGGGTGCCCCGACCTGCGCGGGGTGCGGGTGCCCCGGTGCCCCGACCTGCGCGGGGGCACCCGAAGGAGTCGGGACCGGGTGCCCGGGCGCCCCGACGTCCGGCAGGGTGAACCAGACCACGAGCGCGCCCGACGCCGGATTCGGCCGCGCGCCGGCCAGCGCGAACGCCGCGCCGTCGGGCACCTCGACCCAGGTCTCGCCGGCGTGCGCCGCGGCGCCGCCCGCGGCGATCGCCAGCCGGTAGCCGTAGCGCGCTCCCGGCGTCACGTCGCGGTCCTCGTACGCGACCATGCCCGCGCCGTCGGGCAGCGCGCGCGCGACCGCGCTCCACGCGGAACCGGGCGAGTGGCGCTCGATCACGACCGGAGCGCCGCCGCTCACGTTCCAGCGCAGCAGCACGCGCTCGCGCGTGGCGTCGGCGCTCACCAGCGATGCGAGTGCGGCGACCACGCCGTTCGAAGTGACGCGCGCGGCATAGATGTCGCCGGCGTTCCCCGCGCGCTGGTCCTGCCACGCCACGATGGCGCCGGCCGCGCCGTCGCTCACGATCACCGGCGCGCTCTGGTCGCCGGTCGCGTTGCAGATCGCCGCGCCGTTCGCGGGCCAGCCCGCGACGACGGCGCCCGCGCCGGTCACGTGCTGCGCGTAGATGTCGGCGCCTGCGCCGCGAGCGTCGCTCCACGCCACCACCGCGCCCCCGCTGCCGTCCGCGACCGCGACCGGCTCGAGCTGGTCGCCCGCCGCGTCGCACAGCGCGGCGCCGTTCGCGGGCCAGCCGGCCGCGATGGTCCCGCCGCCCTGCACGTGCTGGGCGACGATGTCGGCGCCGCCGCCGCGCAGGTCGCTCCACGCCACGAGCGCGCCGCCCGCGAGATCGCGGACCGCGACCGGGTGCGCGTCGCCCACGGCCGCGGTCGAGAGCGGCACGCCGTCCGCGGTCCAGCCGGGGTAGAGCGCGCCCGCGTCGGTGACGCGCACGGCGTAGATCCCGGGCGACACGGCGCGCGCGTCGAGCCACGCCGCCACCGCGCCGCTCGCTCCGTCCGCCGCCAGCGCCAGGTGGTTCTGGTCGCCCGCGCGCGTGCACAGCGGCACCCCGGTGGCGAGCCAGCCCGCGGCGATGGTCCCGGCGCCGGTCACGTGCTGGGCGTAGAGGTCGGCCTCGGTCCCCGCGCCGCCATCGCGGAAGTCGCGCCAGGCGACGATTGCGCCGTTAGCCTCGTCGGAGATGAGCACCGGGTCGGTCTGGTCGCCGGATGCGCTGCCCGCGGCGCGGCCGTTGATTGGCCATCCCGGCAGCAGGTCGCCGCGGGAGTCGAAGCGCACCAGGTAGACCTTCACCACCGAGCCGGCGCGGTAGTCGGCCCACGCCACGATCGCGCCGCCCGAGCCGTCCGGCACCACCGATGGCGCGAACTGGTCGCCGGGGGCGTTGCAGACGGCGAGTCCGTCGGCGGGCCAGCCCGGCGCAGCCGCGCCCGAGGCGAGCAGGTGCTGCAGGTAGATGTCAGGCAGCCCGTCGCGCGGGTCCGACCAGGCGATGAAGGCGCCGCCCGCGGCGTCGCTGGCGATCGCCGGCTGCGTCTGCTCGCCGGCCGCGCCACAGACCGCCATGCCGTTCACGGGCCAGCCCGCGACGCGCTGCCCGAGGCCGTCCAGACGCGCGAGATAGAGGTCGTAGTCCACGCCGCCGCGCAGGTCCTTCCAGCCCACCAGCGCGCCGCCCGCGCCGTCGGCGGCCACGAACGGCGCGCGCTGGATGAAGAACGCGTCGCTGACGACCGGCACCCCGTTCGCGGTCCACGCGGTGTCGGCCGTCGCCGCCGCGCGGGCGTTGGGAGCGAGCGCGGCGGAGAGCGCGAGCGCAAGGACTGGCGCAGCGATGGCGCAGTATTGACGCATGGGGAGCTCCGGGGCCGGGGGAGATGCGCGACGATGATACGACACGGCTCGCCCGGCGCGGAACGGCGATGCGCCGGCGCCGCGTCGAGCTGGAGTGCCTGCGCTATGATGCCCGGGCCCGGAGCGGCGCCGCTGCGACATGCGACGCGCCGTCCGTCCGGTCAGCGGAGGGGTTCCATGAAGGGCGCTCTCGCGGTTTGCCTGGTCCTGGTCGCGCTCGTCCTCAGCGGATGCAGCGACCGCCGGCGCGTGGTCGTTCCCGAACCCGCGGCCCGCATGAAGGGCATCACGCTCACGCCGCGCAGCTTCTCGGACGCCGACTTCGCGGAGTTCTGGCAGAGGGCGAAACTGGCGGGCTCGGTCGTCACCTGGAGCGGCGACTGGATGGAGCTGGCCGACACGGTCGCGGGCGGCCCCAAGGTGACGACGGAGGTGGCAGCGGCCAACCAGCTCGTGCCCATCGTCGAGGCGCAGTTCTTCGATCAAGCCTCCGGCGCGCTGCTGCGCCCGCTCGACGCCGCGAACCGGGCGGCCTACAAGCGCAGCGCGGCGCGGTTCGCGAGCACCTACCACCCGGCCTACCTGGGATTCGGGATCGAGGTCAACGTGCTCTACGAGAAGTCGCCCGCGGACTTCGACGCCTTCGTCCCGTTCTTCGCCGAGGTGGCCGACACGGTGAAGGCGGTCTCGCCGGGCACCAGGGTGTTCACCATCTTCCAGCTCGAGCTGATGAAGGGGCTCCGTGGCGGCCTGTTCGGCGGTGTCAATGACACGACGAGCGCGGAGTGGGCGCTGCTCGACCGGTTCCCGGGCTCGGACCTGGCCGCGTTCACCACCTACCCGGCGCTGGTCTTCCACGACCCCGCGGAGATCCTCGAGGGCTACTACGCGCAGATCGCCGCGCACACCACGAAGCCGGTCGCGTTCACCGAGATCGGCTGGCACAGCGCGGCGGTCCCCGTGGGCTGGGAGAGCACGGAGGAGGAGCAGAGCCGGTTCGTGACCCGGTTCTTCGAGCTGACCGCGGGCCTCGATCGCAGGTTCGCGGTGTGGAGCTTCCTCTACGACCAGGTGGCGCCGGTGCCCTTCGACAGCATGGGGCTCATCCGCCTGGACGGCGTCGCGCGGCCCGCGTGGGGACAGTGGGTGGCGGCGCCATAGCGGGGTGGTCCCGATCATGCCCGAGACGCGGGGGGCGTCGAGCCGCGGGCCCCAGGGCAGGAGGGTCCCCGTGCTGGCGTCGAGCGCCGCGAGGTACGACCTCGGCTGCCAGTCATGAGGGCTGGCGAAGTCCCCCGGCCTTCCTTCTCATCATCTGGAGGAACTCGAGGATCTCTTCCCTGCTATTCTGGAAATCTTCACTGTGCACTTGTCTCCCGCGGCCTTCCAGCTCAACCGCCAGCGGGATGGCGCGCCGGGCCGAACCCACACCGAGGTCGTGTCCTTGCACATGTTGAACCCGACCCCGGTCGCGCTGAGAGTCAGTTGCACCTTGCCGCCCACCACGGGATCGAGCCGCAGCTCGCATCCACCTTGGTCGATGAGGCCCACCGGCGTGACGATGTCGTTGAAGATATCGAACTCATGGAACTTCGGCGTCGGCTGGGGGGCGGGAACTCTGACGAAGGCTGTATCGATGCCTACCGTCTCGGGCAACGCCACCTCGGTCGTATCCTCGGGCAGCCACCACTCCTCTGGAATGCCCTCGTCCGACCCGGAGCCGTAGACGCACCCCGGGATCTCATCGATGGGTCGATCCACGTTCCACCCCGTTCGCCTGCCCTTCCGGTCGATGAGTACCGCCCCCACGCGCGCGTCGTTCCATGCGGAGATGCTCACGAGAACCTGAGAGAACCTCCCGGACGGCGACGGAGATTCACCGTACCCAGGTGAGCATGCGCTCGCGCCGACCAGCGCCCATGCGAAGATCCAAGGAACGACAGCTTTCATGGCTGACATGACCGCACCTACCGAACCACGACGAAGCGCACCATGGCGTTGCCAGACCGCAGCCGCGCCAGGTAGACGCCCGGCCGACACCCGGCCCGGGTCCAATACCACGACACGACCTGCCTTCCCGGCGCAACATCCAAGGCGTCCACTCTTCGCCCGCCAATGTCGAAGATCTCGATCGCGTCGCCTGCCGTTCCAGCCCCGGCGATGACGAACTCCACTGGACCCGTTGTCGGGTTCGTACGCACCGTCAGCAAGCTCGGACCAGTTGGCGCCGTGCTCTCAACACCGACCGCGCCGAGCCACGTCACCACGATGGACTGCCCGGCGGCCGAGTAGGCGAGACGGTAGGTGTTCCCGGTCGGTCCGACCGAGGTATCCGCTGCGGCATCCGAGGCGAACACGCCGCTCGCATCGTACGCCGAGGCGCTCAACGAGAGCCCGTCGTCGGCATAGACCCGCACGGTGTAGTTGCCATCGAGGGCCGTCGGAATCTGGAGATCGTACCCGGTGAGCGGGTCGTCCACGTCCCCGCCGTTGTCGTGCTCCGACGACAGGTCTTCGATCGCAGCCTCAGGGATCTCGTAGATGGCTTCCCCCGAGCCCGCATCGCGCAACATCCGCCGGCCCAGGGGGTCGATGATCTCCACACGCCGGGCGCCGCTCGCGAGAACCACCAGGCCCGCCGTGCCGACGGTCACGGCCGCGGCCGAATCGGCGAGCAACGGCCCCGGGCCCCCGACCGGGACGACGTAGCGGGCCATCGTGAAGGTGTTCCGATACTTGCCCTCGATCAGCTTGGTGTAGTTCCTGTCATCGAAGGGGTCCTTGATGGAATAGGTTCCTCGGGCGCTGCCGTCCGGGCGGAATGAGGACGTCCATCCAGAGGCCACCACGAAGTGGCCCCCTCTTGCTCCCACATTCAGTTGGACGGGAATCTCCCGAACCAGCAGGCTCTCCACCCGGGCTGCAAGCTGAGGCGAATCGTAGAGGTCCCCCGAGCGGAGCTGCGGGCTCTGCGTGTACGCGTCCGCGATTCGGGGGATCATCTTCCAATACACCTGTCCGAGATCGCCGATGGAGGGCACCGTGGCGTTGTGGACCGCGACGCGGACCGCCTGCCCGTTCCGGCCGGCGACGGTCACTCGATAGGTCGCAAGCGGGTTGGTGTACGTGCCGTGTTCGACGAGAAACTCGTCGTCCACGTTCAACTTCGACTGGCCCGCAGCGGTGTAGCGGATCGCATCACCACTTGGCGAGACGAAGGTGACGACGGCCACGCGGTCCGGTTCGTAGCCTCGGCTTCGCTGGAGGTGCGCGTTGAGGCTGTCCACCGTGCAGGCGAAACCCGCGTAGGTGTAGCTCATCGCCTGAGACGCGACCTGACAGGCAGTGCGGTCCGTCCTTCGTCGCGTGCCCACCACCGTGCTGCCGAAGAGGTACCCGCCGTGGTCGCGGCCGGTCACCTGCGATTGCCGCACGACCGGTTGGTTCAGCGCGTTGCGCACCGCGAAATTCGGCCAGAGCGAAACCCCGAACAGGTCAGAGCCGGCGTAGATGTGCGGAACCCAGGTGCTGCAGAAGTGATCCAACACCACGCCGTCGATTCGGATGCTGACAGCTCGCTTGCTCCGTTTGCTCTGCGGCAGGAGTTGCTCCTGAACGTCATAGAAGTACGTGCCGTCCTCGTAGATGTATCCACTGAGGGGATCGGAAGGACGAGTCGTGTACAAGGGTATGTTCACGAAGTTGCAGCTGAAGTCCGAATCCAGGTACTCGCGGACATGATTCCCCACGTGAAGCGTGCGGATCGCCGTGTCGCCGTCAGCGTAGGTGACGGTCGCGCGGAGCAGCGGCTTCCCGAAATCGTTGAACGCCCCCGTTCCGTTGAAGACGATGACGCCCATGGCGAGGAATCCAAGCGAGGTCGCGAACTGCGGCGGAGTGACGGCGTATTCCACGTAGGACTGTGGGTGGCTGCCGTTGACCTCGAAGTAGACCCCATCGTGTGGCTCGCTGTTGAACAGGGCCACCGTGTCGCTCGATCCTGGAGTTCGGGTGACGAGCAGCGAGTTGCTGACGAGGTAGCTCGGGTAGCCCGAGACGTTCACGTGATCGACGACATTCACGGCGGCGGTGCGATCCGCATAAAGGTCAAAGGTCCGGAACGCCGCGGCGTCGTTGGTCGGCGTTCGAGCGGCCGCGGAAGCAAGGAGAGAAATCGCGGCCAGCGCCGTGGCAACCGGCGTGGCCAGGGTCTTCATGAGAGGATCCTCCAGAAGAAGCAACAGGCGCAGGGTTCGCGACCATGAGTAGCTCGTCCCCGGGCGAGCGAGGGGCCTCGCCCGTCCGTGGATGGGACCGCGCCGGAATCATGTGGGGAAAACGCTAGCACCCGTTGCGTGGTCCGGCAACGGTTCCTTGGGAGCTCTACCGCCCGGCCGAGACGAAGACCGGCGTCGGCGTCAGGTCGAGCGCGAACGTGCCGCCTTGGGCGCGCACGGCCCGTCGCGCGGGCTCGCTCTGCCCCGGCGTGGTGATCAGCAGCTCGGCCTGTGCCATCGCGTCACCCGGCACCTGCAGCTCGACGACTGCCGACGGCACCGGGTCGCCCGGGAGCAGCAGGTGGCCGGGCTCCAGCCACGCGATCCACCCGCGCGCGCCGTCCGCGTCGCTCAGCTCGTAGAGCCGCACGCGAGGATCGTCCGTCGCGATCCGGCGGACCGCTGCGGCGTCCTTGAGGTGCGACCACACCTGTCGCACCGCGTTGAACGAGGGACGCAGCTCCACGACCTCGCGCTCGTCGCGCAGCGGGCGCACCTTCACCTCGACCATCCCGCCCCACGCCGAGTTGCCGGCGGCCGCGTGGAACAGCCTGGCCTTGAGGATCTCGAGGTCCTCCATGAACGAGGTGTCGAGGAGCCGCGCGCCCTGCTCGGCGGCGACCACCACCTTCTTGGCCATGTCCTCGGCGACGAACGCGTGCACCCAGCGCACGGTCGCCGGGTCGCCGTCGAGCAGGCGGCGGAAGTACGCGGCGAGCCGCAGCCGGTCCGCCTCGGTCGCGGGCGGCACGACCACGCCGCGCTTCCCGGGTGGACCGGCGACCACCGTGGCCGGGCCCCAGGCGATGAACGGCGAGGGCGAGGTGTCGGAGATGACGAGGGGCTTCTGGTAGTGGCGCCGCGCCGTCTCCCAGCGCAGCCAGCGCGCCAGGTCCTCGATCTCGTACGGATCGCCGAGCGCGTGCACGTTGAGCGCGTCGAACAGCTCGGGATGGTCGAGCACCGCGCGCAGGCTCGACAACGGGTGGAAGAGGATGCGCCGGTCGCCGCGGGCGTAGGCGGGCTCGACGGCTTCGGGTGCGGGGTGGTCGCGGAACACGGTCGTGGTGAGGAACGCGGCGTGCAGCACCTGCGCATCCGGGTTCGCCGCCTTCGCCGCGCCGTGCGCGAGCGCGAGCATGCGCAGGTAGTCCTCGACCGGCTCGGGCTCGTAGCTCGAGAACTCGACGCCGACCTCGAACCAGCGCACCGGCGCCTTCAGGCCCGGCATATCGTCGCGGCCGTCGCCGTCGTAGCGCTCGACGATGGCGCCGACCCACGCGGCGTAGCGCGCCTCGTGCTGCGGTCTGGGCGCGAGGTTCGCGCGCGCGTCCTTCACGCCCCACGCGCAGTTCGACTTGAGGCCCAGCACGATCTCGCTGAAGCCGGCCTGCTGATACTCGCGCACCAGCCGGTCGAGCACGCGGAAGTCCACGGGCCGGTCCGGGCCCGCCTGCATCTTGCCCCACGTGAACTGGTCGGGCAGCGGCTTGACCGCGGGCACGCCGAGCGGCGCGAAGCCGCGCGCCTCGCCGGGCAGTGCGTACTCGATGCCGACCAGGATGGGCGGTGGCGCATCCGCGGCTCGGGTGGGCGCCGCGATGAGGCAGGCGGCCAGGAGCACGGGTGCGACGAGCGGCCGACGCATGGCGCGAGCAGAGCACGCGCGCCCGCAGGCCGCAAGCGGACATCGGTGCCGCGGGAGCGCCGCCGGGGTGGCACCGTGCATCCGACGAGGGCGGACCCGCGCTAAGGGAACTGCGCGGGTCCGAGCGTGGCGTCGCGCGGGCGGCGGCTATCACCCCACGCGCGGTGGCGTGCCGGAGCCGATGTCGTGGCGCTTCGGCTTCACCAGCCACGCGCTCAGCAGCAGCGCGATGCCGATCGAGCCCGGGATGAGCCCCACGGCCCAGACGTTGTGATCCCCGTCGGCCACCAGGTAGAGGAAGATGGCGAGCGAGATGCCCACGGCCAGCGTCACCAGCCCGCCGATCATCAGGCCCTGCGCGTGGCGGTCGGGGCTCGACTGGCCCAGGCCCAGGTCGCCCAGCGCGCGCAGGGTGGCCGCTTCGGGGGTGGGGATGTCCGGCAGCTTCGACGGGTCCACGCCGCGCTCGATGGCGGCGAGACGCTCGCGGTGGGCCAGCTCCAGCAGGCGCTGCTGGCCGAGGGTCTTGACGATGCCCGCGGTGATGCCGCCCACGATGGCGATGATGGGGATGGCGAAGACGATCAGGGGGACGAACACGTCGGAATCGAAGTGGAACATGGGACAGGCGCCTCCTCTTCTTCTGGTCTAACATGGCCGCGGCTGGCCGGCCGCGCTCTCCTGTGTTCACCGCCTTGGACCGGCGCGGCCGCCCGGCAGGTTTCAGGAAGATCCATTCAGAGCGGGGGCCCGAGGATCTTGAAACCCGATGCGACCTCCGACCGGTCCAAGGGGGCGATGGAGCCCCTGGCTCGCGGCGCGCCCGCTTCGGCTGGAGCGCCCCGGGCGCAGGACGTGGTGGCACGCGCCGGGGCACGGGCCGGGACGACGGGCCCGCCGGACCCGCCTTCGGCCGGCGCCCCCGAGCGGGTCGAGGCGCCGTCTGAAGGCGGATCCGGATTCGGGGCCGAGTTCGAGTGCACGCCGGGTGGGGTGGAAGCCGCGGCGGAGCGGGCGCTCGTTACGCGCGCGAGCCGCGGGGATCAGGGCGCGTTCCGCGCGCTCGTGGAGCGGCACCAGGCGCGGGCGTACGGGCTGGCGCTGCGCATCACGCGCTCGGCGCCCGACGCCGAGGAGGTGGCGCAGGACGCGTTCGTGCGCGCGTGGCTCGCCCTGCCGCGCTTCCGCGGTGAGTCGAGCTTCGCGACCTGGCTCTACCGTATCGTGGCGCGCCGCGCCCTCGATCGCGCGGCCGTGCTCCGGGCGCGGCGCGGGCGCGAGGCGGACGTGGATGAGGCGGACGCGCTGCCCGCGGGCGGCGCGCTTGCGCGGGACCTCGAATCGGAGGTGCGCGCGCGGCGCCTCGAGCGGATGGTGATGACGCTGGCGATGCCGGAGAACACGGTGAAGACGCACCTCTCCCGCGCGCGCGCTGCGCTGCGCAAGGCGTGGCTGCGCGAGGAGGACGCCTGATGGACTGCGCGTCGTTCGAGCGCTGGCTCGATGAGGGGAGCCCGGGGGCTCGCGCGCGCGAGGCGCAGGCGCACGCCGGCGCTTGCCCGCGCTGCGCTGCCGCGCACGCCGTGGCGCTCGAGCTGGATGCCCTGCTCGCGGCGCCGCCCGCGGCGCCTGCGGGCTTGGCCGACCGCGTGATGGCGCGCATCGAGCGCGCGCGCGAGGCGCGGGCGCGCGTTCCCGCCATCGCCGCCGCCGGGGCACTCCCGTGGTGGGTGCGCGTGGCGGCCGAGCCCGCGGCGGCGCTGGCGCTCGTACTGGCCGGGCTGCTGCTGTGGACGCACGACCTCGCGGTCGCGCTCTCCGCCGGGGCGCTCGCCGGCGCCTCGCGCTGGCTCGCGGGTGTGGCGTCCGGGCTGGGGGATTCGATCGCGGCCGGAGGACTCCCGGCCGTGCCGCACGTGTGGACCGAGCCGGTCGTGGTGCTCGGGCTCGCGGTGGCGCTCGCGCCCGCGCTGGCCTGGGCCGGGCTCGGGCTCTATCGCTGGAGCGAAGCGCTCGCACAGCCGCGCGCCCGCCGCGCGTGAGCCCGGCCGCAGCGGCCGCGCGAGCCGTGGCCCCGCGTCCGGCCGCTCCCGTCCGCTGGCCGCGCACCCGCCGCGCGTGAGCCCGGCCGCGGCGACCGCGCGAGCCGTCGCCCCGCCCGCGTTCGGCGGAGATGCGACCGCGCCCGGGGCCGTGATGACCCTTCCGTGACACCGCGGGCCGAGCCGCTCTGATAACCTCCGCCGGTGTCACATCTCTCCCACGGGATCCGCAGCGTGCTGCCGAGGTGGGGGCTCGTCGTCCTGGTCGCCCTCCTCGCCGCCTGGCTGTCGTCACCGACGTTCTCCATGAAAGGCGACCCCCCGCGGTCTCCCGCGGCACCGGCGACGATGATGCCCACGACCGACACGCACGGACGCAAGCCCAACCGTCTCGCCCGCGAGAAGAGCCCGTACCTGCTCCAGCACGCCTACAACCCGGTGGACTGGCATCCGTGGGGCGGGGAGGCGTTCGACGAGGCGCGGCGTGACGGCAAGCCGATCTTCCTCTCGATCGGCTACTCGACCTGCCACTGGTGCCACGTCATGGAGCGCGAGTCGTTCGAGGACGACTCGACGGCCGCGCTGCTCAACGCGTCCTTCGTGCCGATCAAGGTGGACCGCGAGGAGCGGCCCGACGTGGACCGCGTCTACATGACCGCGGCACAGGCGATGGGGCTCGGCGGCGGCTGGCCGCTCAACGTGTTCCTGACGCCCGACCTTAAGCCGTTCTACGGCGGCACCTACTTCCCGCCCGACGCGCGCCAGGGCCGCCCGAGCTTCCGGCAGGTGCTGGCGAGCGTGCAGCGGGCGTGGAGCGAGCACCGCGCCGAGATCGAGCGCACCGGCGACAACGTGCTCGCGGCGCTCGCCGGGATGAGCGCGCCCGATTCCGCGGCGGAAGAGCAAGCGAAGCTCATGGAGCAGGCGGCCGACTACTTCGCGCGCGCCGCGGACCACCGGCACGGCGGCTTCGGCGGCGCGCCCAAGTTTCCCTCGGTCGTGAACCTGGACTTCCTGCTGCGCTGGTGGTCGCGCGCCCCGGAGAAGCGCGTCGCCGCGCTCGAGCTCGTGACCGCGCAGCTCGATGCCATGCGCGCGGGCGGCATCCACGACCACCTGGGCGGCGGTTTCCACCGCTACGCCACCGACCGCGAGTGGCTGGTGCCGCACTTCGAGAAGATGCTCTACGACCAGGCGCAGCTCGCCTGGGCCTACCTCGAGGGCTTCCAGAGCACCGGGCGGCGGGAGTACGCCGGGGCCGCGCGCGACATCTTCGCGTACGTGACGCGCGACCTCTCCTCGCCGGAGGGCGGGTTCTGCTCCGCCGAGGATGCCGACAGCGAGGGCGAGGAAGGGAAGTTCTACGTGTGGACGCAAGCCGGGATCGAGGCGGTGCTGCCGCGCGAGGAGGTCGCGCTGTTCGCGCAGGTCTACGGCGTGACGCCGCACGGCAACTTCGAGCGCGGCGCCACCATCCTGAGCCTGGTGCGCACTCCGGACGCGGCGGCGAAGCAGTTCGGCCTCCCGGAGCCCGAGGTCGAGCGGCGTCTCGCGGACGCGCGGGCGAAGCTGCTCGAAGCGCGCGCGCGACGCGTCCGCCCGCACCGCGACGACAAGGTGCTGGCGGCGTGGAACGGGCTCATGATCTCCGCGTTCGCCCGCGGCGCCCGGGTGCTCGACGACCCGGCGCTGCGCGCGCGGGCGGTGCGCGCGGCCGAGTTCGTGTGGCGGACACTGTGGGACGACGAGCGCCACGAGATGAAGCGGCGCTGGCGCGACGGCGAAGCGGCGGGCGCCGGGCAGCTCGGCGACTACGCCTGCGTCGCGCTCGGCTTCCTCGACCTCTACCAGGCGACGTTCGACGCGGCGTGGCTGGAGCGCGCAGTGCGGGTCACGGAAGCCGCGGTCGCTCGCTTCTGGGACGAGGAGCACGGCGGATTCTTCGAGAGCCCGGCGGACGATCCATCCATCAAGGTGCGCATGAAGGACGGTTTCGACGGCGCCGAGATCGCGGGCAATTCGATCGCCGCCTGGGATCTGGTCCAGCTCGGTGCCCTGCTCGACCGGCGCGACTGGCAGGAGAAGGCCCGGCGCACGCTGGAGTACTATGCGCGGCGGCTGGCCGGCGGGTCCGCGGCGATGCCGCAGATGCTGGTGGCGATGGACGCGGCGATGACACCGCCGCGCCACGTCGTGATCGCGGGGGAGCCGGACGCGCCCGACACGCGCGCGCTGGTGCGCGCTTACGATCGGCGCTTCCTGCCGCGCGACGTGCTGCTGCTGGCGGGAGGCCCGGGGCGGAAGAGGCTCGCGGATCTCGCGCCGTTCACCGCGGCCCTCATCCCGCAGGGGGGTCGGGCCACGGCCTACGTGTGCGTGAACTACGCGTGCCGGCTGCCAGTCACCGAGCCGGAGAAGTTCGTGGCCCAGCTGGATGAGCGTCCGACGATCGCGCGGGAGCGGCGATGACAGGGAGCGGAGGGAGCGAGGGCATGAGGAGAGCGGGAGGCGCGGCCGTGGCGATGATGCGGAGCGGAGGGAGCGCAGGCATGGGAAAGGCGGGAAGCGCGGCGCTGGCCGCGGCGCTGGCGCTGGCATGGGCCCTGCCCGCGCGTGCTCAACTCGGAGGCGGGGCCGCGGTGCCGATCCCGAAGGCCGAGACGCTGGTGCGCGCGAGCGCGACGCCCGTGACCATCACCGCGGGCGGGCGCGCCGGGGCGAGCGTCACGCTCGCCATCCAGCCGGGCTGGCACATCAACGCGAGTCCGCCCTCGCCCGACTACATGATCCCGACCACCGTCGAGCTGAAGGGTGCGGAAGGGCTCACCGCCGGCAGGCCGGCCTACCCGGCGGGTACGCCGATGAAGGTGGGCTTCGACGAGAGCCCGATCTCGGTCTACAGCGGCCAGGCGGTGGTGAAGCTGGTGCTCGCCGCCGCGCCCGGGGCGCCGAACGGCACCCACGTCCTGAAGGGCAAGGTGCGCTTCCAGGCCTGCAACGACCAGGTGTGCCTGGCCCCCGCGGGCGTGCCCTTCGAGATCGCGGCCACGGTGTCGGGCGGTACGAGCGCGGCGCCTCCGCAGGCGGGCGCTGCCGCGCCCGGCGCCGCGCGCGCCCCACCGCCGCAGCGCGCGCCCGGGGCGACGCCCGCTCCCGGCGCGGAGTCCATTCCGGCGACGACGCCCGCGCCCGCGACGCTCCAGTCGCCCGCGCCGGGCGTGACGCAGGTGCCGGGCTCCGCGCCCGCTTCCGGCGGCGCCAGCATCCTCGACAACCCGATCGCGCGCGCGCTCGACCGCGGCGGCTGGGCCGCGTTCCTGACGCTCTTCCTGGTCGGCCTGGCGCTCAATCTCACGCCCTGCGTCTATCCGATGCTCGGCGTCACCGTCTCGATCTTCGGCGCGCGCCGCGCCGCGCCGCCGCTCCAGGTGTTCGCCTTCGCCGTGCTCTACGTGCTCGGGATGGCGGTGATGTACAGCGCGCTCGGGCTGGTCGCCGCCTTGACCGGCGGGCTGTTCGGCGGCTTCCTTGCGAACCCCCTCGTGCTGGCCGCCATCGGACTGCTGATGCTGGCGCTCGCGCTCTCGATGTTCGGGCTCTACGAGTTCCAGATCCCGCCGCAGTTGCTCTCGAAGCTCGGCGGCGCCGGCGCCACCAGCGCCGCCGGCGTGTTCTTCTCGGGACTGGTGGTCGGCATCTTCGCCGCGCCCTGCATCGGGCCGCCGGTGGTGGCGCTGCTCGCCATCGTCGGCGCGAAGGGTGACCCGTGGTTCGGCTTCACCACCCTGTTCACGCTCGCGCTCGGCCTGGGCGCGCCGTACCTGGTGCTCGGCACGTTCTCCAACCTGCTCCAGAACCTGCCGCGCTCGGGCGAATGGATGGTGTGGGTGAAGAAGGTGTTCGGCGTGATCCTGGTTGCGGTGGGCGCCTTCTACCTGCTGCTCGCGCTGGCGCCGAAGTGGGCGGGCTGGGTGGTGCCGGCGGCGCTGGTGCTGGGCGGGCTCTACCTCGGCTTCGTCGAAAGAAGCGCGAGCGCCCGCCGCGGCTTCCGCGCGCTCAAGCGGGCGACCGGCCTCGCCGCGCTCGCCGCGGGCGTGTTCATCATCGTCACCACGCCCGCGCGCGGCATCGCGTTCCGCGGCTTCGCGCCCGCCGATCTCGAGGCCGCGCTCAGGGGCGGCAGGATCGCGATGCTCGACTTCTCCGCCGACTGGTGCGTGCCGTGCCACGAGCTCGACCGCCGGACCTTCACCGACCGCCGCGTCATCGCGCGCGCGCGCGACTTCGAGACGTTCAAGGTGGACCTCACGCACTACGACTCCCCGGACGCCGAGCGCTGGCGCCGGCAGTATCGCATCTCGGGTGTGCCCACAATCGTGTTCCTCGCCCCGGACGGCAGCGAGGTGCGCGCCGCGCGCGTCGAGGGCTTCCTGCCGCCCGCGCGCTTCCTCGAGAAGATGGAGCTGGCCGCCGCCGCGGGCGAGCGCGCGGCGGAGTAGCGGGAAGCGACGGGACGGGCCGGCGCCCCCGCGGCGCCGGCCCCCGGTCGTCCGCTGCGGCAGCGGCCTACATCATCGTGGCGATGGAGATCTCCTTCCACTGGCCGTCAGCGCCCTTCACCTCGACCTTGTCGGGACGCAGCGAGCCCTGGTACACCTTCGCGCCGGTCACGCGCGCCTCCTTAGCCATGTGGTCGGCGAACGCGCCCGACGGCGCCACCAGCACGATCACCTGCCCGTTCGCGGTCCGCAGCCCGACCGGCAGCCCCATCTTCGCGCACGCCGCGGCGCACGACGGCACCCTGCCCTTCGGCGTGTCGTGGTCGCCGCCGACGTTCGCAGGATTCATCGAGTAGCACTTGGTGTCCACAAGCACGCCGGTCACCGTGACCGCCTTCTCCTTCGGCATCGCCATCTGCGCATACCCGGCGGCCGCGACGAACAGGCCCGCTGCCACCAGCACCCACACTCCAGCGGTACGACGCATCAAGATCTCCTTTTCGGCCTGCGAGGGAATCCGCCAGCCCGCGCGGTGGCCGGATCCCGCGCGGTCGTTCAGCAGATGAGACTCGGAGGGGGCCGGGGCGTTACACTGCGGCGGTTCGCCGGACGGAAGGAGGCCCGTTGGGGCGGGAAACGGTCGGGGACGACGCGGAGCTGCTCGCGCGCCTGCGTGCACGCGACGAGGCGGCGTTCGCCGAGCTGCTCGGGCGGCTGCACTCCGGGCTGCTGGCCGCGGCGCGCGCGATCGTGCCGACGGCGGAGATCGCGCAGGAGGCGGTGCAGGACACCTGGCTCTCGGTGGTGCGCAACCTCGACGGTTTCGAGGGCCGTTCCTCGCTCAGCACCTGGATCTACACCATCCTCATCAATCGCGCCCGCACGCTGGCCGCTCGCGAGCGGCGCACGGCATCGTCCGCCGCCTACGCAGCGACACCCGCGGGCGACGGGGACGGCGAGGATGACGAGCCCGGCCTGGGCGCAGCGGGCCGCTGGGAACAGCCGCCCGCGCCCTGGGGGCTCGATGACCCGGCTGCGGCGATGGCGAGCCGGGAGACCCTCGAGGTGGTGGAGCGGGCGCTCGCGACGCTGCCGGAGGCCCAGCGCCTCGCCGTGGTCCTCCGGGACGTGGAGGGACTTCCCGCCGGGGACGCGTGTAACATCCTCGCCGTGTCCGAGTCGAATCTACGGGTGCTGCTGCACCGCGGGCGGCAGAAGGTGCGCCGGGCCCTCGACCAGTACATGAAGGAGGGCACGCGTCCCTCGCGCCCGCCTCCTGCAGGAAAGGCGCGACGATGATCGGGATGCTCAGGTGCCGGGAGGTCGTGAGCCTGGCGGGCGACTACATCGAGCGCCGGCTGCGGCTGCGCCGGCGGCTCGCCGTGCTGCTGCACCTCGCGATGTGCCGCGGCTGCCGCGCCTACATCGAGCAGCTGCGGCTCACGCTGCTCGCGCTCGCGTCGCGCCCACGCACCGCTCCCGCAGCGGACGAGCGCGACGCGCTGCTGCGCGCGTTCCGCGAAGGCCCGGGCAGGCCGGGCGTCTGAGCCCGTGCCGCCCGGGGCACCGGCGGCGGATGATCCACTCGGTGGCGCAGTCGCAGGACCACGCGTCCTGCGAGCGGTGCGGCCCGGGCATCGCGCCCTGCGCGACGGCTACAGCCTGAAGCGCAGCCCTGCGAGCAGCTTGAGGTCCGGCACCTCGCTGTTGCCGAGGCCGAAGCGCATCTCACCGAACCAGTGGTTGCCCGAGGCGAGCGGCGCGTCGAAGCCGAGCGCGATGTTGAGCGCCAGGTCGGTCGAGGTGTCGTCGCGCAGCCCCGGCGGCATGTCGATGCTGATCGAGTTCACGCCCAGGCCGGCGCCGAGGTACGGCCGCCAGTTCGAGCCCGACATGCGCGCGTGGTAGAGCAGGTCGCCGTTGAAGGCGATGATCGTGCGGTCGCTGCCGAGGCCGATCTCCAGGCTGGGGTCGAAGCTCCACGGGGCGGCGAACCCCGTGATGGTCAACTGGCCGCCGAGGACGACCTGGTCCGGGCTGACGCTGAAGCCGACCCGGGGCCCGCCCGAGACGACGGACGAGGACGCAGCGAATGCGACGGCGGGCAGCACGGCGAGCGCGCCGGTGAGAAGCAGCTTCCTGAACATGGTGTTCCTCCCTTCGGGCGTGGGGAGCGCCGGTGGGTGCGGGCAAGATAGCCGCGGGTGCCGGGCAAGGCAACCCGGCGAAGAACGCCGAGCAAGGAGCGCGCCCGGCGGCCGGTTCCCCGCGCGGGTCGCTCCGGGTTCGTGCTTCCCGCGGACTCTACGCTATCCTGCGGCGCTGTTCACGGCCACGCCATCCCGCCGGCCCGGAGGGTCCCATGAACCGTGCATTCCGCCCGCAGCGGCTGGGCCCGCTGCTGTTGCTCGGTGCCACGCTCGTTGCGCTTCCGGCACGCGCCGCGATTACACCCGGAGCCCGCGAGGTCCTCGACCGCTACGTCCAGGCGATGGGGGGCAGGGCGTTCCTCGAGCTGCGCGCGCTGCACACCAGGTCCACGCTCTCCGCGTTCGGGCTCAAGGGCTCGACCGAGTCGTGGATGGTGCGCCCGAACCTCCACGCCAGCCTCACCGAGATCGGCCCGCTCAAGCTGCGCGACGGCTTCGACGGCACCACGGCGTGGCGCACCGACCCGGGCGGCAAGATCCTCACGCTCGACGGCAAGGACCTGGAGCGCCTCCGGGCCAGCGCGTGGTTCGACGCCGAGGGCTACCTGCTTCCCGACCAGGGTGGCGGGAGCGTGGCGATGACGGGCACGGAGCAGGACTCGGCCGGGAGCTACGCGGTGCTCGAGATCACGCCGCCGGTGGGCAAACCGCGCCGCTACTGGTTCGACGAGAAGAGCGGGCTGCCGGTGAAGCAGGAGGCGAAGAACGACCAGCAGACCATCGTCGGCCGCGCCCTTGCCTGGCGGACGGTGGCGGGCGTGCTGGTGGAGGAGCGCTCGGTGACCGAGATCGCGGGGATGCCGGCCAACACCATCACGCTGACGCTCGACTCGGCGTGGGTGAACGAGGAGATCCCGGCCGCGCTGTTCGCAAAGCCCGCCGAGGGCGGGGGCGAGCCGGTGCACTGGCTCGGAACCCCCGGCGTGGCGAAGCTGCCGTTCGAGTACCGCGGCCGGCACGTGTGGGTGCGCGCGTCGGTGAACGGCGGCCCGCCCGCCGACTTCATCTTCGACACCGGGGCGAGCATCACGGTGATCGACAGCGCCTACGCCGCGAAGATCGGGCTCGAGACCCAGGGGCGCCAGCAGGCGCAGGGCGCGGGCGCGTCGGGGGGCGCGTCGTTCGCGCAGCTCCAGTCGCTGCGCGTGGCCGGAGCGGACGGCGACGGGGTCGAGCTCGCGGACGTCAAGGTCGGCGTGCTCTCGGTGAACGGCGTGCTCGGCCCGTTCTTCTGGAAGGACGCGGCCGGCGTGATCGGCTTCGACTTCGTCGTCCGCTTCGTGGACGAGGTGGACTACGACCGGCGCCTGCTGACGCTCTACGATTCGAAGAGCTTCGCGTACGCCGGCAAGGGTGCGGCCGTGCCGATGACGCTCGCCGGCCACACGCCGGTGGTGAAGATGAAGCTCGACGGCGCCATCGAGGGCGACTTCCGCGTGGACGTGGGCAGCGGCTCGACCGTGGACCTGCACGGCCCGTTCGTGAAGCAGAACGGGCTCGACGCGAAGGCCGGCCGCTCGGTCCCGGTCACCGGCGGCGGCTTCGGCGGCACCTTCACCTCGCGCATCACGCGATTGAAGAAGCTCGAGCTCGGGCCCTACGCGTGGGACGACCCGGTGGTGTCGCTGTCCGAGGCGACGAGCGGCGCGTTCACCAGCGAGGACTACGCCGGCAACATCGGCAACCGCCTGCTCGAGCGCTTCAGGTGCACCTTCGACTACGACCGCCGCGTGCTGTACCTCGAGCCGGGGAAGAAGTTCGCGGAGCGCGATCGTTTCACCCGCTCGGGGTTCCAGCTCGCGCGCTTCGGCGACACCGTGAAGGCGATGCAGGTGCTGCCCGGCTCGCCGGCGGAGAAGGCGGGGCTCCAGGCCGGCGACGAAGTGACCGCCATTGATGGCAGGCCGGTCGGTCCGATGACTCCCGACGACGTGACCGCGCTGCTGGACGATGGCGAGCCGGGGAGCAGGCACACGCTTACGGTGAAGCGCGAGGGCGGGGAGAGGACGCTGAAGATCAGGCTGAAGGAGATGCTCTAAATCGTTTCGCCTGAATCGGCGAAGGGCTTGAAAAACGTGAGACCTGCCTTTATCTCTGAGGTTGTCGAAGTCCAGCAGCCCAGAGACAA
>JACRPT010000081.1 GCA_016223045.1 Candidatus Eiseniibacteriota bacterium
CGATGCGAGCGGAGACTACGAACAGCGGGAGGAGCGCTCGGCAGGCGGCGCAGGCGACCGTCAAGCCGGAGGAGGGACCAGGAGCACCAGGCGGGAATCCAGCCTACCGCGCAGCGGTTTAGTTCAACTCGAAGTAGACAGCCCAGCATATCCAGATACACGGCGGCGAGGCGATGGATAGTTCGGACCGACCTTCCGTGGCGCGCGAACACAAGTCCGCTTCGGAACCGCGTTTGGCGGTTTCCTTCGCGGGCGGTGTAGCAGTATACGCTGCGTGGCGTCGCGGTCTATCGCGAAGACGGACTCGAAGGCAGGTTCGGGGTTGAGGCCGAACGAGCCCATCGCAGGGCTCCGGCGCTCGCAACTCAGGCACGCCGCGCCGATCACGCTCACGAAGTGGTCGCCCGCAATCTTCCTCCGAGAAGGTCTCCGCACGGGATCCTGCACCCGCTCTTGCACGGCGGGTCCGCCTGTTATCTTCCCCCGCCCGGCGGCGGGGACTCGAAGCGGATGACGCGGCCCGCGCGCGGGTCCACCACCGCCGCGGCGATCAGCCGCGACTCGGGCTTGCGGGTCACGTTGTGCTCGTAGACGAACTTCCTCCGGTTCCCGCAGGCCATCCAGAACAGCGTCACGCGGGCGCGCGCCCCGTTCGTCCACGCGCCGCTGGCCCAGCCCTCACGAGCCGGCCGCGCGAGCGGGACGAGCGGGCGGTCGCTGCGCGTCACCGCCTCGAACTGCCGCGCGATCGCGGGCCAGTCGGGCTTCGTGGAGTCCCTGCACGCGGCGCACTCGAACAGCGCGACCTCGCCGCGCGAGCTGAAGCCGAAGAGGAGCGCCGGATGGGGTGGTCGCGCCAGGGCGGGTGCTCCTCCGGGAGGAATGGGCGCGGGCTCCCGCTGCTGCGCCAGGGTGTCTGCTTCCAGCGCCACGCTGTCGCCCCACGCGTTCCCGGCCACGAGACGCGCGCCATCGGCCGCAGCGGGCGCGGCGAGAACGGCGAGAACGGCGCAGAGGAGCGGCGACATCCGTGTGACGGAGCGCGACGGCATGGCGACCTTCTTCGGCCCGTCGCGGCGTGGTGGGGGAGCGCGGGCATCGTACTCCCGGCGGGCGGCTCGCGGTGCAGCGAAAGAGCGGGCCCGGAGCGCGCGGGCTCAACCCGCCAGCGGCGCCTCGGTGCGTGCGGTCGCGGCGGTGTGGTCCACCTCTTCGATCCAGGCGCGCAGCAGCTCGGCCGCGGCCAGCACCGAGACGGGGTCGCCCACCGGCTCCGCGCCGGGCAGGCCGTCGTCCGCCACGCGCAGCGTTCCCGGCACGCCGCCGGCGACGCGGCCCGAGCCCAGCGCCGACTCGATCCAGCCGCGCGCGCGCGCCTGCGCATCGGCCGCGCGCTGGTGCACGCGCAGCCAGGCGGAGACGAAGGGCCCGAGCCACGCGGTCGAGACCAGCTCCGATCCGGGCGACTGGCGCAGGCCCCACGGCGTCGCCAGCTCGCGCTCGACCGTCTCCAGCAGACGCGCCGCCCGGTCGGGCGCGAGCAGCGCGGGCGGCAGGCTCACCGCGAGGAGCTGCGAGGGCGAGAGCCCGTTCACCGGGCCGGCGTGCCCGAGCGATTCGTAGAGGCAGCCGCGCTCCTCGTCCCACAGCCGGTCGTGGACGTTCTTCTGCAGCTCGCGCGCCCACGCCAGGTAGAACGCGCCGCTCTCCTTGCGTCCGATCAGGCGCGCGAGCTGCGCCATCGCCACCAGCGCGTGGTACCAGAGCGCGTTGAGCGCGGCGCTCTTCACCGCGCGCTCGCCCTCGCCCGCGGCGAGCAGGCCGTCCGCGTCCACGCGCACGCCGTGGCGCGTGCCCTGGCGGTACGACTGCATCACGCTCTCGAGCGCCGGATAGAGCGCGCCCGAGAGGAACTCGCCGTCGGCGCTGCGGCGGGCGTAGAGGTCCGCGGCGTTCACCAGCCACAGCGCGGGCGCGGCGTCGCCGTAGACCGGGTGGCCATGCTCGTCGAAGCGCTCGGGCGCCAGGCCATCGTCGAGGTACTCGGCGTAGCCCTGCAGCACCTCGCGCGCCGGCTCGAAGGCGCGCAGCGCCACCAGCCCCGGAACCGCCCGCAGCGCCTCGTCGCCGCGCTCGGCGCCACCGGGCAGCGAGCCGATGATGGTGCGGCGTCCCGCGCGCCGCGCCAGGCCTTCGCGCAGGGCCGACGCGAGCGACAGCGCCACCGCGTCGCGCCCGTCCACCAGCGGCTCGCGCCGCCGGGCGGCCTCCGCGCCCGGTCCGCCGTGCGCGGCCGCGGCCTGGCGCGCGGTGAAGTCGGCGCCTTCGAGCGTGTCGCGCCGCCAGCGCTCGAGCCGCTGCCGCTCGCCGGCCTCCAGCGCCCCCACGCACTCGGCGAGGGTCTTCGGCGGCGGCACGCCCAGCCGCTCTTCGGACGCCAGCGCGCGGAACAGATCGTCCTCCGCCGCGGCCACGATGTGGAGCGCCCGGCCGGGCGCCACCAGGCCCTCGATGTAGCCCGGCACCAGCGCGTCCTCGGTGCCGCCGTCCTGCGGGTAGGCCAGATCGCGCATCCACGCGCGCGCGGGCAGGAAGGTGCCGTTGTGCCACAGCGTGAGCGCGGGCCGGTCGTCGGCGAGCGCGATGCGCACGCGCCCCGGCACGCCCTGCGGGTTGCAGTGCGCGTCGCCGCCCGCGCGCTGCAGGCCGCCGGGGTCGCGCGCGACCACCAGCGGGCTCGCGGTGAGCCGCACCGGCGGCCCGGCGATGTGGCGCCAGACGACCGCCACCGCGTCGTGCAGGTGGAGCGTGAAGAGCGACTTCTCGATCACCGCGTCGCCGGCGCGGAAGCGCCAGGTCGGCCACGGGTCGAGCCGGAAGTCCTCGATGAGCTGGTGGCCCTGCGGCCGCACCGCGCCGTCCGCGTGCAGGTTCGTGGCGAGGTCGAAGCTGCCGGCCTCGGTGCCCGCACGCTCGTCGAGCTTCAGGAGCAGCGTGGTCATGCGCCCGTGCGGTCCGGCCGCGACCAGCAGGCCCTGGGTGCGGCGCACCAGCGCGCCCGCCACCGTGCCCGACGCCGAGCCGCCGCGCCCGTTGCCGAGCAGCCACTCGCGGCTGAGCGATGGACGCAGATCCGGGGGGACATCCTGTCCGAGCATAGGCCGGCAGGATAGCGGGTGTGCGCGTCGCGATAAAGAGCGGACACGGAGACCGGACATGCAGAGCGGGCTCGCGTCCGGGGCCGGTACGCGAGCGCAGTCCGGGGCGCGTCCCGTGGGCCGTGGCGCACCCGGGCGGGGTTCGCCTCCGGGGTGTCTCCCGCACCCGCTGTCGGGCCGGTCCGAATAGAGCCTTGCCCCGCGCGCGTCGGCGCGTAAGATGCGCTCGGGTTTCCGCTCGCCGCAGGCCGCGCCCGCCTTTGCCGACCCGCGGGAGCGCCATGGCCGGCCTGCCGGTCCGTGACCACGCTTCGCGCCAGTGGGGGACGACGATGCCAGAAGACCAGCAGAAGAGCTCGGGGTCGGCCATGATCAGCCCCGCGGGGGCCGTCATCGCGGCGATCTGCTTCTTCCTGCCGTGGGTGAAGCTCTCGTGCGCGCCGGAACCGATGTCCGGGGCGCAGCTGGGCGGCATCCTGTGGCTGGTCCTGATCGCCGCCATCGCGATCGTGATCGTGGTCCCGTTGTACAAGAGTCGGGGTCAGGCGGGGAACGCGAAGCCGATCGTCGTCATCAGCGCGCTCGTCGGCCTCGGCGTGATGGCGTACAAGGCCTTCCAGATCTTCGGCGGGAAGGCCGCGGAGCAACTCGGCGCGCAGGTCCAGTTCGGCGCGATCGGGTCCGCACTCGGCCTGCTGGTCGCGCTCGGGGGCGCGGGGACGCTCGAGAACGAGCTCCAGGTGGAAGAGAGCGGGCCGGACAGCTTCAAGTGCCCGAAGTGCGGCGAGGTCTATCCGGCGAGCTACCGGTGGGACGCGTGCAGCGCCTGCGGAGCGACGCTCCACAAGCGCGAGCAGCTCGCCGGGGCCGCGGCAGAGCAGGGAGCGCCGGCGGTCTGCCCGCAGTGCAAGCGCGCCATCCCGCCCGGGGAGCAGGGCCGCTTCTGCGGCGGGTGCGGCGCGGCGCTGACCGGCACGGGCTGAGCGCGGGTCCCTCGGGCCGAGGAGGGGCCGCGTCCCAGACCCTCAGTTTCCATCTACTGGAAACTGCGCCCTGTGCGCAACTGGTCGTCGCCGGGCCCTTCTTGCGCCGCGTGCGACTGAGGCGGTGGCAACGAAGCTCGATTACATTCCGCACTTCTTGATTGTCGGACCTGCCGCAAGGACGCCCCTCTCATGCTGAGCTGCTCCGCGTGCAGCATCGAGACCTCGTACCACTGCGAAGCGCAAGCAGAGTTCCCGGCCCCGGGAGCCACCCCACCATTCGCAGATCTTGGCGAACTCGCGGATTCTCGCGAATGCCAGGGAAAGGCCAGCCCGACTTGGGCTTGGCCGGTTCTCGTGAGCCGCACCTCGTCGATTCCGACGAATTGCAGTCGGGCTCTAGGTCGCGGCCAGAAGGGCCTCCAGCGCGGCAATCGCAGTGCTGTCCATGGACTTGCGCCGGACTCCGTTCACCTACGGTTCGGCGGCACGTCTCTCGCAAGCGCACCAGCGGCGGCTCGCTCCGGGCCGCAGCGTCCTCTCTACTCGGCTGCGCTCCCCGCTCGCACTGCTTCGGAGCTCGGAACGGAATGCCGGCCTTCTCTTCCCGCTCGGCACCGCCCTGCCATGGGACGGGCCGCGTCACCCCTCTGCAGGAGGTCTGTATGCGACGCGCAATCCTCGTCCTGGCATCACTTGGCTTCGGGCTCTTCGGCTGCTCAAGGACCGTTGACCGAATCGCGGCCGTTCCCACCACGAGCGCCAGGACCGACGCTGACTCCCGGACGGCGCCCCGGCAGGGGAAGGCGCCGCGCTCGATTGAGATCATCGACTCAGGTGAGGGGGTGCCTCCTCTCGGCAGCTACCAGTACCACTATCCAGGCGGGCCGAATACGCTTCCCTATGGGCAGACCGATGGCTGGGATCTCGGCCTTGCGGCGCACGCGCGCAGCATGCCAGCGGTTCAGCACGCCATGACCAAGATGTCTGGGCGCGGATACATCCGCAGGCAGGATCTCGACTGTGGCGTTCAGCGCCTTGGGTACGCCTGTGCTCTCATCAGCTACGAGAAGCCCGGGCATGCGGTGACGGAAGAGCAGCCGGTCATCATGGTCGTCACCAAGCCGTTCGATGTGGGAGGTGTTGGCTGGGTTCCGGCCACCCAAGTCATGTGCGGACTCTTCCGCGACTCATCTGACGTCTTGCTCACTGCGGGCACAGAGTCCGACTCCGCTATCATCGTCGTCGCTCAATCGGTGCTTGGTTCGCCGAATGCAGGGCTCGAATCCGCGATCATCGCCGCGGGCGTGCCGTCATTCCGCTCCGACGAGGACTTCGTGTACATGTACTCAGCATACGAGAGTGGCTCGGGCTTCACCGACTGGCGGGATTATACGTCGCCAGGCATGCAGCAGATCTGGAATGGCTGGAGTACAGTCATGGGTATCACAGCGGTCGGCACGACCATCGGGGCTGGACCCGCATGGTTCCAGCCGCCATGGGGAACGATCGGCGCGTGCTGTGCTGTGATTGGCGCCTGCTATACTGCGGACCGGCTCTATTGGGCTTTTCCGCCTGACACCTTGAGGAGGCCATAGATGGCGAGGTTCGTGGTGGCGGCCTTGGTCGCGGCAGCCTTTGCGGGCGCGTGGGGTTGGGTCACCCACAGTCTGGTGGTCCTCGTGGGCATCTTTATCAGCGCAACAGCGGCCATGATTGACCAGTCCCGCGCCATCCGGGAGCGGATCTTGGTGACAGCCGTCATCAGCCTGGGTTTTGCCGTCGTCAATCTCTACTTCCACTTCAGGTAGCTCGCAGAGACAGCACGAACCGATAAATGCAGGTTCGCACGCCGGTGGCGCGGGAGGGGGATAGCGGGTCGCTCCCGCTTCCCCCTGTCCCGATTCCCGGGACGCCTACAGCTCCGCCGGCCGCCGCATGACGCCCGAGAGTGGCGCCAGGTCCACGCCTTCGAGCTTCTTCGGCGTGGTGGCGCGCGGCAGCCACTCGCGCGTGAGCGGCGTGGCGCGCACCCACACTTCGAGCCGGCCGCGCGCGCGGGCCTGCCTGAGGATCTCGCCCCAGCGCCTCTCGAGGGCTTTCGCGTCCTTCCCGCGCGCCTCGGCGTCGAGCACCGCGCCGGGCTCCTCGTAGACCACGCCCATGTCGGCGGCGAGCGAGCGGCACACCGCGCCCGCGGCCGGCCGCACGTGCACGAATGGCACGTGGCGGCGCTTCAGCTCGCGGTACACCGCGCTCATCACGGTCATGTCCTGGGTGGCGAGCGAGCCCATGTGGTTCGCCGCCGCGATCACGGGACCGGCCTGGTCGAGCCAGCGCTTCACGATGCCGCTGATCCTGGTGGGCGGCATGGTGACGAGCAGCGTGCCGGGGCCGGGGTTCACCTGCGGGTAGTTCACCGGCTCGAGCGGCAGGTGGAGCACCACCTCGCGCCCCGCGGCGTGCGCGGCGCGGAAGAGCTCCGCGCTCGACTTCGCACCCGGCACGATGGCCACGGCGAACGGAGCGTGCAGCGCCATGAAGGCGCGCGCCCGCGCGGCGTCCTCGCCGAAGCCGAACAGCACGAGCGCGAGCCGGGCGGCAGGCTTCACGGCGTCGTCGCCGCGGCGGGCGCCGCGCGTGAGCACGATCTCGTGCGTGGGGCGCTTCGGCAGGCCGATCAGCAGGGTGACGATGCTCTCGCCGTGCGGGCCCGTGGACTCGCGACCGCTCAGCACGCGGGCGCCCGCTTCCTCGACGCGGCGCGTCACCGCGTAGTTGGCCTGGATGAGCGAGGCGTCCGGCTTGAGCCCCACACGCCAGCGCAGCGCGGCCGGGCCCGCCTCGGTGACGCTCTCGCGCAGGCTGTCGCGCGGCACGCCCGCCGCCACGAGCCCGGCGCGGATGTGCTGGCCGATGTCGCGCGTGACCTTCGCGGGGTCGCCGAGGCCCAGCCTGGCGAGCGCGATGCGGCCCGCGCCGGTGCTGGCGAGGCGGTAAGCTTCGGCGCCTGCGAGGATCACGAACGCGACGGCGGCGAGGGCGAGGAGCCCCCGCGGCCACGCCGATGTCCTGCGCCTGGATCGGGCCATGGGTGGGGTGGACCGCGGACGTTAGAGAGCCGCGCACCCTTCGTCAACGTCCCGCCCCGTCGCCGCGGCATCCGGGATCCGGTGACGGCGGCCAGGCCTGCGATCGCGCTCCCCCGTCTCCCCGCGCCCGCCCCTCGCCGCGGCCCGGGCGGCCCCCTTATTTGCCCTTCCGTGACACACCCCGGATGAGCCGATGACAGGCTTTCCATCGGCCAGCCGATACTCTCCCCGTCCGAGCCAAGGCGTACTCGACGCAGGCTCCCAACAGCCCTGGAGGTGAATCCATGAAGCTTGCTCGACTCATCGTGGCCGTGGCCATCGTCGCGTCCGCCGGGAGCTGGGCGGTGTCCTACGCCGGGAAGGACCGGAGTGCGCAGGCTTCCGGCGCGGCCCACGCGGCGTGCACGGCCGAGATGGCGAAGAACTGCACTCCCGAGCAGGCAGCCGCCTGCAAGGCGAAGGGCGCCAGGGCCGGCATGGGCGAGTGCCCGTTCCACTCGGGCGCCAGCGCCACCACCGCCGCGATGAGCGGCGCATGTACCGCGGAGATGGCGAAGAAGTGCACGGCCGAGCAGGCAGCCGCCTGCAAGGCGAAAGGCGCCGGCGCCGCGATGAGCGGCGCGTGCACGGCGGAGATGGCGAAGAAGTGCACGGCCGAGCAGGCAGCCGCCTGCAAGGCGAAGGGCGCCAGCGCCGCCGCTGCCGCGATGAGCGCGGGCCACTGTGGGGCGAAGGGCGCGGCTGCGACCGGCCCGGACGCGCCCGAGGGCGAGGCGGCGGCGGGCAGCAGCGTGGCTGCGGGCAAGGTCGCAGCGCCTGGCAGTCCCGCGATGTGCCAGCACGGCGCGTCCGCGAAGGCGGCGGCCACGCCGGCGGGCGGCGCGATCGGTGCGGGCGCGGCCGGCGGGAGCTGCAGCAGCCGCGGCACGAGCGCCGCGGCCGGCCGCTGGGACCACGGCGACTGCGACGCCTGCGCCGACATGGCCCGCAGCGAGGACGAGCTGTCCAACATGGGCGCCAGCGTCCAGACCGTACCGCTCAAGAACGGCGTGATGTTCGTCTACACCGCCGACTCGCCCGCCAGGGTGCGCGGCGTGCAGGCCGCGCTCGCCCGCCGCAACGAACGGCTGTCGGCCATGACCACGGCCGGCGACAAGGCGAAGCTGTGCCCCGACTGCAAGGCGCTGCGTGGCGCCGCGGCCAGCGGCAAGCTGCGGCGCGAGACGGTCAACATCGAGGGCGGTTGCCTGAACCTCATGACCTCGGACGACCCCGCCGTGGTGGCGAAGATCCACGCGATGACCGGCGCCCAGACCGCGGCCCGCGTGAAGAGCTGAGGATCCGCAGGGCTTTCGCGGGGGCCGGTCCCGGGAGCGGGCCGGCCCTTCGCATTGCCGCCGGCCGCCCCAGGGGATACGCTCCCCCGGCATGCCCGGTACGCGGTTGAGCCCTCTCATCTCCCGGCGCCTGGTCACGATCATCGGTCTCGGCGTGGCACTGCCGGCGCTGGTCCTGGCCGGGCTGGGGATCTACCTGACGCTCCGGATCGCACGTGCGGTCGAGGACGAGAGCGCGCGCTACAACAGCTACATGGCGCTCCAGGTGGGCGAGGCGTTCGAGCAGGAGCTGATGAGCGTGCTGCGCCGCTCGATCTCGCGCGCCGAGAACCTCTCGCGCACCGGGGCCGACCCGGTGGCCGTGCGGGCGGCGATCGAGTCCGAGACCGGCGAGTTCCAGGGCGCGAGCCTGGTCCCGCTCGACGAGCTGGACGGCTTCTCGCTGCTCATCGTCGAGTCGCAGCCGCTCCTCTTCGCGCCCGGGGAAGGCGATCGCCGCGGGCAGTACTTCGTCGGCCTGCTGCTGCGCGGCCCCGACGGCCAGGTCACCGGCGCGGGCGGGTGGTGGATGGAACCGCGCGCCTTCCTGGTGCGCCACCTGCCCGCGGTGACCCAGGACCGGCTGCCGGCGAACCCGCGCCTCTACGGCGGCTTCGAGTCCACCCGCAAGCTCAGCGTCACGCTGTTCGCCGGGTTCGGCCAGGTGCTCGCGCAGGTGCGCGATCCCGAGAACCTCCGCACCGCCCGCACCGAGCCGCTCGCCGGCCCGTTCGAGGGCTGCGCGGTGCGGGTCGCGGCCACCAGCAACGCGCCCGCGGTGTGGACCACGCGCTTCGTCTCGGTGGAGATCACGTTCATCGCGCTCATGGGCATGGCCATCGTGCTCGCCACCGCGTTCGGGCTGCGCTACACCATCCGCCAGCTCGAGCTGGCGCAGATCAAGGCCGGATTCGTCTCGAACGTCACACACGAGCTCAAGACCCCGATCGCGCTCATTCGGCTCGCGGTCGAGACGCTCGAGCTGCGGCGCGTCGGGAGCCCCGAGGAGAGCGAGCGCTTCCTGCGCTCGATCGGCCGCGAGACCCTGCGGCTGCAGCAGCTGGTGGATAACATCCTGGACTTCGCCCGCCTCGAGGCCGGCCAGCGCATGTTCCGCTTCGAGGACGTGGACCTGCTCGCCGTGGTCCACGAGACCGTCGAGAGCTTCCGGCCGCGGCTCGAGCACCAGGGCTTCCGGCTCGGTCTCGATCTGCCGCCGAGCCTGCCCGCGGTGCGCGGGGACGCCGCGGCGCTGTCGCACTGCCTGCTCAACCTGCTCGACAACGCGCTCAAGTACTCGAGGACGCTGCGCGAGGTCGGGGTGGCGGCGGAGGCTCGCGACGGCGCGGTGGCGATCTCGGTGACCGACCGCGGCATCGGCATCGCGCCGGGGGACCAGAGGCGGGTCTTCGAGAAGTTCGTGAGGCTGGAAACCGGGCTCGTCCACGACGTCAAGGGGGCGGGACTCGGGTTGTCGCTGGTGGATCAGATCATCCGCGCCCACGGCGGGCACGTGGAGCTCGAGAGCCGGCCGGGCGAGGGCAGCACCTTCACCCTGGTCCTGCCACGCGCCGGCGGTGCGGAGGCGTCGCAGGCGGATTCACGGCAGAGGACCGGGTCGTGACGGAAACGGGAGGCTGAACATGAAGCGCGTGCTGATCGTGGAAGACGAGGAAGGCCTGCTCGAAGGCCTGTCGCACAATTTCAAGTACGAGGGCTACGAGGTCCTCACCGCGCGCACCGGCAGCGAGGGCCTCAAGATGGCGCTGAAGCAGAAGCCGGACGTCGTGGTGCTGGACATCATGCTGCCCGAGAAGGACGGGTTCACGGTGCTCAAGGAGCTGCGACAGCGCCACCGCGACATCCCGGTGCTGGTGATGACCGCGCGCAACTTCGAGGCCGACGTGCTCAAGGGCTTCGATCTCGGCGCCGACGACTACGTGACCAAGCCGTTCGGCATCAAGGAGCTGATGGCGCGCGTCAAGCGCCTGGTGCAGCGTGGCCCCTCGGGCGCTCCCGCTCCCGGGCCCACGATCTACAAGTTCGGCGACGTCGAGGTGCGCTTCGAGCCGCGCGAGGTCCACAAGAGCGGCGAGCAGGTCGCACTCTCGTTCAAGGAGTTCGAGCTGCTCAAGTACCTGATCGAGCACCGCGGCCGCACCGTCTCGCGCGAGGAGCTGCTCGAGGAGATCTGGGGTGTGGACGAGGATCTGGGCGTGACCACGCGCACCGTGGACACGCACGTCTCGAACCTGCGCTCGAAGCTGGGCGCCGGGTTCGCCCAGCCGTTCATCGTCGCGGTCCACAAGGTCGGCTACAAGTTCGTCGAGCCCTGACGGACCCGACCCGGGGAGGGCGCCATGAGGCCGAGTATCGGGATGGTCGTGCTGGTCGCCGCGAGCCTGCTCGCCGGCTGCGGGCGGTCGCCGTCGCAGCGGCCGGGGCCGGCGGGTTCGGGCCTGCAGGTCAACGACGTAGTGCCGGGGAATGGCGCGGTCGCCGAGAACGGACGCACGCTCACCGTGCACTACACCGGCTGGTTGCTGGACGGCACGAAGTTCGACAGCTCGCACGACCGCGGCGATCCGTTCACCTTCACGCTCGGCGCCGGGCAGGTGATCCGCGGCTGGGACCTCGGGATGGCCGGGATGCGCGTGGGCGGGACGCGCGAGCTGATCATCCCGCCCGGGCTGGCGTACGGCGAGCGCGGCGCGGGTGGCGCGATCCCCCCGAACGCCACGCTCCGCTTCCGGGTCGAGCTGCTCGACGCGAAGTAGCCGGAGCGCCGGCACGGCGGGGAGCGCCCGCCGCGGCGGGGGACCAGTCCGGCGCGGAGCGCCGTCTCGCCCGCAGCGGTTCCGCGTCAGCGCGGGGCTGCCTGCCGCATCTCGACCGTGACGGTCGCGTCGTGGTGCACCCGGATGCCGAAGAACGCGACGCGCAGGACCAGCAGGGAGAACGAGAGGGCGAGGATCAGCACGCCCGCCTGCAACAGCTTCGATTCCTTCATGACGACCTCGGGCTCGTGGGACCGCGAGCGTCCTCGCACGGGGGCCTGCGGGCGAGGATAGCTCCGGGCCCGTCCGGCCGCACGGTCGGCCCGGCCCTTGCCATGACTGCGCATGGTCGCCACCGAGTCCCCGGCGGAGAGAGCATGTCGCAGGCGTTCCAGCGGGCGCTGGATGAGATCGAGCGGCTATGGGAAGCCTCGGACCGCTTCGATAGTAAGGTCCTGCAGTTCCTGGGAATCACGGCGGCGATTCTCTACGTGCGCGCGATGCTGGAAGGAGGCGTGATCCGATGACAGCCAGAGAACCTCGCAAGCGCGCGCCGGCCTCTCGACCCGAGCCGCCTCCGGGGAGAAGGGTGCCTGGCAAGCTGGGGCCCTATGACGTGCCGAGAGGTGGCAGGGTGGAATGGCCGAAGCTCGAGCCTCCGGCCAAAGGCGGCGAGCACCCGCGGCCGCGCCAGCGAGGCGAGGAAGATCGCTAGACGTACGCCGCGGCCGCCCTGGCCAGCTTCGCGAACTCCTCGAGCGTCAGCGTCTCGCCGCGGCGTTTCGGGTCCACGCCGGCGTGGCGGCACAGGCGCTCGATGGTCTCCTTGCCGAGGTCGAGCGACTCTTCGAGTGTGTTCATGAGCTGCTTGCGGCGCATGTGGAACGCGCCGCGGATGATGCGGAACAGCAGCGCTTCGCTCGGCGCCTCGACCGGCGGGTGGTCGCGCAGCAGGAACCGCACCAGCATGCTGTCCACCCCGGGCCGCGGCCAGAAGGCCGGGGCCCGCACCGTCATGAGCGGCTCGAGCAGCGCGTGGTAGCGCGCGAACAGGGTGAGCGAGCCGTACTCGGGGCTCCCGGCCGCGGCAGCGAGGCGCTCGGCGTACTCCTTCTGCACCAGCAGCACCGCGCCGCGCACCGCGTGCTTCTGCTCGAAGATGCGCTCGATGACCGGCGTGGTGATGTTGTACGGGATGTTGCCCACCACCGTGACCTTCTCGACGCCATGCGCGGCGGCCGCGGCGGCCAGGTCGAACTCCAGGAAGTCGCCCTCGACGATCTCCACCCTGCCCAGCTCGCCCAGCTCCTCGCGCAGGAACGCGGCGAGCCCGGCGTCCTTCTCGACCGCGATCACCCGGCGCACCCGCGCGGCGATGCGCCCGGTGAGCGCGCCGGCACCGGGGCCGATCTCCACCGCCACGTCGTCGTCGCGCAGCCGGCAGTGCTCGACGATGCGCTCGGCCAGCTCCTCGCGGATGAGGAAGTTCTGGCCGAAGCGCCGGCGCGGCGCGAGCCCGCGCTCGGCGAGCGCGCGCTTCACGCGCGTGAGCTCGCTGCCCTCGGCGTCGGCCTTCTCGCGGACATAGGAGGACGCGCGGCGCCGGCTGCCGGCCTGGCGGCCGAGTCGCGGGGAAGGGCCCATGCGCGCAGTCTAGCGGCGCGCGTGCGCGACGGGAAGCCGGGGCGTCCGGCGAGACGTCCGGCGCTGTCGCGTCCGGCGAAGGCGCTCGATCGCGGCGGGCGGTGGCGTTCGACGGAGGTACATGGCGGAGGCGCCCGGTGAAGGCGCTCGATGGAGACGCCCGGCGCTGTCGCACCGCGGCGCCCGCAGCGCGGCGGCGCGACCCTACGCCGCGCCGGCGCGGTGCTCGAGCGCGGCGCGCGCCATGTCGCGCGCGTAGGGGTCGGGCGAACCGCCGGCGATGCGCGTCAGCTCGGCGCGGCCCTGCTCGCCGAGCGCGGCCAGCGCCCAGGCGGCGTGACGGCGCACCCACCACGCGGGGTCGGTGAGGCGCGGCGCGAGCGCCGGCAACGCGGCGGACTCACCGATGCGGCCGAGCGCCCATGCGCTCATCGCGCGCACCGGCCAGGCCTCGTCGGAGAGAGCGCGCGCCAGCGCGGGCAGCGCCCCGGCGTCGGCGATGCGGCCGAGCGCGCGCGCGCAGGCCGCGCGCACCTCGGCGTCGCGGTCCGCGAGTCGGCGCTCGAGCGTGGCGCGCGCCGGGCGGTGCCGGCCGAGGCCCAGCGCCTCGGCGAGCGCGCGGTCCATGGCGGTGTCGCCGGCTTCGCGCTCGAACCGCTCGGCCAGCACCGGCAGTGCCGCACGCCCCCAGGCCCGCAGCAGCTCGACGCGCGCGCGCGGCGTGCGATGCGCGAGCGCGCCGGAGTGCTCGAGCACCCAGCACAGCGCCGCCGCGTCGCGCGCCCGCGCCAGCGCCGTCGCGGCCGCGAGCGCGACCAGTTCCGGCCCGCGTCTGAGGGCGGCACGCAGGGCGCGCCGCGTGGCACGCCCGTCGAGCAGCGCCAGCCGGCGCGCCGCCAGCTCCCGGCGCCACGGCGAATCGTCGCGCAGCGCGGCACGCTCGGCCCTCGGCTGCGGACAGCGCGCCAGCGCGCGCGACAGCGTGCACCACTGGCGGCGGGTGGGCGCCAGGCCCTCGAGCGCGGTCCAGAACACGACAGGGTCGGCGGCCGCCGCTGCGGCGGCGACGTCCGCGGGCGCGGCGCGGCCCTCCAGCAGCGCGGCGAGATGCCCGGCGAGATCGGCCAGCTCGCGTCGGGCGCGGTCGCGCTCGCCGCGGTGCGCCGCCCGCATCACCAGCGCGACGGTACCGAGCGACGCGACCAGCACGAGGGCCGCGGCGAACGCGGCCGCGGGCGCGAGGAAAGCGGACATGTCACCCAGTTTTCGGCCGCGCGCGCGGCGAGCTTGAGCGCGCGGCCGCCGCCCGAGGCGGCAGGCGCGCGCCGGAGTGTGAGGGGCGCCACGGATCGCCCAGGTCAGGCGGTCGCGGAGAACTCGTCGAGGGGCAGGCGTCGCGGGCGAGCGACGAGCCTGCGGACCCGGCCTAGAGCCGGCGCAGCAACTGCCCGAGGATGAGCCGCGTGATGTCCTCCGTCAGCCGCTGCGCGCGCACCGCGGCGCGCGTGCTCATCTCCTCGGCCTCCTCCTCGATGAGCGTCCGGAGCTGGCGCACCAGCGTCTTGAACTCGTCCACCGTGATCTCGCCCGCCGCGAGCTGACCGAGGTAGCGCTCGAGCTTCCTGCCCTGGCGGCGCAGGAACTCGTTCGAGTCCTGCTTCGCGGAGGAGACCAGGTCCACGATCTCGTCCCGGGCGATCTTCTTCCCCGCGGCGATCAGCTCGTCCAGCCAGTCCTTCCAGCCGGCGGCCATGCGCTACCTCCGCTTCCCGCGCTCGGTGCGGAGCGCGATATCGAAGGCTTCCTCCAGGTTCTCCCGCGCGTTCGCCACGGCAGCAGGCGACCAGGGCGGTCCGCCCCCGCGGCTCGCGACGTCACGATCGAAGGTGGCGAGGATCAGCTCGAGCTGGCGCGTGGTGCGCCGGTTCGCCTCGCCCTTCGCGCGCTCGTGCGCGAGCGCGTCGTCGAGACGCCAGCGCACGGAAGCGAGCGCGGTGGTGTCGGGCGCATCCTGCGCGAAGCCCGCGTATGCCTCGCTCACGACCGGCTTCAAGTCCGCGAGGTTCTGCTCGGTGACGGGATCGAAGCGCGAAACCTGGAGGAACGGGATCCACGCGCAACCCGCCAGCAGCGCGAGTGCGAGGGACGCGAGCGCGGCGCGCAGGCGCACGCGTCCGGGAGGGGAGAGCGCGGCGGTGACGGCGGACATGGAACCTCCTCGACGCGCCGCGCTACCGGAACGCGGCGGGGAACTCCGGTCGGAGCGTGCGCTCGCCGGACGAGCCGGGTGGCGCCTGGCGGGCATGATACCGCCTGATCCTGCCACGCAGCGAGAGATCGCAGGCCGGGCGGGACCGAGGGACGCTACGCGCCCGCGGGCAGCCGGAACAGCGCGCGGGCGTTCGCGGTGGTGATGCGGTCGGCCTCGGCGGGTGTCCAGCCGCGCAGCGCGCACAGCCGGGGCAGCACGCGCGCCAGCAGCCCGGGCTCGTTGCGCCGCAGCGAGCGCGGCTCGGGCTCCAGGTAGGGCGAGTCGGTTTCGAGCACCAGCATGTCCGCGGGCGCCGCCTGCACCGCCTCCTCCAACGCGGCGTGTCCGTAGGTGAGGCAGCCGCCGAGGCCGAGCTTGAAGCCCAGCGCGCGCGCCCGCTCGACCACCGCCGGACCGTCGTCGAAGCAGTGGAGCACGCCGCCCGCGGCGGGGCGCATCTCCTCGAGGACGGCGAGCGTCTCCGCCAGCGCGCTCCTCTGGTGGATGACGAGCGGCAGCCCCAGCTCGTCCGCCAGCCCTGCCTGCGCGCGGAACCAGCGCTCCTGGTCGGCGCGCGGCGCGTGGTCGCGGTAGAAGTCGAGGCCGGTCTCACCGATCGCCACCACGCGCGGGTGCCGCGCGTGACCGCGCAGCGTGTCGAGGTAGGCGTCGGGCACCTTCCCCGACTCGCCGGGATGCACGCCCACGCAGATCGAGACCCACGGGTGGACGGCGGCGATGGCGTGCGCCTTCTCGACGATGGCCGGCGCGTAGGCGATCTCGACGAGGTGCGTAACCCCGGCGTGGCGCGCGCGATCCAGGACCAGGTCGCGGTCCCGGTCGAAGCGCTTGTCCGCGAGGTGGCAGTGGGTGTCGATCATGCGGCGTGCGCCCGGGCCTCAGGACTGGGCGGCGAAGATCCGCTCGTAGCGCGGTTCGCCGGCCAGCGTCGCGAACTGGGGATCGATGCGCAACTCGTGGAGGTCCACGACGTCCAGCGCCGAGGCGCGCGTGAGCGCGGCCAGCGCCGCCTCGCGCTCGCCGAGCAGCAGGTGGACCCGGGCGCGGGAGACCAGCACGGTGTTGTGGTCGAGCGCGTCGTCGCGGTCCTGCGCCAGCAGCCGGCGGGCCTCGTCGGCCCGGCCGGCGGAGGCCTCGGCCAGGGCGAGCACGGCGCGCGACTGCGCGTCCTGCACCGGATCGCGCGCGAATTCCTCTCCGAGGCGCGCGACCTCGCGGGCGTCCCCCTGCCACGACGCGGCCAGCATCAGCAGCTCGATCATGGGCACGCGGTAGAGATGGGCCCGGACCGAGGCGAGCGCCCCGCGAGCCACGGCGCGGCACTCGTCGAAGCGCCGCTGGCGCAACAGGCTGGTGGCCAGGAGCAGGACGCCGCGCGGGTCCTCCGGGTCGAGGCTGACCGCGCGCCGGGCGTAGATCTCGGCGCGGGTCGGGTCCCCCAGGAAGATGTAGTTGTTCGCCAGCCCCACCAGCGGCCCCGCCGCGCGCGGGTCGAGGTCGTGCGCATGGTGGAAGTCCCGCAGCGCGAGGCCCAGCGTGCGGCGGTGGCAGCGCACGTGGCCCAGGACGCGATGCCCCTCGGCCAGCTGCGGCGCGCGCGCGATGACCAGCCGCGCTTCCTCCTCGGCGCGGTCCAGCCACGCCGGGCTCAGGTCCCAGCCCTTGCAGGGCATCTGCACCAGGCTCTCGGCGTAGTCCGCACGGGCCAGCGCGTAGTCCGGGTCCTCGCGCAGCGCCTCCGCGAGCAGCGCGATCGCCTGGCGCATCGCGGCCTCCTCGAAGCGCCGGTAGAGCGCGAGCGCCTGGAGCCGCAGGTCGTAGGCGCGCGGGTTGCGGGTCCGCCGGCCGGGGCGGCCCTCGACGTCCTCGGGGTCGAACGCCAGCCGCAGCGCGTCGGCGATGCGGCGCGCGATGTCCTCCTGGACCTCGAAGATGTCTGCGAGGCCGCGGTCGTAGCGCTCGGCCCACAACTGGTAGCCGGAGTCGGCCTGCACCAGCTGCGCCGTGACCCGCACCCGGTCGCCGGCGCGCCGCAGGCTGCCCTCGAGCACCGTCGCCACGCCCAGCTCGCGGCCCGCGCCGCGCGAGTCGAGCGCGCGGCCGCGCAGGGTCTGGACCGCGCTGCGCGAGGCCACCTTGAGGTCCGGGATCTTGAGCAGGTCGGTGAGCAGGTCCTCGGTGACGCCGGCGCTGAAATAGTCATCCTCGGGGTCGCCGGTCAGGTTCGCGAAGTCCAGCACCGCGATCGAGCGCGCGGGGACCGCCGCGCGCGGGGCGGCCACTCCCGCCGCGGCGCGCGGCGCGGTGAGGTGGAGCAGGGTGTCCGCCACCTCGACCGCGCTCGCCGGGCGACGCTCCGGGTCCTTGGCGAGCAGCGATTCGACCAGCGCGCTCAGCGCCGGGGGCGTGGCCGCCGGGAGCGGCGCCGGCGCGTCGTTCACCGCGCGGTAGAGCACCGTCTCGGCGCGATCGCCGGTGAAGGGTGGACGCCCCGAGCACATCTCGTAGAGCATCGCGCCCAGCGCGTACAGGTCGCTGCGCGCGTCGCCGCCTTCGCCCCGGATGACCTCGGGGGCGAGGTAGGCCCACGTGCCCTGCAGGGTGCCGGCCTCGGTGAGCCGTGTCTCGCCCGCGCGGCGGGCGATGCCGAAATCGGTCATCTTGACGCGCCCGTCGCCGCCCACGATCACGTTCTCGGGCTTGATGTCGCGGTGGAGCACCCCCCGCGCGTGCGCGTGGGCGAGCGCGTCGGCGACGGCGCGCCCGGTGGCGAGCGTCTCGGCGAGGGGCGGGGGCCCGGCGCGCAGCCGCTCGCGGAGCGTATGGCCCTCGGCCAGCTGCATGGCGATGAAGATCTCGTCCCGGTCCTCGCCGACGTCGAACACCACGACGATGTTCGGGTGGTCGAGCACCGAGGCGATGCGCGCCTCGCGCAGGAACCGCTCGCGCGCGCTGGCGTCGCGAAGCGCGTCGCGGTGCGGGAACTTGAGAGCGACCGGGCGTCCCAGCAGCGTGTCCTCGGCGCGGTACACGGTGCCGGCCCCGCCGGCGCCGAGCACGTCGAGCACGCGATAGTGGGAGAAGCTGCGCCCGATCATGCCGTCACCTCTCGATGGATCGGCGGAGCCCCTGCGAGGCTACGGTCGTCCGCTGAATGCCATGGCTCACCTCCGTGTGAGTGCCCATGGCCTCAACCTGCTCCGCGTCGCGGAGTTTCGAAACGAGTTCTAGCCTTCTCGTGCCCCGGCCGCTGCCTCGGCCGGGAGCTTGAGCCGCGGAAACAGGCTCTGCTGCTGGCCCACCGCCCGCGCGGCCGGCGCGCCGAAGCGCGGCTTCGCCTCCTCGCCGCGGGCCATGGCCGGCGAGCCCTGCAATCCGAGCATCGCCCACAGCGCCTCGCTCTTGGCCGGGATCGCGGGCCAGGCCCAGACCGCCACCAGCCGCAAGGTCTCGAGCACCGCGTTCATGGCGGTGCCGACCTCGGCGCGCCGCGCCGGGTCCTTGACCAGCGCCCAGGGCTTCACGCGCTCGATGAACTCGTCGGCGCGCACCACCGGCTGCCACGCGGCCTCCAGCGCGTCGTGGAGCCTGAGCTCCTCGAAGGCGCGCGGCACCTCCGCCGCCGCCTCGGCGGCGGCCGCGATCAGCGCCGCGAGCGCCGCGCGCGCCGCGGCGTCCTGGAACGCGTCCGGTGTCCACTCGGGGGGCGTGCGACCTTCGAAGTGCGTGTGCACGATCTTGAGCGTGCGGCTCGCCAGGTTGCCGACCCCGTTCGCCAGGTGGGTGTTGCAGTGCTCGACGAACTGCCGGAACGTGAACTCGCCGTCACGGCCGGTGGGGATGGCGTCGATCAGGTAGAAGCGCAGCTCGTCCGCGCCGAACTGCTCGGCGAGCGCCACCGGGTCCACCAGGTTGCCGAGCGATTTCGAGAGCCGCTCGCCGCGCGCGTAGATGAAGCCGTGGATGTACACCTGCCGCGGCAGCGGCACGCCCGCCGCGAGCAGCAGCGCCGGCCACAGCACGCAGTGGAAGCGGCTGATGTCCTTGCCGATCAGGTGGAACGCGTTCGTGTACTGGACCGTCCCGGTGCCCGCCCACGCCGCGCCCGGGCGGCCCTGCCCGTCGAGGTGCTGGAACTCGTCCTGCCGCGCCGCGCCGGGACCGCCCGCCTCGCCGTCCTTCGCCAGCCACCACTTCGCGTACTGGCGCTGCGGCCAGCCGATCGCCGACAGGTAGTTGAGCAGCGCGTCGGCCCACACGTAGACGGTGTGACCGGCGCCATCCGGGATGTCCTCGGGCAGCGGCACGCCCCAGGGGAGGTTGGGGCGCGAGACGCTCACGTCCCGGAGCCCGCCCTTGATGACGTTGACCACTTCGTTGCGGCGGTATTCGGGCTGGATGAAGTCGGGATGGGTCTCGATGTGCCTGAGCAGGGCCTCGTCATACTCGGAGAGCCGGAAGAAGAAGTTGTTCTCCTTGATCTCCTTCGGTTTCTTCCGGTGCTCCGGGCAGCGGCCCTTCTCGTCCAGCTCGTCCTCGCTCTTGAATCCCTCGCAGCCCTCGCAGTAGAGACCCACGTACTCGTCCTCGAAGATGGCCGGGCTGCCGGTCTTCGGCGTGCGCGCGGCGTAGAGCCGCGTGAACAGCTCCTGGACCGCGATCTCGTGGCGTTTGTCCGAGGTGCGGATGAACTGGTCGTAGGAGAGCTGGAGCTTCTTCCAGGCCTCGACGAAGGTCTTCGACATCTCGTCCACGAACGCCTGCGGCTCCTTGCCGGCTTCGGCCGCGGCGCGGGCGATCTTCTGCCCGTGCTCGTCCGTGCCGGTGAGGAAGAACGTGGCGTCCCCGCGCTGGCGGTGGAAGCGCGCCAGCGCGTCCGCGAGCACCTTCTCGTAGGCGTGTCCGAGGTGCGGGCGGCCGTTGACGTAGTCGATCGCGGTGGTGATGTAGAAGCGTGGCGGCACGAGGTTCTCCAGGGGTCGCGAGACGCGGCAGTATAGCCGGTCTGCCCGGCGCGCCGCATCCGTGCCGTCGTTCGTGCCGTTCGTCGTGTGCGGGGCGACGTTCTCCGGACGCGGTCGGCCGCGCCGTGCGTGGCGTGCGGCGCCGGACGCGGGCGACGCCGTGCCGAGCGGTTCGCTCCGGGCTGGAAAGCCCTTGACCCGGGCTCCGGTAACGAAGGGCTGTCGCTCTCCCGCGCCTTCCACTACCCTCGGGGCATGGTGCGTCCTGACGAACGATCTTCGGATCGTTCCCGCTACACCGAACCAGCGGGTGTGAGTCCCGCCCGGGCAAGTACCGGAACGCCCGGTAGCAGGCCCCCGGCACGGGGAGAGATCGCCGTGGCCGAAGCGGGGCG
>JACRPT010000018.1 GCA_016223045.1 Candidatus Eiseniibacteriota bacterium
CGCCCCGCTTCGGCCACGGCGATCTCTCCCCGTGCCGGGGGCCTGCTACCGGGCGTTCCGGTACTTGCCCGGGCGGGACTCACACCCGCTGGTTCGGTGTAGCGGGAACGATCCGAAGATCGTTCGTCAGGACGCACCATAGCGGGCCGAGGATAGCCGGGCCGCCCCCCGAGCACAAAGCGCGGCGGGGCCTCCGAAGGTACCAGCGGGCGCGCCGCGGGGATGCGGCACGCCCGCCGGAAGGACTCCCGGGACCGCTCAGCGCCTCGGAGCCGTGGCCTTCGCGGAGTCGGGAGGACGCTGGAACAGCGCGTCGTCCACGCCGGAATCCACGGTGACGCTGCGCACGAGCAGCGTCATGACGCGCACGCCGCCGAGCATCCGTTCCTCGTGGAACGGCCACAGCACGCCATTCACGGTTCGATGGTCCCGGTAGATACGACGGACGGCGAGGCCGTGCCCGACCGGGTCTTCGCTCTGGTCCAGCGCCACCAGCCGGTGCGTCGCGGCATCGAGGTGGAGCCGGCGCGTCTCGCGGCCGGGCGCGACCACTTCGACCACGTCGGTCTCGTGCCCGTCCACGAGGTCCGTGCCGCGCGCCGCCACCGCCGCGCCGACCTCCGCGGCCGCCAGCAGCACGTGCACCACGTCGGAGGAGAAGCCGGTGCGCAGCGCCTCGGTGCTCAGGCTGTCCATCTCGCTCACCCTGACCGAGTCGCCCGAGAAGCGCGACCACGCCCGGCGTCCGTTCAGGATCTGCTGCGTGTCGAACGCGAGGAAGTGGGTCGCGTACTTCATCTTCCACGGTTCCTTGCGCACCTGTTCGAGCTGCCCCGACACCTCGCGGCCCTGCATCCGGATCGTCATGTCACCGTTCACGGTCGAGTCCTTGACGCGCCTGAGCCGCGCCGCTCCGCCGTGCGCGGCGAGCGCCTGCGCCACCAGCTCGCGCCCGCGCCGCACCTGGTCCGCCGTGGGAGGCCCGGCCCGCGCGGTGTCCACCGCGACCGCCGGCAGCCCCGAGGCGAGGACCTCGACCGGGCCCAGCGGCTCGAGCCGGGGCTTCAGCTCCGCGGCCGGTCCCACGGCCACGATCGCGAGCCGGTCGGCCGACAGCCAGCGCCGCGCCGCCGCGGCCACCTGTTCCGCGGTCACCGCGCCCACGCGTTCGCGGTAGCTCTCGAGGTAGTCGGCGGGCAGACCGTAGGACACCGCCGCCATCCACTGCGCGATCAGGGCGCCCAGCGTCTCGAACTGGAGCGGGAAGACGCCCTGGAAGGAGCGGCGCGCCCGCGCGACCTCGGCTTCCTCGGGCGGATGCTCCACCATGCGCTGCAGCTCGGCGCGCATGCGGCCGACCACGATCGCGACGGAGTCGCCGCGCGTGAGCGCGCTCAACGCGAGCACGCCGCCGTCGCGCAGCGTGACCAGCGCGCTGCGCGCGTCGTAGCTGAGCCCGTCGTCGACCCGCATCGCCTGCGTGAGGCGTGAGGAGAACCCGCCGCCGCCGAGCAGGTAGTTCGCGATCTGGAGCGGCAGCTGATCGGGCGATGCGCGCGGTGGCACCGGCAACCCCAGGCGCACCTCGGTCTGGCTCTGGCCGGGCCGGTCCACGATGCGGATCCGGAGCCCCGCGAGCCGCGGCGGCGCGGGCACGGCGGACGTGGCGACGGCGTGGCCCGCCCAGCCGCCGAAGCGCTCCTCGGCCGCGGCGAACGCGCGCTCCGGCGTGACGTCGCCCGCGATCGCGAGCACCGCGCGGTCGGGACGGTAGTGGTCGCGGTGGAACGCCCGCAGGTGGTCGCGTGCCAGTTGCTCCACGAACTCCTGCGTGCCGAGCAATGGCCGGGCGTACGGATGACCGGCAAGCGCGAGCGCCCACAGGTGCTCCTCGGCGAGCGCGCCCGGGCTCTGCCGCATCTGGCCGAAGACATCGCGGGTCTGGGCTTTGAAGCGCTCGATCTCGGACTCGGGGAAGATCGGGTTCACCACCGCGTCGGCGAGCAGCTCGAGCCCGGCGTCGAAGTCGGCGGACAGGAACGCGCCGCTCACGGTGGAGAAGTCGCGTGAGCTGTTCGCGCTGATGTTGCCGCCCAGCCGGTCCACGTCGGCCGCGAACTGGGCGCCGGTGCGCGAGGTGGTTCCCTGGCGCAGCAGCTGGACCGCGGCGTTCGCCACGCCCGGCTGGTCGGCGGGCTCCTCGGCGGTGCCGGCCGGCACCAGCAGCTGCATCTGGACGATCGGCAGCCGCGGGTTCGGGAACACGGCGACCTGGAGCCCGTTCGGGAGCGTGCGCACCTGCGGGATCGGGACGCGGAAGGCGGGCGCGGACGCGGCGACCGCGGGGCCGGCCAGCGGCAGCGGCGCGACCAGCGCCACAGCGAGCGCCAGCGGCAGGACGCAGGCCGGCAGCGGCGGCGCGGCGAGCGTCGCGGCAGGCGCGAGCGGCACGACGGAGGCGAACCTCATCGTGCACCTCCCTGCGCGACGGCGTTCGCGGGGAGCGCCCAGACCACGCTGCGGCCCGCGGCCTGCAGCACGCGACCCGCGGCGCGCTGCAGGTCGGCGGGCGTGAGCCGGCGCAATCGCTCGAGCCGCTCCCCCGCGGCGCGCCAGTCTCCGTCCACCAGCTGCGCGGTGCCGAGCGCTTCGGCCCGCCCGCGCGCGGTCTGCCACGAGAACAGCGTGCCGATCTCCTCCTGCCGGCGCGCCCGGTCCAGCTCCTCGTCGCTCACCGGCTCGCCCGCCAGCTTCTCGACCTCGCCCACCAGGTCGCGCTCGACGCGCGCCGAGTCGGCGCCCGGGCGCAGCGCGGCCACGGCGTAGAGCAGCTGCGCGTCCTTGCGCCCGTCGAGTCCGCCCTGGACCAGCAGGCAGCTCTGCTTTCCCCCGGACACCAGCGCCCGGTTGAGCCGCGACGACGGACCGTTGAAGGCGATGCGTGCCAGCAGCTGGAGCGCGGGGCCGTCGGGGTCGGCATGGCCGGGCGCCTTCCAGCCCAGTACCAGCAGCCGCACCGGGACCTCCATGCGCGCCGTGGCGCGGCGCTCCGCGGTCTGCGGCGGCTCCGCCGGCACGGGAGTCGCGTCCACGCGGCGCCGCGGCACCGGCTCCAGCCAGCGCTTCGCGTACCCCAGCGCCTCGCCGGCATCGAAGTCCCCGACCACCGTGACCAGCGCGTTGTCGGGCGCGTAGTGCCCGCGGAAGAACTGCCGGCAGTCCTCGAGCGTGACCCGCGCGAGGTCCTCGTCGAGGCCGATCACCGGCCAGCGGTACGGGTGCCGGGTGTACGCCACGGCGTAGAGCTGCTGGAGCGCGCGGCCCACCGGGCTGTTCTCGGCGCGCCAGCGCTTCTCGTCGCGCACCACGCTGCGCTCGGCCTCCAGGTTCTCGGGGCTCAGCTCGAGCGAGGCCAGGCGGTCGCCCTCGAGCCGGAACGCCAGCTCCAGCGCCGCGCGCGGCAGGGTCTGGTAGTAGCAGGCGAGGTCGGGCGTGGTGGTGGCGTTGGCGGTCCCGCCTTCGGCCTGGATGAGGCGGCTGTGCTCCTGGGCAGCGACGTGCGCGGAGCCGCGGAACATCATGTGCTCGAACAGGTGCGCGACGCCGGTGGCGCCCGCCCGCTCGTGCACCGGGCCCGCGTCCACCCACACCGCGAGGTCCACCGCGGCCGCGGTCGAGTCGGGCGCCAGCAGGAGGCGCATCCCGTTCTTGAGCGTGACCAGGCGCGCCTCGGCGGGCCCGCTCGCCGCGGGGCGCGCGCCGGTGTCCGCGCCCGATGCGGGTCCGGGGGCGGCGGCTGCGGCGCAGGCGAAGAGCAGGAGGAAACCAAGATGCCTCATGCGGAAGCGTCCTTTCGGGAGAGACCGGCGCACTGCGAGAGCGTTCAGCGAAGGGAGACCACGCGCACGGTGGCGTGCCGGCCGCCCGCCTCGAGCCGAATGAAGTACACGCCCGCACCCGGGCGGCGCCCGGCGTCGTCGAGACCGCTCCAGGTCGCGGTCCAGCGGCGCGCGCGCGCGTCACCGGTGTAGGACAGGTCGCCGACCACGCGGCGTCCCTGGCAGTCGAAGACCCGCAGCCGGGGGTCGCCGACCGCGGCGCCGACCGCGAAGGCGACGGTGGTCCCTCCCGTGCGCCGGTCGAAGGGGTTGGGACCGGTCAGGCTCAGGCTGAAGGCGCCGGGGGACGCGGGCGGCACCGCGGCCGTGTCCGGGATCCAGCGCAGGGCGGCCAGCCCGTTCGGGATGCCGTAGCCCACCAGCGTGTCGGGGTTGGCGAAGCGCGAGGCGGTCTCGCGCAGCGCCTTGATCACGAGCGTGGGCGTCCACGCCGGCCGCGCCTGGAGCAGGCAGGCCGCGAGGCCCGCCACGATCGGGCAGGAGAACGAGGTGCCGTCGAGCGTGACGTATTCCTGCGGATCGCCGCTGGCCGAGCACAGGGGCACGAGCTTGCCGCGCGCGGCCAGGTCGGGCTTCACGCGCCCGTCCGCGCTCGGCCCGTGCGAGCTGAAGCTCGCCGGTACGCCCGCAGCGTCCACCGCTCCCACCGCGATCAGGCTGTCGCCGTTCACGTCCGCGGGCGCGACGATCTTGCGCCACGGGCTCGAGCCCTCGTTGCCGGCCGAGTTCACCACCAGGATGCCCTTGCTGGCCGCGATCTCGGCGTAGCGGCTCACGAGGGTGGTGTGCCCGTTCATGTCGGCGACGGTGTAGTCGCTGCCGGCGCTGTCCGGGAACGTGGTGTAGCCGAGCGAGGACGAGATGAGGTCGGCGCCCGCGCTGTCGGCCCACTCCACCGCCATGCCCCAGTTCACCATCTCGACGGGCTTCTCGCTGAAGGAGTCCTCGGTGCGCGCGAGCAGGAACTGCGCGCCGAACGCCGAGCCCACGTAGGTCCCGGGCTTGTTCCCGGCCATGCAGCCCATGGTCCAGGTGCCGTGGCTGAAGCCGAAGCCCTGCGTGGTGTCGGTCACGAAGTTGTCGTGGTCCACGAAGTCGCGCCGCCCCACCACCGTCGCGGTGCGGGTCGCCTCGTGCTTGTTGTAGAAGTTGAAACCCTCGTCGAGGATCGCGATGCGGACGCCGGTGCCGATGAAGCCCGAGTCGTGCACCGCGGGAACGCCGATCTGGCTCATCATCGCGGCGGTCTGTCCGTAGCTCACCGCGGCCGCCGAGAGCCCCGCCGTCTCGCGCGGGGGCGCGAGCGGCGCGGGCTCCGCGGGCGGGTCGTGCGCCAGCCGGGCGAGCGCGACCGGCTCGACGCGC
>JACRPT010000074.1 GCA_016223045.1 Candidatus Eiseniibacteriota bacterium
ACCTCCCTGTCTCCTGGCGTTGTTGATGCGACCCAAACCAAGAGATACAGGGCAGGTCTCACGACTTTCAAGTCAGCCTGGTCGGACTTCTCCGATTCATGCGAAATGATTTAGAGCAGCCCCATCACGGAGCGCTGCGCCTCGAGCAGCAGGTCGTGGGCCTGGATGCCCCACCACAGCGTGAGCGCGAGCGTGACGAGCAGCGCGACCACGGCGGGCGCGGCCCACGAGACCTCGGTCGGCTCGCCCTGCGGCTCCTGCATGTACAGCGCGACGGTGACGCGCAGGTAGTAGAAGACCGACACCACGCTGTTCAGGACGCCGATGATGACGAGCGGCACCAGGCCCGCCCCGAGCGCCACCTTGAACACGTAGACCTTGCCCATGAAGCCCGCGGTCGGCGGGATGCCGCCCAGCGAGATCATGAACACCGTCATGGCGAGCCCCACCAGCGGCTGGCGGAAGCCGAGCCCCGCGAGGTCGGAGACCAGCACGCGCTCCTCCCGCCCCCGGCCGAGCATGGTGACGATGCCGAACGCTCCCAGGTTCATGAACGAGTAGACCGCGAGGTAGAACAGCGCGGCCGACGCGCCGTCCCGCCCACCGGCCACCAGCGCCACCAGGATGTAGCCGGCGTGCGCGATGCTGGAGTAGGCGAGCATGCGCTTGAGGTTGGTCTGGAGCAGCGCGGTGACGTTCCCCACCGTCATGGTGAGGATCGCGATCGCGCTCAGGATGGGACCCCACTCCGCGGGCATCCCGCCGAGCGCGGTGAGGCCGACCCGCAGCAGCGCGGCGAAGCCGGCGGCCTTGGCGCCCGCCGACATGAACGCCGTGACCGAGGTGGGCGCGCCATCGTAGGCGTCGGGCGTCCACATGTGGAAGGGCACCGCCGCGACCTTGAAGGCGAACCCGGTCAGCAGCAGCAGGCCGCCGGCGACGAACATCGGGTTGCCCCGCAGCGGCGACTCGGAAAGGAACGCGGCCATGCGCGTGAGGCTGGTCGTGCCGGTGGCGCCGTAGAGCAGCGCGATGCCGTAGAGCAGGAACCCGCTCGCGAAGGCGCCGAGCAGGAAGTACTTGAGCGCCGCCTCGTTCGACTCGAGGTGCGCGCGGCGGAAGCCCACCAGCACGTAGAGCCCGAGCGACATGAGCTCGAGACCGACGAAGATGGTGATGAGGTCGTTCGAGGCGGCCATGACGATCATGCCGAGCGTGGCGCACAGCAGCAGCACGTAGTACTCCGCGTGGTGGATGCCGGTGCGCCGCACGTAGTCCCACGAGAGCAGCACGCTCACCGCGCCGATGGCGCAGAACAGCAGCGTGAAGAACACGGTGAAGCCGTCGTGCACGAACATGCCGTCGAAGATCGAGCGCCGCGCGTCGCGCGCCACGAACACCGCCGCGGCGGAGATCGCGAGCGTGAGCAGCGAGAGCACGGCGGCGCGGCTGCTGCCGGGTTTCGCCGGCACGAACTCGAGCAGCAGGAGCAGCATCGCGCCCGCGCTCAGCGCGATCACGGCGCCGAGCGCCCACCAGTCCAGCGCGATGAGCTGCGGCGCGGGCACGGGGGTCATCGGGCGCCTCCGCCGACGGGAAGGGTGATGATGGCGCGGGGTCCGGCTCCGGCGGCCGGCGCGCCCGCCACGCTGAAGGCGGCGCGCTCGTGGTGGAGCGTGATGACGCGGTCGAGCGCGGGCTGCATGCGATCGAGGAACGGCTGCGGCATGACGCCCATCCAGAAGATGAGCACGAGCAGCGGGGCGAAGACCAGCCGCTCGCGGAAGGAGAGGTCCACGAGCTTCTCGTTCTCGGGGTGCGTCACCGGGCCGAACATGACGCGCTGGAACATCCACAGCATGTAGCAGGCCGACAGGATGACTCCGGTCGCGGCGAGCACCGCCCACACCGGCTGCGCGCGGAACGCCCCGAGCAGCACCAGGAACTCGCCGACGAACCCGTTGGTGCCGGGCAGGCCGATCGAGGACAGCATGACGACCAGGAAGATGCTGGCGTAGACCGGGAGCGGCTTCCACAGCCCGCCGAAGTCGGCGATGAGCCGGGTGTGGCGACGTTCGTAGACCACGCCCACCAGGAGGAACAGCGCTCCGGTGGAGACGCCGTGGCTGAGCATCTGCATCATCGAGCCGGCGAAGCCCTGCGGGTTCATGGCGACGAGGCCCAGCATGCAGAAGCCCAGGTGGCTCACCGACGAGTAGGCCACCAGCTTCTTCAAGTCGGGCTGCACCATCGAGACCAGCGCGCCGTAGATGATGCCGACCAGCGCCAGCCCGGCGATCCACGGCGTGAGCTGCGTCGCGGCCTGCGGGAACAGCGGGATGGCGAAGCGCACGAAGCCGTAAGTCCCCATCTTGAGGAGCACCGCGGCGAGGATGACCGATCCCGCCGTGGGCGCCTCGACGTGCGCGTCGGGGAGCCAGGTGTGGAACGGGAACATCGGCACCTTGATCGCGAACGCGACCGCGAACGCCAGGAACAGCCAGAGCTGCGTGGCCGGCGCGATCGGCAGCGCGTAGAACGCGTCGAGGTCGAACGTGGCGACCCCGGTGTGCGTCTTCTGCAGGAAGTACAGCCACAGGATCGCGACCAGCATGAGCACGCTGCCGGCCATGGTGTAGAGGAAGAACTTGACCGCCGCGTAGATCCGGCGCTCGCCGCCCCACGCCCCGATGAGCAGGTACATCGGGATGAGCATGGCCTCCCAGAACACGTAGAACAGCAGCAGGTCGAGCGACAGGAACGTGCCGATCATGCCGCTCTCGAGCGCCAGCAGCAGCGCGTAGAACTCGCGCGTGCGCTTCGACACCGCGGTCCCACAGCGGCAGCGAGAACGCGAATTCGGCGAGCGCCACGGTGGTCGCCCAGCGCCGGATCGCGCGCCCGGCGCCCGCCGGCATGAGCACGATCAGCACCGCACCCATGAGCGGGAAGAACACCAGCCAGGACAGCCAGGGGAAGTTCACGGCGTCAGTGCCTCAGTAAGTGAAGGAAGAGCGCCGCCACGCCCAGCGTGAAGAACAGCGCGTAGGTGCCCACGAATCCGGTCTGGAACAGGCGCAGCACCGCGGAGAACCCCTCGAACACGTAGCCCACGCCGTTCACCGCGCCGTCCACCACCTTCGTGTCCCAGAAGCGCCAGAACGACCGGGCGGTGCCGTGGACGAAGCGCACGGCGGTCGCGTCGTAGAGCTCGTCCACCCAGTACTTGTGGAGCAGCGTGCGGTGGAGCCCGGAGAGCCGCTCGCGCAGCCGGGTCGCGGCGCCGGGATCCTGGAGGTACACGCGGAACGCGAGCCCGATCCCGGCCAGCGCCACCACCACCGAGAGCGCGATGAGGCCCCACTCGACCGCCATGGGGACCGCGTGGTGCGCGGCCGCCGCGTGCTCTCCCCCGGCGAACACCGGCGCGAGCCAGCGGGCGAAGGCGTGCCCGCCCTCCTGCATCGGCGGCCCGACCAGCCCGCCCAGCACCGACAGCGCCGCCAGCACCGCGAGCGGCACGATCATCGAGGGCGGCGACTCGTGCAGGTGGTGCTCGGCCTCGTGCGACAGGCGCGGCTGCCCGCGGAAGGCCAGGATGTAGAGACGGAACATGTAGAACGCGGTCATCACCACGCCGGCCAGGCCGAGGATCCACACCGCGGTGTTCCCGCTCGCGAACGCGCTCGAGAGGATCTCGTCCTTGCTGAAGAACCCGGCGAACGGCGGGATGCCGGCGATCGCGAGCGTCGCGACCAGCATGGTGGCGTGGGTCCACGGCAGCCGCGGCGCCAGGCCACCCATCCTCCTCAGGTCCTGCTCGTCGGACAGCGCGTGGATCACCGAGCCCGCGCCGAGGAAGAGCAGCGCCTTGAAGAACGCGTGCGTCATCAGGTGGAAGATGCCGGCGGTGAACGCACCGACGCCGCAGGCCATGAACATGTAGCCGAGCTGGCTCACCGTCGAGTAGGCGAGCACGCGCTTGATGTCGTTCTGGGCGAGGCCGATCGAGGCCGCGAACACCGCGGTGGCCGCGCCGATCCAGGCCACGGTCTGGAGCGAGACCGGCGCGAGCTGGAACAGCACGTGGGTGCGCGCCACCATGTAGACGCCGGCCGTGACCATGGTGGCGGCGTGGATGAGCGCGGAGACCGGGGTCGGGCCCTCCATCGCGTCGGGGAGCCAGGTGTAGAGCGGGAGCTGCGCGCTCTTGCCGGTGGCGCCCAGGAACAGCAGCAGCGTGGCGGTCGTGATCACCGTCGAGCCGACCGCGAACACGTGCGGGGCCACCGCGAACAGCCGCGCGTAGTTCAGGCTGCCGCCCCACGCGAACAGGATGAGCATGCCGAGGATGAAACCGACGTCGCCGATGCGGTTGACGATGAAGGCCTTCTTCCCCGCCTCGGCCGCCGAGGGCCGCGTGTACCAGAACCCGATGAGCAGATACGAGCACAGGCCCACGCCCTCCCAGCCCACGAACATGAGCAGGAAGTTGTCCGCCATCACCAGCGTGAGCATCGCGAACATGAACAGGTTCAGGTACAGGAAGAAACGGCGGTACGAGGCGTCGTGCGCCATGTACCCGGTCGAGTACACGTGGATGAGGAACCCCACGCCGGTCACCACCAGCGCCATCACCGCCGAGAGCGGGTCGAGCAGGAACGAGACGTCCGCCGAGAAGTCGCCCACCCGCATCCAGGTGTAGACCGTGTCGGTGACGGTGCGCTGCGCCTCGGGGAGCGCGGCGAGCCGCAGCACCGCGCGCAGCGCGACCAGGAACGCCAGGCCCACGGCGCCGCAGGCGAGCCAGCCGACGCCCTTCCTGCCCAGGCGACCGCCCACGAGCAGGTTGAGCAGCACCGCGGCGAGCGGCAGCGCCGGGATGAGCCACAGCATCGGAGCTTCCGGGTCGAACAAGACGGCCTAGCCTTTCAGCAGGTTGATCTCGTCCACGAACACGGTCTCGCGCAGACGGAACATGTTGACGATGATGGCGAGCCCGACCGCCACCTCGGCGGCGGCCACGGTCATCACGAAGAACACGAACACCTGCCCGTCGAGCGACTGCATGTCGCGAGAGAACGCCACGAACGCCAGGTTCGCGGCGTTCAGCATCAGCTCGATGGACATGAAGATGACGAGCGCGTTGCGGCGCACCAGCACGCCGATGACCCCGATGACGAACAGCACGGCGCTCAGGGCCAGCGACCAGGAGATCGGGATCACGCGTCCCCCCGCGGCTCGGCGCCGGTCGCGGCGCCCGGCGGCAGGTCGGCGGCGGGCCCGGGCGCGCGGCGGCCCCTGGCGATCACGACCACCCCCACCATCGCGACCAGCAGCAGCATCGAGGTGACCTCGAACGGGAACAGGTAGCGCGAGTAGAGCAGCAGGCCGATCGCCTGCGTGTTGCCCACCGGCGGGCCCGGCGGCGCCGGCGGGCCGGCGGCCCACGGGTGCCGGAACAGCGCGACCCCGGCGGCCAGCAGCGCGAACCCCATCAGCCAGCCCACGCCGCGGCGCAGCGCGATCTGCAAGCCGGTCTCGATGTCCCGGCCCAGGTTCAGGTACATGATGACGAACAGGAACAGCACCATGATCGCGCCGGCGTAGACGATGACCTGCACCATGCCGATGAACTCGGCGTGCAGGACCAGGTAGATGCCGGCGAGCGAGCAGAAGGTCACGACCAGGAACAGCGCGCTCGTGACCGGGTTCCGCTGCAGGATGACGCTCAGCGCCGACACCACGGCGATCGCGGCGAAGACGGCGAACAGCGCGGGGGCGATCATCGGTTCCCCAGCCAGTGGATCACGGTGCCCGTGACCAGGATGTTCGCGAGCGCCACCGGCAGCAGCACCTTCCATCCCAGGTTCATGAGCTGGTCGTAGCGCAGCCGCGGGTAGGTCCAGCGCACCCAGATGAAGAAGAACAGCAGCACGCCGAGCTTGAGGAAGAACCACAGGAACTTGAGGGAGTCCGGCAGCCACGGCCCATTCCAGCCGCCGAGGAACAGCGTGATCGCGATCGAGGAGATGGTGATGACGTTCATGAACTCGCCCAGGAAGAACATCCCCCATTTCATGCTCGAGTACTCGGTGTGGAAGCCCGCCACCAGCTCGGCCTCGGCCTCCGGCAGGTCGAAGGGCGCGCGGTTGGTCTCGGCGAACGCCGCGATCATGAAGATCACGAACGCGACCGGCTGGTACACGGCGAACCACACGTGCTCCTGCGCCCTGACGATGTCCACGAGCGAGAGCGACCCGGCGATCAGCAGCACGCCGACGGTCGAGAGCCCGAGCGCCAGCTCGTAGGAGATCATCTGCGCCGAGGAGCGCAGGCCCCCGAGCAGGGCGTACTTGTTGTTCGAGGACCAGCCGCCCAGCGTGATGGCGTAGACGCCCAGGCTCGACATGGCGAGGAACAGCAGCAGGCCCACGTTGATGTCGGTTACCGTGAAGTTCGGACCGACCGGCACGACCGAGAAGCTCACCAGCGCCGGGATCACGGCCAGGACGGGCGCCAGGTGGAAGATGATCTTGTTCGCCGCGTCGGGGATGAACTCCTCCTTGAAGAACAGCTTGAGGATGTCCGCGACCGGCTGGAGCAGCCCGAGCGGCCCCACGCGGTTCGGGCCGGTGCGCGCCTGCATGTGGCCGGCGACCTTCCGCTCGACGTAGATCAGGTAGGAGACCACGCCGAGCATCGCCGTGAGGATGACGACGCACTTGACCAGCGCCCAGAACGCGAACCGGAGGTCGGGGTTGTCGAGGATGGCGGCCATGCCGGAGCTACGCTCCCACCCTGGCGGTGACTTCCGCCCTGCGGGCCTTCACGCGGAGCCCCGCGCCCGCGGGGGCGCCGAGCCGGTTGACCTGGACTTCGGGGTACGCGTAGGGCACGAACACCGCGCCGGGCGGGACGCTGTCGTCCACCGCCGCGGGAAGCGTGAGGCTGCCGGCGGGTCCTTCGAGCACGACCGCGTCGCCCTCCGCGAGGCCCAGCCGCTGGAGCTCGCCCGCGCCGAAGAAGGCGCGCGCTCCCTTCGCCAGCTTCTGCAGCAGCTCGACGCGGTGCGAGAGGCTCCCCTGCTGGAACAGCACGCCACCCGAGAGCAGCCACAGGCCATCGCCGGCGAGCACCCCGGGCCCCGCCTGCGCATCGGCCACGGGCGCGAGCGAGCCGGCGACCGCCGCGGCGCCGTCGCTGGCCCAGCGGGGGCCGAGCGGGAGCATGGTGCCCCAGCCGGTGCCGCGGTAGCCCGGCACCAGCCGCGCGATCTCGCGGTAGACGTCCTCGGCGCCGCGGTACGACCAGCCCGCTCCCAGCGCGCGCGCCACCGCCTGGAACGTCTCCCGGTCGGTCCGCGCGCCCCTGAGCGGCGACAGCGCCCGCGCGGTGCGCTGGAGCCGGCGCTCGCAGTTCACGACCACGCCTTCCTTCTCGGCGAAGGACACTGCCGGGAACACCACGTGCGCCGCGCGGGCGGTCTCGGTGAGGAACAGCTCGCTGACGATGACGAGCTCGGCGCCGGCCAGGGCCTGCTCGGCGAGCGCGCGGTCGGGCGCGCTCCGGAGCCAGTTGTCGCCGGCGATCCACAGCGCCCTGACCCGTCCGCCGGCCGCGGCCTTCAGGATCTCGGGCGCCGTCATCCCCGGCGCGGACGGCAGCGCGACCCCCCACTGCTTCTCGAACGGCGCGCGCGCCGCCGCATCGGCGGGGTCCAGGTAACCGGGCAGCCGGTCCGGGACCAGGCCCATGTCGAGCGCGCCCTGCGTGCCGCTGTGGGGCCCGACGTACATGACGAACGAACGCTCGGCGGTGAGCGCGCCGGTGAGCCAGGCGAGGTTCTCGACCGCCTGCAGCAGGGCCGCCGCCTGCGGATGCTCGACCAGCGCGCGGCCGAACACGATGGCCTTGCGCGGCGTCTCGCGCAGGCGCCGGGCCGCCGCGGCGACCGCCGCCGGCTCGATCCCGGTCACCCGTTCGACCTTTTCCGGCGTCCACGCCGCGAGCGCCTGGCGAAGCGCCGGCAGCCCGGCCGCCACCCCGGGCGGCATCCCCTGCGGCTCGCCCAGGTCGAGCGCCGCGCGCGCAAGGGCGTTCAGGAGCGCGACCTCGCCGCCCGGCCGGAGCGCCAGCCACTCGCCGCGGAACTTCGGGCGCGCGAGCTTGACGCGGCGGGGATGCGCGACGGTGAGGTGCAGGCCGTTCTGGTGCTGGCCGCGGATCAGCACCGCCTGCGCGAACGGGCCCTCGCCCTGCAGGTCGTCGCCCAGGACCAGCACCTCGCCCGCGCTCCCCAGCTCCTCGAGCGAGAGCGCCGGCCGCCCGCCGCCGGTGGCCTTGAGGATCGCGTCACCCGGGAGCGGCGCGGTGAGCCGCGTGCGCGCGTCCACGTGGCTGGTGCCGAGCGTGCGCGCCAGCTTCTGGAACAGGTACTGCTCCTCGACGGTCAGCTTCTCGCCGCCCAGGAACGCGATGCTGCCCGGCCCGTGCCGGGCCGCGATCTCCCTGAGCCGCGACGCCGTGAACGCGACGGCCTCGTCGAAGCCGGCGGGCGCGAGCGCGCCGCCCAGCCGCAGCAGCGGGCCGGTGAGCCGCTCGGCGGCGCTCACGAAGGAGTAGCCGAAGCGGCCGCGCGCGCACAGGTACTCCTGGTTCACGCCGCGGTGCTCGGTGCCGCGCGCGCGCAGGATCTCCGTGCCGCGCACGCCGAGCCGCACCGAGCAGCCGTTCGAACACCACGGGCAGATCGTGACGTGCTGGCGCAGGTCCCATGGGCGCGCCTTGAAGCGGTACGGCAGCGCCGTGAGCGCGCCCACCGGGCATACCTCGATGCAGTTGCCACACTGCTCGCACTCGAGCGGCTGGCGGTCGAACGACGAGATCTCGGTGCGCACGCCGCGCTGGTGCGCGGTGAGCGCGTCCTCGCCCATGATCTCGTCGCAATAGCGCACGCACCGCATGCACACGATGCAGCGGTTCGCCTCCTTCTTGACGACGGGCCCGAGGTCCTCCGAGACGAAGGTGCGCTTGGCCTCGTCCATGCGCGAGAAGTCGTGGCCGAACGCGAACGCCAAATCTTGAAGTTGGCACTCGCCGCCCTCGTCGCACACCGGGCAGTCGAGCGGGTGGTTGACCAGCAGGAACTCCATGACACCCTTGCGCGCCCGGACCGCGCCGGGCGACTCGGTCGCCACGACCATGCCGTCCGCCACGGTGGTGGTGCAGGCGGTCTGCGGCTTGGGCATCCAGGCGATCTCGGGGCTGCCGTCCGCGCCGAGGACCGGCGAGCCGTCCCGGTCGCGCCGGGGCATCCCGACCTCGACCACGCAGATGCGGCAGGCGCCGAGCGGCGGGAGCCGGGGGTGCGAGCAGAAGACCGGGATGTGCACCTCGGCCGCGCGCGCGGCGTCCGTGAGCAGGGTGCCCGGCGGCACGGCGATGGCGCGGCCGTTGATGGTGACCTTCACCGTCTTCGCGCTCACGCCGTCACCTCCGCGGCCGCGGGCGCGGAGCGGAGGGCGTCCAGCTCCTCGCGCCGGCGGTTCACCCGGCAGCGCCGGTGCGTCACGTGGTACTCGAATTCCTCTCGGAAGTGCCGGATCGCGCCCATCACCGGCATCGCGGCGGCGTCGCCGAGCGGGCAGAACGACTTGCCGAGGATGTTGTCCGCGACCTCGTCGAGCAGGGCGATGTCGGAGTCGCGGCCCTCGCCGCGCTCGAGGCGCTCGAGCACCTCGGCCATCCAGTAGGTGCCCTCGCGGCACGGCGTGCACTTGCCGCACGACTCGTGGCGGTAGAAGCGCGTGATGTTCCACAGCGCGTCCACGATGCACGTCCGGTCGTCCAGGACGATGACGCCGCCCGAGCCGAGGTAGGTGCCGGCCGCGTTCAGCGATTCGAAGTCGAGCGCCGTGTCGAGGAGCGACGCGGGCAGCGGCGGCACCGAGGAGCCGCCCGGGATCACGGCCTTGACCCTGAAGCCGTCGCGCATGCCGCCGCAATGCTCGTTCAGCAGCGTCGAGAGCGGCACGCCGAGCGGCAGCTCGTAGTTGCCGGGGCGCTTCACCGGCCCCGAGACGCTGAAGATCTTGGTGCCGGGGCTCTTCTCGGTGCCCCACTGGCGGTACCAGGCCGCGCCGTTCGCCAGGATGCCCGGCACGTTCATCAGGGTCTCGACGTTGTTCACGATGGTCGGACAGCGGTAGAGCCCCTCGACCGCCGGGAAGGGCGGCTTGAGCCGCGGCTGCCCGCGGTAGCCCTCGAGCGACGAGAGCAGCGCGGTCTCCTCACCGCAGATGTAGGCGCCGGCGCCCAGGTGGGTGTAGAGGTCGAGCCGGAAGTCGGTGCCGGCGACGCTCGGACCCAGCAGGCCGGCCGCGGTCGCCTCGGCGATCGCCCGGTCGAGGATGCGCTGGATCCAGGCGAACTCGCCGCGCAGGTAGACGTAGCCCACGTTCGCGCCGATCGCGCGGGCCGCGAGGATCATGCCCTCGATCAGCAGGTGCGGGTTCTTCTCGATCAGCTCGCGGTCCTTGAAGGTGCCGGGCTCGCTCTCGTCGGCGTTGCACACCAGGTACTTCGGCTTCGGCGTGTCCTTCGGGACGAAGCTCCACTTGAGTCCGGTCGGGAAGCCCGCGCCGCCGCGGCCGCGCAGGCCCGAGGCCTTCACCACCTCGATGCAGTCGTCCGGCGACTTCTTCGCCAGCACCTCGGCCAGCGCCTCGTAGCCGCCCAGCCCGCGGTAGACCTCGAGGCCCGCGAGCCCGGGCGTGTCGATGTCCTTGAACAGCAGCGGGCCCCGGCTCACGTCAGCTTCTCCAGGATGCGGTCCACCGCGGCCTCGTCCAGGTTCTCGTAGTAGTCCTCGTTCACCTGCATGCACGGCCCGTTGCCGCACGCCGCGAGACACTCGACCTTGCGCAGCGTGAAGCGGCCGTCGGGCGTGGTCTCGCCGTGCCCGATGCCGAGGCGGCGGCGCAGGTGCTCGTAGAGCCGGTCGGCGCCCACGAGGGAGCACGACACCGTCAGGCACAGCTGGAGGTGGTGCCGGCCCACCGGCTGCAGGTTGAACATGGTGTAGAACGTGGCGATGCCGAACACCTCGGGCTCCGGCAGTTCCACGGTGCGCGCCACCAGGCGCAGCGCCTCGGGCGGGATCCAGCCCCAGGTGCGCTGGGCGATCCACAGGGCCGGGAGGACCGCCGAGCGCCGGTTCGGGTAGTGCGTGAGCGCTTCCTCGACCTGCTTCCGCGCCGCCTCGGGCCACTCGAGCGGCCGGGTCTCCAGCGCCACCGTCGCCGGCGCGCGGCTCATCGGTCGATCTCCCCGAGCACGATGTCCAGGCTCCCGATCGCGGTGATGACGTCGGCCACCAGCCGTCCGTGGACCATGGTCGAGAGGCACTGCAGGTTGACGAAGGACGGCGAGCGCACCTTCATGCGCCACGGCCGGGGCGTGCCGTCCGAGACGAAGTAGAAGCCCAGCTCGCCCTTCGGCGCCTCGATGGCGTGGTAGGCCTCGCCCCTCGGCGGGAAGAAGCCGTGCGCCACGATCTTGAAGTGGTGGATGAGGGCCTCCATCGAGGTCTTCACCTGCTCCTTCGGGGGCAGCACGTACTTGTAGTCGCGGAGCCGGTAGTCGCCGGGCCCGATCTCCTCGAGGCGCCGGATGGCCTGGTCCGCGATGCGCGTGGCCTGGCGCATCTCCTCGACGCGCACCTGGTAGCGGTCGAACGCGTCGCCGCTCGCGCCCACCGGGACCTCGAAATCGTAGGTGTCGTAGCCGGAGTAGGGCTGCGCCTTGCGCAGGTCCCACTTCACGCCGGAACCGCGCAACATCGGCCCGGTGGCGCCGAGCGCGATGGCGTCCCGCGCGGAGAGCGGGGCCACGCCCCTGGTGCGCGCGAGCCAGATCGGGTTCTTCGTGAGCAGCGCCTCGTACTCGTCGATGTGCGCCGGCATCTCGTCCACGAACCTGCGGGCCCGCTCGAGCAGCCCCGCCGGGATGTCCGCGGCGAGGCCGCCGACCCGGAAGTACGAGGCCGTGAGCCGCGCGCCGCACACCTGGTCATACATCGTCAGGATCTTCTCGCGCTCGCGGAAGCAGTAGAAGAACACCGTCATCGCGCCGATGTCGAGCGCGTGGGTGCCGAGCCACACGCAGTGCGAGGCGACGCGGGTCAGCTCGGTGAGCAGCACGCGGATCGCCTGGACGCGCGGCGGCGGCTCGATCCCGACCAGCTTCTCGACCGCGAGGCAGAAGGCCAGGTTGTTCGACATGGGCGCCAGGTAGTCCATCCGGTCGGTCTGCGGGATGGACTGCGTGTACGTCTTGTACTCCGCCTGCTTCTCCATGCCGGTGTGCAGGTAGCCCATGATCGGCCTGGCCGCGAGCACGGTCTCGCCGTCCAGCTCGAGCGCCACGCGCAGCACCCCGTGGGTCGAGGGGTGCTGCGGCCCCATGTTCAGGGTCATGGTCTCACTGCGCACGGTATCTCACCTTCCGGGGCTTGAGCTTCGTGAGCGCGGGCGCGGGCTTCACGCGCTGCGGCATGTTGTGCGTGAACGCCACCTCCTCGTAGCCGAGCGGCGAGTCCTTGCGCAGCGGCCAGCCCACCCAGTCCTCGGGCAGCAGGATGCGCCGCAGGTCGGGGTGCCCCGTGAACTCGATGCCGTAGAAGTCCCAGGTCTCGCGCTCGTGCCAGTCCGCGGTCGGCCACACGCCGGATACCGTGGGCACGCGCGGGTTCTCCCCGCCCGCCTGGACCTTCAGGTTCAGGCGGAAGGCGCGAGAGAGCGACAGCAGCCCGTAGACCACCTCGAAGCGCGGCTCGCGCGGCAGCCAGTCCACGCCCGCGATCCACGAGAGCATGGCGAAGTCGAGCTCGGGATCGTCGCGCAGGAAGACGCACACCTCGACCAGCGACTCGGCCGGGACCAGGAGCGTGAAGTCGCGCACCGCCTCGCCGGCCTGGCGGTGGAACGTCACGCCGGGGAAGCGCTCGCGCAGGCGCTCGGCGACGCGCTCGGGGGCGAGAGCCGTCATGCGGCGCCCTGCTTCCGGCGGGCGCGCGGCGCCGGGCCCAGCTCGATGCGCGAGGAGAGGATCTTCTCCTGGAGCTTCATGATGCCGTGGATGAGCGCCTCGGGACGCGGCGGGCAGCCCGGGACGTAGACGTCCACGGGCACGATCTTGTCCACGCCCTGGACGATCGCGTAGTTGTTGAACACGCCGCCGCACGAGGCGCAGGCGCCCATGGCGATGACCCACTTCGGGTCCGGCATCTGGTCGTAGAGCAGACGCACCACCGGCGCCATCTTGAGGCTCACGCGCCCCGCGACGATCATCAGGTCCGCCTGGCGCGGCGAGGGCCTCATGACCTCGGCGCCGAAGCGCGACAGGTCGTAGCCCGGACCGAGCGTGGCCATCATCTCGATCGCGCAGCACGCCAGGCCGAACCCGAGCGGCCAGATCGAGTTCGCGCGCGACCAGTTCACCATGCTCTCGACGGTCGTGAAGAGCACGCCACGCTCGAGCTCCTCGCGCAGCGCGTCCTGCTCCGTGCGCGGCGCCACCAGCCCGGGGTCCGGCGGCGCCTCCCGCGCCGGCTGCGCGAGCGTGCGGAACGGGTTCTCGACCTTCTTCTCGGTCATGACGGGACCTCGCGGGGACCGCGGGAGGCGGCGCCTACTCCCACTCGAGCGCCCGCTTCTTCAGCAGGTACACGTACCCGATGAACAGGACCACGATGAACAGCGCCATCTCGACCAGCCCGTAGAGCCCGAGCTGGCGGAACGCCACGGCCCAGGGGTAGAGGAACACCGCCTCGATGTCGAAGAGGATGAACAGCACGGCGACCAGGTAGAACTTGATCGCCACGCGCTGGCGCGCGTCGCCCATCGGCACCACGCCGCACTCGTAGGCGCTGTTCTTCACGGCGTTCCTGCGAAGCGGCACGATGATGCTGGAAAGCGCGATCGTGCCCGCGGCGAACCCGAACGCCACCAGCAGGAACAGCAGGACCGGGATGTACTCCCTCATGCCTCGCTCCACCCCCGGGGACGGAGTCCCCTTCCCTGTGGATGCGGCCCCGGCGTCCGCGTCGCCCGGAGCCCGTCAACCCTGCGGCCGCGCACGCTTCAGACTTGCGCGTTGAGCTGCTTCACGGCCTCGATGAGCGCCGGGACCACCTCTTCGAACCTGCCGACCACCCCGTAGTCCGCCACCTTGAAGATGGGCGCCTCGGGGTCCTTGTTGATCGCCACGATGCAGCGTGAAGACGACATGCCGGCCAGGTGCTGGATCGCGCCCGAGATGCCGACCGCGACGTAGAGCTTGGGCGAGACCGTCTTGCCCGTCTGACCCACCTGCTCGGAATGCGGGCGCCAGCCGGCGTCCACGACAGCGCGCGAGGCGCCGACGGCGGCGCCGAGCGCCTCGGCCAGCTCCTCGATGAGCCTGAAGTTCCCGGCGTCCTGGAGCCCGCGGCCCCCCGAGACGATGACGTCGGCCTCGGTGAGGTCCACCCTGGCGCCCGCGGCCGCCGCCATGCGCACCACCTTCGCGCGCGCGGCCGCCGGATCGAAGCCCACGGTGAGCGGCTCGACCGTCGCGGTGCGGCCGGACGCCGCGGCGGGCGCGAACACCTTGGGCCGCAGCGACGCGAGCGCGGGAACGCGCGGGAACGCCAGCTTCTGGATCGCCTTGCCGGCGAATACCGGACGCGTCGCGGTCAGGCGGCCGCCGTCCGCGGCCAGGGCGGTGCAGTCGGTGGCCAGGCCCACGCCGAGCCGGGCCGCCACGCGCGGCGCGAGGTCCCGGCCCATGGCCGAGGCGCCGAAGAGCACGACCTGCGGCTTCACCGCCTCGATCGCCGCCACCACGGCCAGGGTGTAGCCGGCGGCGTCGTAGCGCGCGAACGCCTCGTGGGCGGCGAGCAGCACCCGCTCGGCGCCGGCGTCACCGAGCGTGGCGAGCCCCGGGTCGGAGGCGGCGGGACAGACCCCGACGACGGGGCCGCCGAGGACGGCCGCGAGGCGGGACGCCTCGCCGAGGACCTCGCGGACGATGGACCGGACCCGAGCGTCGCGCTGCTCGACAAAGACCAGGATGCTCATGCCCGCCTCCCGTCCCTAGATGACCTTGGCCTCTTCGCGCAGCAGCCGCACCAGCACGGAGACCGCCTCGACGCCCTGACCCACCACCTTGCCCGCGCCGCGCGGCGGCGGCAGCTCGAGCGCCACGACCTCGAGGGCGGGCTCGCCGAGCCGGGCTGGCTTCTCCTCGATGGGCTTTCTCTTCGCCGCCATGATGCCCTTGAGCGAGGCGTAGCGCGGATCGTTGAGTCCCTTCTCCGTGGTGATGGCGGCCGGCAGCGTGACCTCGACGACCTCGCGGCCGCCTTCGATCTCGCGCTCGACCGTGGCCTTGCCGCCGTCGAGCGCGAACCCGGCCGCCATGGTCACGCAGGGCAGGCCCAGAAGCTCGGCCACCATCGGGCCCACCTGGGCCTGGTCGTCGTCCGCCGCCTGCTTGCCGAACCAGACCAGTTCGGCCCCGGCGCCCCGCAGCTCCTCGGCGAGGGCGCGGGCGACCTGGAGGGGGTCGGGACCGATCGTCTCGGTCTTCAGGTGGATCGCGCGGTCGGCGCCCATCGCCAGCGCGTTGCGCAGCGTGGACTGGACGCCCGGGCCGCCCACCGAGACCACGACGACCTCGCCCGGGGCCTGCTTGTCGCGGATGAGCAGCGCCTGCTCGACGGCGATCTCGTCGTAGGGGCTCAGGATCCAGGTCACCCCGGCCGGATCGAGGTTCCGGCCATCCGCCGCCACCCTGACACGGGTTTCCGTGTCCGCCACCTGCTTGACGCACACCACCTGGATCACGATCGCACCTCGGTCCTCTCCATCCGGCCGGAGCCCACCTTGCGTCAACTGTCACAAAGCGTTCCGGCCACGCGTGTCGCCGCGAATCATGCCAAGGGGAACTTCGGCGGGGCAGTTTCCTCTGGAACGCCGGGAGGTGTCAAGGCTGCGAGGGTGTCCGGTGGAATGCCTACCGAAGTACACCGCCAGCTCCTGCCCACTCGCCGCTGATGGCGCACGCGGCGCCCCAGGCGGACGCGCCCCCGTTCCCTGCCACGGGTGGTCTGCCCGTCGGATGGCGCGACGATGCGGGCTCGCGTCACATCCTCTCCGGCGGGATTCGAGTACTTGACCCCGTGTGATGGCCTGTGCCACCCTCTTTTCGATTGCAGACACCAAACGGGCTCATCCCGGCCGCCGGGGGATCGTCGGCCGTCTCCCCAGATGTGGATCGCATGGGCCGCCACCGGGCTCTACGGCACGGTGATATCGCGCAGAATCTTCGGAATCCGCGGTATCATTGGGTCGTGGAAGCGATGACGCGGGTGCCGATGCTCGAGACGCCGGGACGAGTGGCGGGCGGAAGCGTCATCGAGGGCTGACACATCATCCACGGATCAGGGCCACACGCACCCAGGCGACGACCGGCGCCGGCCGCGTCGAAGGAGCCCATGAGCACCATCGTGGACATCCAGGAACTCGGGCGCAGGATCCGCAAGCTCCGCCTCGAGCGCCGCATGACGCTCAAGCAGGTCGAGCACGGGTGCGGGCTGTCGGCCACGCATCTCTCCGAGGTCGAGCGCGGCCGCACCTCGCCCACCATCGGCGCGCTGGTGCGGATCGCGCGCGCGCTCCAGAAGGACGCGTCCTACTTCATCGAGGCCGAGGAGCGCTCGGACGTCGCGCACCAGACGCGCGAGCAGGTGCGCCCGTTCAGTGCCGGCGCCGGGGTCGTCGTCGAGCCGCTCACACCCGGCGTGCCCGGCAGCCGCATCTTCGCCTACCGTGTGACGCTCGACCCATCATGCGCGGACGGCCTGTCGCTCGGTGCGCAGGAGCTGCCCGGCGACGCCCTGTACCTGGTGCGCCAGGGCGCGCTCGAGACCGACATCGGCGGGCTCAAGATGGCGCTCTCCGCCGGTGACGCCCTGCAGGCGTCCGTCAGCCGCGCCCACCAGATCCGGCCGCTCAACGGCCGCGGCGCGGAGGTCATCGCGGTGTTGACCTGCCCGCTCGAGACCCGCGCGTGACCTCCCTGCCCCGAGACCCCCGATGAGCCCCGAGAACCTCACCCCCGTCGAAATCGAAGCCCCGGCCGCGCCGTGCCTGTGCCCGCGCGACCCGTCCGCCTCTGAGCTGGGCCGCCGCATCAAGATGATGCGCATCTCGCGCGGCCTGACGCTCAAGGACCTGGAGGAGCGCGGAGGCATCTCGGCCACCCACGTCTCCGAGATCGAGCGCGGCAAGGCCTCGCCCACCGTGGGCGCGCTCGGGCGCATCGCGCGCGCGCTGGGCATGAGGCCCGCGACGCTGGTCGAGCCGCACGTGCTGCCCGAGGTCACGGTGACGCGCGCGGAGGAGCGCCCCATGCTGCGCATGCAGCTGGGCGCGGCCACGCTCGAGCCGGTCACCGAGCCGGTGCAGGACGCCGCCCTGGGCGCGCAGTTCATCACGCTCCCGATCGGGCGCGGCCCCGCCTTCACCCACCGGCACGAAGGCGAGGAGTGGGTGACCGTGATCACCGGCGTCGCGGAGATCCGCGTGGAGGGCGAGGCCTTCGTGCTGCGCGAGGGCGACTCGCTCCACTTCCGCGCGCACCGGCCGCACTCCTACGCGAACCTGGCGTCGAACCCCGCCGTGCTGCTGGTCGCCGCGCGCCCGCGGCAGACGCTCTAGATCAGCACGTCGTTCCGCCGGCGGGCCACCACATCGGCGGCCGTCTCGCCGGCGCGCGCGCCGTCCCTCCGAGCGATCTCAGCCGATCAGCACGTCGTTCCGCCGGCGTGCCACCAGATCGGCGGCCGTCTCGCCGGCGCGCGCGCGGGTGAGCTTCCCTCCCGAGGCCACCAGCTCGGCGAGCCGGCCGCGGCCGTTGTAGTTCGAGGCCATCGCCGCGCCGTAGGCGCCGGCATCGCGGATCGCGACCAGGTCCCCCGGCTCGAGCGGCGGCAGCATCGCGTCCTCGGCGAACACGTCGGCGCTCTCGCAGAGCGGGCCCACGACCGCGGCGGGCTCGCTCGCCCCGGCGCGCGGCGCCAGCGGCTCGATGGCGTGGCGAGCGTGGTAGAGCGCGGGGCGGAGCAGGTCGTTCATCCCGGCGGCGAGCACCACGAAGCGCCGCCCGTCGCGCCGCTTGACCCACAACACCTCGGCCACCAGCACGCCCACCGGCCCCACCAGCCAGCGCCCGGGCTCGAGCACCCACGCGAGCCCGCCCCCGGCGACGCGCTCCGCCAGGCGGCGCGCCCAGGCTTCGAGCGGGAACTCGGCCCCGCCGTCGTAGGCGATGCCGAAGCCGCCCCCCAGGTTGATGAGCCCGAGCGGCGCGCCGCGCCGCGCCGACTCCTCCGCCATCCCGAGCGCCGCCTCGAGCGCCCGCTCGAGCGGCGCGGGGTCGGTGAGCTGCGAGCCCACGTGCAGGTGGATCCCGTCGAGCGCGAGGTGCGGCCAGCGCCCGCGCGACGCCCACGCCGCGAGGGCCTCCCCGGGGCTCACGCCGAACTTCGCTTCCTCGCCGCCGGTCGCCACGTAGCGGTGTCCCGGCGTCTCGATCCCGGGGTTGACCCGCAGCGCCACGCGCAGCGGGCGCGCGTGCGCGGCCGCGGCGCGCTCGAGCAGGTCGAGCTCCGCGACGTGGTCGGCGTTCACCGAATGCACGCCCTCGCGCGCCGCCCAGTCCGCCTCCTCGGGCGTGCGTCCGTTGCCGTTGAGCACCCGCATCTCCGCCGCGCAGCCGCAGGCCGCCGCCAGCTCGAGCTCGCCGAGCGAGCCGGCTTCGGCGCCGACGCCGGCGCCGCGCAGGCGCTCGAGCACCGCGGGCAGCCCGTTGGCCTTGAGCGCGAACGCGGTGAGCGGGTCGAGCGCGGCGAAGGCGGCGCGGAAGCGGCGCGCGCGCGCCGCGAGCGCGTCCAGGTCGTAGACGTAGCAGGCGTGACAACCGGGCTCGAGCGTCCGCAGCGCGGCGAACGCGCGCTCGAGCGGGACGCCGCACGCCGCCGGCGTCCCGCTCACGCCGCGTCCCAGGTGCGGGCGCGCACCGCGAGCCGCGACTCGGCGCGGGTGCCGTCGCCGGGCGTGTTGAAGTTGAGGAAGCTTTCGACCCCGCCCTCGAGCCGCGCCAGCTCGGCCTCGCCCAGCAGCAGCGGGTCGAGCGCCAGCACGGCCACGGTGACGGCGCGCTCGCCCGCCGCGAGCCGCTCCGCCAGCGCCGCCGCCGCGCGCGGGGCGTAGGCGGCAGCCAGCGGCTGCGGGATCCCGCCCGGCGCGGGCACCACGGCAGCGCGGTCGCCGAGCCGGTCGGCGAGCGAGCGCAGCAGCGCGGCCGGCATCAGCGGGAAGTCCACGCCCAGTACCAGCGCCCGCGCGAACGGGCGCGCCGCGAGCCCGGCCACCAGCCCCGAGAGCGGCCCCTCGATGCCGGCCACGTCGTCGGCGCGCGCCCCGGGCGGCACCGGCAGGCGCAGGCCCGCGGGCGCGGCGACCACGATCTCGTCGCAGGCCCCGCCCAGCGTCTCGAGCGCGCGCTCGAGCAGCGTGCGCCCGCCCACGCGCGCCAGCGCCTTGGGCAGACGGAGGCCCAGGCGCGCGCCGCGCCCGCCCGCCACCAGCACGCCGAGCGTGCCCGCCACCTCTAGTAGCCCGCCCGCTTGTCCACGACATTCTCGAGCGGCGCGCCGGCCAGGAACGCGTGCAGGTTCCGGGCGAACTGATCGACGGCGCGCTCCCAGTAGCGCGGCCCCAGGCCCGAAATGTGCGGAGTGAGGATGACCTGCGGCATCCGCCACAGCGGGCTCGCGGCCGGCAGCGGCTCGTCCCGGAACACGTCGAGCGCCGCGCCCGCGAGCCGGCCCTCCTCGAGCGCGTCCAGCAGCGCCTCCTCGTCCACCAGCGCGCCGCGCCCGAGGTTCACCAGCACCGCGCCCTGCTTCGTGCGCGCGAGCTCGCGCCGCCCGATCAGCCCCTCGGTCTCGGGCGTGAGCGCCGGGGCCAGCACCAGCCAGTCGGCGCGTGCGAGCAGCTCGGGCAGCCGCTCGACCGGCCACTGCGCGTGCGCCGGCGCCGGGTCGGCCGCCGGGCGCCTGCGCACCGCGATGACGTAGAGCCCGAGCGCCGCGGCGCGCTCCGCGACGGCCGCGCCGACCGCGCCGAAGCCGACCAGGCCGAGCGTGCCGCCGGCCAGCTCGACGAACGGCGGCGGGTCCCGCCACAGGCCGCTCTGGTCCCAGCGCCGCGCGTTCTGGAGGTCGCGCGCCAGGTGGAGCTTGCGCGCGAAGGCGAGCATCACGCCCAGCGCGTGCTCGGCCATCGAGACCGCGTGCAGCCCGCGCCCGTTCGTGAGCACGACGTCGCTCTCGACCAGCGCCGGGAAGAGCAGCGGCGTCACCCCGGCCGCGCTCACGTGGACCCAGCGCAGCCGCTTCGCGGCCGCGAAGTTGTGGGGGCGCAGCACCCAGCCGTACACGACGTCGGCCCGGGGCAGGAGCGCCTCCGCCGCCGCGCGCGCGGGCGGCGACTCGAAGCGCACTCCGGGGAAGCGCCTGGCCAGGTCCTCGATCAGCGGGCGGGGCATGTTCCAGACCCCGTCCTCGTGGCGGTTGTACTCCAGCACCGTCAGGCTCTTCACGGCCGCGCATGGTGCCACAGCGCCCGCGCCCGCGCGAGCGGGACATCTCCTGGGGCGATTCGCGGAGGCGATTCGGCGGGAACGGGCGCGACCGTCTTGCTTGCCGGGCAGGCCGCGGGCCGGTGGATCGTGTTGTCGCGGCGCAGTCACCACCGGCCGTCGGGCTTGGAATAGCGGCTCTGCGGCGAAGCGTGTCGGTACGTTCTGCATGTCGCCGGTCTCCCGGCCGCCGTGCACGAGTCGCCGGCTCCAGTGGCCTCCACACGGCTCGGCGTGAGTGGCGCGCGAGAGCGTCGGCGCGGATCGGAGTGAGCGCGGTCGGCCGCGCGGGACCTCCACACGTTCCGGAGTGAATGGCGCGCCGGCGCGTCGGCGCGGATCGCCGAGGGCACGCGAGAATCTGCTTGACAGCCGTGCGGGAGCGCCGGACCGATGCCTCGCCGCTGCTCCTGCCATCGCGCCCTTACGTGCGTGGGCTGCGCGCTGCCCGACTCGAATCGTCCACGACGAGACAGATCTCGCGGCGCTCCGTTTCAGCGCGCGTGCGGGGCTCCAGGAGCGCCGGAAACCGGCATGCTATGAACGAGAGCGTCGCCCCCGGCGTCCCGCCCCCGCGGAGTCACGTCCGTGAACCGCTACTCCCTGTCTCATCTCCCCGATCCGGTCCTGCTGCGCGATCTGGCCACCCTGGTCGCCCGGGAGCGC
>JACRPT010000075.1 GCA_016223045.1 Candidatus Eiseniibacteriota bacterium
ATCGTGCAGCGCCTGCTGCCACTCCGCCGCTCGAGCGCGCTCCGCGGCGCCCGGGTCGGGCCGCGCGGCGGCGCGCAGCAGCACCGCGGCGGCGCCTAGCATCAGCCCCGCCAGCGCCCAACCCCACGGGCGCGCCCCGCCCGCGAACGGGTCCACCGGATGCTCCGAGAACACCTCCGGGAAGCCCTCGCGGCCCCGCCCGGCTGCCATCAGCGCCGGACCCACCTCGATCGCGACCGGCAGCGGCGCGGCGCTCCGGTACGCCGCCTCGCGCGGGTCGAACCAGGCGAAGGCCGGCGCGGCGATCTCGAGTCTCCCCTGGCGGCGTGGCAGCACGTTCCACTGGAAACGCCGCCGCCCTGCGCCCGGCCTGCCCGGCGCGGCCAGGCTGTCGTCCACGGTGCTCGCGAACACCTCGCAGCCCGGCACCTCGAGGCGCGGGGCGCGCGCCAGCGGCAGGTTCCCCTCGCCGCGCACGTCGAGCCTCATGGTGACCGGCACGTCGAGCGCGGTGCGCGCCCGATCCGCCGACCAGCCGACGACGAAGGCGCCGACCGCCCCGTCGAAGCCGACCGGCGCGCCCGGCGCGAGCGGCCGCACCCGGACCGCGACCGGGGCGCTGCGCACCGTGAAGACGCGGCCCGGCCGGGCGCCGCCGAAGAGCGCGAACGGGTCCCCGCCCGTGCCCGCGAACACCAGCTCGGCGCTCGCCGGGCCGATGCTGGCGCGGCCCGCCGAGAGCGGGTAGAGCACGGTGCGCGTCTCGGTGACGAGCACCCGGCGTCCGCCCTCGCGCGCCTCGTACGATTCGGGTGGCCCCGGGCTCTCCGCCCAGAAGCCGCCGGTCGCAGGCGGGAGGTAGTTCGGATCCTCCGCAAGGTCGGCGCCCAGCACGAGCCGCACCCGCAGGGTCACCGGCTGGCCCACCCATGGCTCAGCCGGCGCCACGTCCACCAGCAGCCGCGCGAGACCGCCTCCCGGGGTGTCGCGCCGCAGCGTGGCGCCGCCGACCACCGCGAGCCGCAGCGGGTCGCTCAAGTAGGCCTGGCCGCCCACCTTCACCCGGATCGGCCCGAGCAGGAACGTCCCCGGCCGGCTCGCGCTCACGCCGTAGCGGAACACCGTCTCGCTCGAGGTGCGCCCGTTGATCCACGAGAAGCTCTGCTCGCGCCCGTGCGCCAGCACCTCGAGCCCGGGAGCCACGAACGAGGGGTCGGCGATGCCGCCGCCGGCGCCCCGCACCACCACCTCGAGCACGGCGCTCTCGCCCACCGCGATCTGCGAGCGGTCGAGCCGCGCCTGGACCTCGACCGCCGCCGCGGCGGCCTCGGCCCGGGCGAGCAGCAGGGCGACCGCCACCACCCACGCGCGGTGAGCGCTCACCAGTCCCTCCCGCGACGCTCGTTGCCCGCGCGCACGCGGCGCGCGCCCTGCTGCTCGGCGCGCGCCTGCTCTTCGAGCGCGCCCAGCAGGCGGTCGGCCTGCGAGCGCGTCATCTGCCCGCCCCCCTCGCCGGGGCGCGGCGTCCCGGCCGACGGCGGCTGTGGGAGCGGCTGCGGGCCCCGGCCCGCGTTCGGCTGCGCGCTCGCCGGCCCGCCACCCCCGCCGCCCGGCTGCGGTCGCTGCCCGGGCGGCGGGGTACCGGAGCCACCGCTGCGCGGCGGTGGCGGGGCGGGCTGCCGGCGGCGCAACAGCACCTCGTAGTTCCAGCGGGCGTCGGCGTCGCCCGGGTCGCGCTCCAGCGCCCCGCGCAACGCCGCCAGCGCGGGGTCCACCTGCCCGCGACCGCCGAGCAACGTGCCGAGGTTGTAGCCCGCGACGCGCCCGGCGCGGGTGTCGCGCGCCGCCAGCGCCGAGAGCTCCGCCGCGCCGCGCTCCGCCTGGCCGTGCGCGGCGCGCACCGTCGCCAGGTTGACGCGAACCGCGTCCGGGCCGCCGCGGCGCACCCGTCGTGCGTAGAGCGACTCCGCGTCCGCCCAGCGCCCCCTGCGGAAGGCCCGGTCGCCGCGCGCCCAGGCGCTCTGCGCCGCCGCGGGTGGCGGGGCCAGCAACGCCAGCGCCACCAGCAGCGCGGCAGCGGCCGCGCGCTCGGAGTGGAGGGGCGAGCCCGCCTCGCGCTCGGCCTCGCGCCGCCGCCGCCGGCGCGCCAGGTCCAGCGCCAGCAGCACCGCCGCCAGAAATCCGAACAGCCGGAAGCGCGCCATCGGGCGTTCCACCAGCCGGGCGCCCCGCGCCGAGCGCCCCACGCTGCCCAGCGACGCCAGCAGCCGCGGCAGCTCGCCGCCCGGACCCGCGGCCGCGAAGTAGCCGCCGTGCGAGCGCCGCGCGATGGTGCGCAGCAGCTCCTCGTCGAGCCGGCTGCGCACCGGCGCGCCGCTGGCGTCGCGCTTCACGTCCACCGTGCGCCCCTGCGCGTCGCGCACCGGCACCACCCCCCCGACCGGGGTGCCCACGCCGACCGCGAACACCCGGATACTGCCGGGCGCCAGCTCATCGAGCGCGCCGCGCGCGCCCTGCTCCAAGTCCTCGCCGTCGGTCCACAGCACGATCGCCTGCTCGTCGCGCCGTCCCGGCGGCATCACCCGCGCGGCCATGCGCAGCGCGCGCCCCAGGTCGGTGCCGGGCGTGCTCACCGAGGCGCTGGACAGCGACTCGAGCGTCAGCCGCGCCGCGCCGCGATCGAGCGTCAGCGGGCACAGCCGCACCGCGTCGCCGGCGAACGCCACCACCCCCACCCGGCTGCCGCCGACGCGGTCCAGCACCGCGACCGCCTCGCGGCGCGCCTCGTCGAGCCGCGACGGCGCCACGTCGCGCGCGCCCATGCTGGCCGACACGTCCATCATCAGCACGACGTCGGAGCCGGTGGCGGTGCGGCGCACCACCTCGCGCCCCCACTCCGGCCCCGCCGCTCCCGCCACCAGGAGCGCCAGGGCGGCGAGCCGCAGCGCCCCTCCCAGCCGGCGCTCGCCGGCGCGGCGCTGCAACAGCAGCACGTGGTCGCGCCGCTCGCCCACCAGCCGCGCCAGCGCGCGTCCGGCGCGCCGCAGCGCCAGCCACTCCAGCAGCAGCACCGGCGGCAGCGCCAGCAGCGCCCACAGCCAGCGGGGGTCGGCGAAGCTCACGCGCGCCTCCTCACGGCAGCCGGAACGCGAAGGTGGTGGACCCCAGCGCCCAGGCCGCCAGCAGCAGCGCGGCCAGCCCGAGCAGCAGCGGTCCCAGGTCGTGGTACTCGTTGTACGCCACCGCGCGGATCGGGGCGCGCTCCAGCCGGTCGATCGCGCCGTAGATCTCCGCCAGCGCCGCGGCGTCGGTGGCGCGGAAGAAGCGCCCGCCGGTACGCGACGCGATCTGCCGGAGCGTGCCCTCGTCCACGTCCATCCGCATCATCACGATCCGGCGCCCGGCGACGGGATCGTCCTGCGGCACCGGCACCATGCCGCCACGCCCCACCAGGATGGTGTAGACCTTGATGCCGAAGGCGCGCGCCAGGTCCGCGCCGGTGAGCGGATCGATCTGGCCGCGGTTGTTCTGCCCGTCGGTGAGCAGCACGATCACCTTGCTGGGCGTGCGGCTCTCGCGCAGCCGCGCCACCGCGGTCGCGAGCCCCATGCCGATGGCGGTGCCGTCCTCGGCCAGCCCGAAGTCGAGGCCCTGGAGCAGCTCGGTGAGCGCGTCGTGATCCAGCGTGAGCGGGCACTGGGTGAACGCGGTGGCCGCGAAGCCGACCAGGCCGATGCGGTCGTGCGGGCGCTGGCGCACGAAGTCGCGCGCGGTCTCCTTGGCCACGTTGAGCCGGTTGCGCGGCAGGAAGTCCTGCGCCGACATGCTGGGCGAGATGTCGATCCCTAAGACGATGTCCACGCCCCGCGTCTCGGTCTCGCTCAGCCTGAGCCCCTGCTGGGGCCGGGCCATCGCCAGCAGCGCGAGCGCGAGCGCCAGCCACGGCAGCACGCCGGTCGCGCGCACCAGTCGGGCGCGTGCTCCCGTTCCCCACGGGCGGCTGCGCACCCACAGCACCGCCGCGCGCCTCGCGTCGCCGCGCCGCGCGAGCCACGCCAGCGCCGGCACCGCCAGCAGCAGCAGCAGGAGCCACGGGCTCTCCCAGCGCATCAGGCCACCTTCCCCGCCGGCGCCCCGGCCTCCGCCGGCGCCGGCCGCCGGCGCGCCAGCTCCTCGACCGACGTCTCGGCGCGGCGCGCTTCCTCCACGGTGCTGGGCACGCGCGCGAACTTGACCTGGTCCCAGAGCCTGAGCAGCCGGCCCATCCGCTCGAGGTCGCCGGGCTCGAGCCGCGCGGCCTCGAGGTGCCCGAGCAGCTCGGGCGTGGTGTCGCCGGGGCGCGGCGTGCCCGCGGTGGCCTCGAGGAAGCGGCGCAGCACGCGCGTGAGGTGGAACGCATGCTCGGCGAAGCGGCCGTGTTCCGGCAGGTGGAGCCCGCGCAGCGCCTCCAGCTCGGCGAGGGCGCGCGCGGCCGGATCCTGGACCACGGCGGCCGGCACGGGTCCGGCCGCGACCCGGCGGCTCCGCCGGCGCAGCCCGAGCACCACCACCACGGGGCGGCCAGCGGTCCGCGCACCGGCTTGAGCTCGGCGGTGGTGTCGGCAGCGGGCACCACCGGCAGCACCTCGAGATGCACGGTGGGCAACCGGCCCTCGAGCGGCGGTGCCCCCGGCGTCGGGCCGCTGACTCGGAACGCCAGGCCCGGCACGCTCACCTTCCCCCGCGCGAAGCACTGGAGCCGTGCTTCGACCCACGCCGTGTCGAACACTGCGAGGTTCGCCACGGTGCCCGAGAACACGGGCGCCCGCCGCGTCGCGATGCGGCTCCAGGTGAACGCGCCGCCGCTCCCCGGCAGCGCCCAGCGCACCGGCAGATCGTGCGGCACCACCACGCATCCGCGATAGCGGACCGCACCACCCAGCCGCACCGCCGCCGGCGAGACGCTCGCACGCGCCGCGAACTCCCGCACCCGCGCCAGGCCGCGCTCGGTCACCGGCACGAAACGCGAGGATGACGCGGCCCCGCCCTGCGCCCCCGCCGCCACCGCCCAGGCGACGAGCGCGAGCGACACCGCGACCGCACCCGCGCCGCCCGTGCGGCTCACGCGCGCTTCCCGCGGCGCCGCATGGAGAAGTAGCGCATCAGCGCCGGCAGGTAGGTGCGGTCGGTGCGCAGCTCGAGCAGCGGCACCCGCGCGTCGGCGAGCGCGCGCTCGACCGCGCGGCGGCGCTCGCGCGCGTCGCGCGCGTAGGCTTCGCGCACCCGGCGGCTCGAGGTGTCCACCAGCGCCCGCGACGCGGTCTCCAGGTCCTCGAGCTCGACCCAGCCCACGGCCGGCAGCGACTCGTCGCGCGGATCGCGCAGCAGCATGGCCGTGAGGTCGTGGCGCTTCGCCAGCACGCGCCAGTCGCGCGCACCCAGGCGGTCCTCGAAGTCCGAGATCCAGAAGATCACGCTGCGGCGCCGGGTGGTGCGCAGCACGAAGCGCGCGGCCTCGCCCAGCCGGGTGGGCCCGGGACGGAAGGTCGCCCCCAGCACGTCGCGCAGCAGCCGCAGCAGGTGCGAGCGGCCGCGGGCCGGCCGCACGAAGTGCTCCACCCGCTCCCCCGCCAGCACCAGCCCGATGCGGTCGTTGTGCCGCATCGCGGCGAAGCCCAGCACCGCGCACAGCTCGGCCGCCAGCTCGCGTTTCTCGGGGCCGGCGGTGCCGAAACGCATCGAGCGCGAAACGTCCACCACCAGCAGCACGGTGAGCTCGCGCTCCTCGGCGAAACGCTTGACGAACGGCGCGCCCATGCGCGCGGTGACGTTCCAGTCGATGTCCCGCACCTCGTCACCCGCGACGTAGTGCCGGACCTCGTCGAACTCGACGCCCCGCCCCTTGAAGACGCTCTCGGAGCTGCCCGCGAACACGTCCTCGACCAGGTGCCGGCTGCGGATCTCGAGCCGCCGGACCTTGCTCAGCAGCTCCGCGGTCTGCATCGGTCAGGGGACCCGCACCTGCTCCAGGATGCGGCGGGCCACCTCCTCGCCGTCCACGCCCTCGGCCTCGGCCTCGTACGAGACGTGGATGCGGTGGCGCAGCACGTCGGGCGCGATGGCCTTGACGTCGTCGGGCAGCACGTAGGGCCGTCCGGCGAGCAGGGCCAGCGCCTGGGCGCCGCGCACCAGGAACAGCGTCGCCCGGGGCGAGGCCCCGAACGCGATGAGGCCGTCCAGGGCGAGGCCGAAGTCGCGTGGCCGGCGCGTGGAGTTCACCAGGTCCAGGACGTACTCCTGGAGCTTGTCGTCCACGTAGACCGCGGAGAGCGCGCCGCGCGCCTCCAGGATGTCGTCACGGCTCGCCCGGGGCTCGAGCTGTGGCAGGCTGGCCAGCCCGGCGCGCCGCAGGATCTCCTTCTCCTCGTTGCGGTCGGGGTACCCGATCCGCACCTTGAGCATGAAGCGGTCGCTCTGCGCCTCGGGCAGCGGGTAGGTCCCCTCCTGCTCGATGGGGTTCTGCGTGGCGAGCACCAGGAACGGCTCCTCGAGCAGGTGGCTCTCGTCGCCGAGCGTGACCTGCTTCTCCTGCATCGCCTCGAGCAGCGCGGACTGGACCTTGGCGGGCGCGCGGTTGATCTCGTCGGCCAGCACCAGGTTCGCGAACAGCGGGCCCCGCTTGGCGGTGAAGGAGCCGTCGCGCGGGTTGTAGATGAGCGTGCCGGTCAGGTCGGCGGGCAGCAGGTCGGGGGTGAACTGGATGCGCTTGAAGCGCAGCGCCAGCGAGTCGGCGAGGCTCTTCACCGCCAGCGTCTTGGCCAGTCCGGGCACGCCCTCCAGCAGCACGTGGCCGCCGGTCAGCAGGCCCACCAGCAGGCGCTCCACCATCGGGCGCTGCCCTACGACGGCCCGGGCCACCTCGTCACGGACCCGGCCCAGGATCTCCCCCGCGCGCTCGATGCGACGCGAGGACTCCTTCATGTCCACGGTCATGATGATCCCCCGGATGGTGAGGTGGCGGTGAACCGGTCCGGCGCATCGCGAGCGCGCCCGACGCGCCGCGCCGGCGTGCCGGGCCAGAGGTCCGCCTGCACCCGGACGCCGCGGCACCCCCGCTGCGACGGCGCGCCTCTTACCCGGCAGACCAGTGGCCGGCGCGCAGTATATAGGAGAAGGGCGCCCGTTCAATCGCCCGCCCGCGTGGGACGCGGGCGCGACGCGGGCGCCGGGCGCGGGTTGGAACCGCGTGCGGGGGCTACGCGCTCCGTCGCACGGGCGCCGCGTGCGCGCGGCGCGGGAGCAGCTGGCCCACGTCGGGCTCCGCGAGCCAGGTCGCCAGCAGCGAATGCGCCGGCACCACCGCGAAGGGCGGCTCCGGGGACTCGATGCGGTCGAGGCGCGTCAGGGCGCGCTCGACCTCCAGGCACAGCCGCCCGCCGGGATCTCCCGCCGCGCGCGCGCGGGTCATGAGCTGATGGACGCGCAGCCGCGCCAGCGCCTCGGTCCGGACCTCCCGGCGATAGCGGTGGGCGGCGCGCTCGAAGAGCCGGTCCGCGACGCCGCACCGGCCCGCCGACATCGCGGTCAGGCCGGCACGGTGGAGCGCGGCCCCGGAGAAGCCCCAGGGGGCACGGAGCGCGACCGCCCACAACGGCGGGGTGCTGAGCACGGGAGCGAGGGAGTCGAAGCGCAGGTGCACGCCCGGCAGGACTGCACGAAGGGTGCCATGCAGCCCCCGCCGGTGGGGCCTCCAACTCGTTGCGCGGCCGCGGCCAGCGCACGCGGCGCGGGGCCATGGGACCGGCCGCCGCCGGCCGCGCGTTGCAAGCTGAGAGCGGCGGCCTCTCAGCCTGCACGGCGGGCGAAACCGCTCAGGGCGTCGCCGGCTCCCGGGCCACCAGCGGGAAGCCGGCGCACAACTCGAGCACCTCGCGCTCGACCGCCGCGGCCGCCCCGGCGTCCTCCGGGCGCTCGAGCACGCGCGCAATCCACCCGGCGATCAGGTCCATCTCGCGGGTGCCGAAGCCGCGCGTCGTGAGCGCCGGGGTGCCGATGCGGATGCCGCTCGTCACCCACGGCTTCTGCGGGTCGTCGGGCACCGCATTCTTGTTCACCGTGATGCGCGCGCGGTGCAGGGCCTCCTCGGCCAGCTTGCCGGTGAGCCCGCGCTTCCTCAGGTCCACCAGCATGAGGTGGTTGTCGGTGCCGCCCGAGACCAGGTCGAACCCGCGCCCGGCGAGCCCTGCCGCCAGCGTGCGCGCGTTCTCGACCACGCGCCGCTGGTAGGCGCGGAAGCCGTCGCTGAGCGCCTCGCCGAAGCACACCGCCTTGGCGGCGATGACGTGCATGAGCGGGCCGCCCTGGAGCCCCGGGAACACGCTCTTGTCGAGCTTCTCCGCGTGCGCCGCGGTCGCCAGCACGAACCCGCCGCGCGGACCGCGCAGGGTCTTGTGCGTGGTGCTGGTGACCAGGTCCGCATGCCGGACCGGGCTCGGGTGCAGGCCCGCCGCCACCAGCCCGGCGATGTGCGCCATGTCCACCACCAGCGCCGCGCCCACCTCGCGCGCGATCGCGGCGAAGCGCGGGAAGTCGATGACGCGCGGGTAGGCGCTGGCGCCGGCCACGATGATGCGGGGGCGGTGCTCCCGGGCCAGGGATTCGACCTGGTCGTGATCGATGCGGCCGTCGTCCGCACGCACCCCGTACTGCACCGACCTCCACAGCTGCCCGGTGACCGAGACCGCGTGCCCGTGAGTGAGGTGCCCGCCGTGCGCCAGGCTCATGCCGAGCAGGACGTCGCCCGGCCGCGAGAGCGCGAGGTAGGCCGCCAGGTTGGCCGACGCCCCCGAGTGCGCCTGCACGTTGGCGTGGTCGCACGCGAACAGCCGCTTCGCGCGGTCGCGCGCCAGCTCCTCCGCCACGTCCACGAACTCGCAGCCGCCGTAGTAACGCTTGCGCGGCAGACCCTCGGCGTACTTGTTGGTCATCACCGAGCCCATCGCCTCGAGCACGGCGTCGCTGACGAAGTTCTCCGAGGCGATCAGCTCCAGCGTCGTCAGCTGTCGCCGGCGCTCGTCCTGGATCGCGTCGAAGAGGGCGGGGTCCTGCTCGCGGAGTCCGCTCATGGTTCCGGGCGCGTCGCCGAGTGGCGGTCCTCGTACGCGCGGATCTTGCGGAGCCGCGGCTCGTGCCGGCCGCCCTCGAAGGGCGTCTCGAGCCAGAAGTGCAGCCAGCCCACCGCGGCCTCCAGGTCGGGATTGGTGCGGCCGCCCACCGCCATCACGTTCGAGTCGTTGTGCCGGCGGGCGAGCCGGGCCGTCTCCTCGCTGGTCACCACCGCGGCGCGCACCCCCGCGACCTTGTTCGCGGCGATCGCCTCGCCGATCCCGCTCCCGCCGAGCACGATGCCGCGGTCCACCTCGCCGCGCGCCACCAGCTCGCCGACCGGGAAGCAGAAGTCCGGGTAGTCCACCGGCGGGGCGGCCGCGTGCGTGCCGACGTCCACCACGACGTGCCCGAGGGACTCGAGCGCGCGCTTGTACCGCTGCTTGAGGTCCCAGCCCGCGTGGTCGCTGCCGATCGCGATCTTCATGGCGCCGCGGCGGCTACTTCGCCGCCGCGCCGGCCTTCAGCGGCACCGCGGTCAGCCAGCCGTGCCGGTCCGGCGTCTCGCCGCGCACCACCGCGAAGAACGCCTTCTGGATCGCCCGCGTGACGGGCCCGGGCTGCCCGTTGCCGACCGGGATCTTGTCCACCGAGGTGATCGGCGACACCTCGACCGCGGTGCCGGAGAAGAACACCTCCTCCGCCACGTAGAGCATCTCGCGCGGCATCGGCTCCTCGCGCACGGTGTAGCCGAGCTCGCGCGCCAGCGTGATGACCGAGGCGCGCGTGATGCCGGCGAGGATGCTGTTCGCGAGCGTCGGCGTCACCAGCTCCCCCCCGATCACCGCGAACACGTTCTGCCCGCTGCCCTCGCTCAGGAAGCCGTTCACGTCGAGCGCGATGGCCTCGGCGTAGCCGTCCAGCAGCGCCTCCATCTTGAGCAGCTGCGAGTTCATGTAGTTCGCCGAGGCCTTGACCATCGCCGGCAGCGTGTTCGGCGCCATGCGCTGCCACGTCCCCACCTTGACCGCCACGCCCCGGGTGAGCGCGTCCTCGCCCAGGTACTTGCCCCAGGGGAACGCCGCGATCGCGACGTCGATCGGGGTGCCGAACGGGTTGACCCCGAGGTGCTCGTAGCCGCGGTAGACCACCGGGCGGATGTAGCACTCCTTGAGGTCGTTCACCGCGACGGTCTCGATGCAGGCGTCGCGCATCTGGTCGCGCGTGTACGGCACCTCCATGCGGTACACGCGCGCCGAGAACATCAGCCGGTCCACGTGCTCCTCGAGCCGGAAGATCGCGGTCCCGGTCGGATTCTCGTAGGCGCGGATGCCCTCGAATACGCTCGAGCCGTAGTGCACGACATGCGACAGCACGTGGATCCTGGCGTCCTCCCAGGCCACCCACCTGCCGTTCATCCAGATCTTGTCCGCTTTCTGCATCGCCATGATTCACCTCGCGATTGCCGCCGCCACCTTCATGCCGAGCGCGCCCGCAGAGCCTCGCGGACGTGCGGCACGATACGCTGGGTATGGCGCCGGATGCGGCGCCAGGATTCCTCGTACGCCTCGGGCGAGCCCCCGAACGGATCCAGCACCGTCAGGGCCGGCTCGCCGGGCTCGGGCCATTCGCACAGCACGTGGGTCCGCCGCGGGTCGGCGCCGAGCGCCGTGACCGCCTGCAGATGCTCACGCTCCATCACCAGGATGAGGTCCGCGTCGGACACCATCGCGGCGGTGAGCCGCCGCGACCGGTGCCCGTCGAGACTCAGCCCGTCGCGGGCCGCCACTCTCGCGGACGCCGCGGTCGCCGGCTGCCCGTCCATCGCCGCCGTGCCCGCCGAGCCCACCTCCACCCGGGAGGCGTCAGGTCCCAGCTCGTGCGCCAGAGCGGCGACGGCCAGGGGACTCCGGCAGGTGTTGCCGGTGCACACGAAGAGCACGCGGAAGAGGGGTTCGCGGGACGCCATGCCGGGGCAGCATAGGCTCCGCGCGCGCGGTGCGTCAACCGGCGGGCCCGCTGGTCCGATCGTCGTAGCGACCGAGCTCCGCGGTCACGTCGAGCGCGCCGCGGCGCAGCAGACGCGGGCGCTCGCCGCTCACGTCCACCAGCGTGGTCGGGAGATCGCCGCGCCGCGGCCCGCCGTCGAGCACCAGGTCGAGCTGGTTGCCGAAGATGCGCACCACCTCGTCGGCGGTCTCGGCCGGAGGCTCGCCCGAGAGATTCGCGCTGCTCGACACCACGGGCCCGCCGATGCGCTCGAGGATGCGCTGGCACAGCGTGTCCTTCGGGCAGCGCAGCGCCACCGTCCCGCCCGCGCCGCGCACCCGCGCGGGCACGATGGGCGCGGCGCGGAAGATGAGCGAGAGTGGTCCCGGCCAGTGCTTCAGCATCAGCCGCTGGGCGATCCCGCTCACCTCGGCGGCCAGACCCCAGGCCTGTTGCGGCTCAGGGATCAGCGAGATCACGGCGTGCTGCGGGTCGCGGCGCTTGAGCCGCGCCACCATCTCGACCGCCGCGGCGTCGAACAGCGAGCAGCCCAGCCCGTACACGGTGTCGGTGGGGAACGCCACCACACCGCCGCGCAGCACCACCTCCGCCAGCTGGATGAGCGCCTCGTCGTCGGGGTTCTCGGGGTCCACCCGGATGACGTCCACCGCTACCTCCCGCGCCGCGACCGCGCCGCTCCGGCGGCGGCGCGCCGCCCGGGACGCTGGCGCCCCTCCTCGAGCCGGCGCGCCAGCGCCGGGTCGGCGAGCGCCAGGATGCGCGCCGCCAGGTGCGCGGCGTTGCGCGCGCCCCACGACCCCACTCCGAGGGTCCCGACCGGCACCCCGGGCGGCATCTGCACGGTCGCCAGCAGCGCGTCGAAGCCGCCGAGCGGCGAGCTCGCGAGCGGCACACCCAGCACCGGCAGCCGGCTGTGCGCCGCCAGCGCGCCGGCCAGGTGCGCCGCGCCGCCGGCGCCGGCGATCAGCACT
>JACRPT010000086.1 GCA_016223045.1 Candidatus Eiseniibacteriota bacterium
CAGGCGGACCTACCTGCTCTTCAACAACTGCCACGCCGGGCCGGCCGCCCGCAGCGCGAAGCTCATGCAGGAGCTGCTGCGCCAGCAGGACCTGCCGGCCTGAACGCGGGGGTCGGCGCGGCGCCGCGGTCGGGTGCCCACCCGTCGCGAGCAGGCGGGCCCGGGCCGCGCGGCCGCAGGCGCTCCGATCGTGCACCCGCGCCGGGCGCCCGCCCGCGCCGGCCGGGCGCCTCAGGCGGTGCGGCTGCCGGCGCGCCGCTCGGCGGCGATCGCGGGGTGCCGGTTATTGATGAACTCCACGCACTCGCGCACGTCGTCCGCGCTCCCCAGGTAGAGCGGGGTGCGCTCGTGGAGCGAGCCGGGCGTGATGTCCATGAGGCGGCGCTGGCCGTCGCTGGCCGCCCCGCCCGCCTGCTCGGCGATGAAGGCGAGCGGCGCGCCCTCGTAGAGCACGCGCAGCTTGCCGCGGGGGTTCTTGCCCGTGCCCGGATAGATGAAGATGCCGCCGTAGAGCAGGTTGCGGTGGAAGTCGGCCACCAGCGAGCCGATGTAGCGGCCGCTGTACGGGCGCCCCGAGGGCGCATCCTCCATCTTGAGCCAGTCCACGTAGCGCTTGATGCCCTCGGGCCAGCTCTGGTAGTTGCCCTCGTTCGCGCTGTAGATGTGCCCGCGCTGCGGCGTGCGGATGTCGGGATGCGAGAGCATGAACTCCCCGATGCTGGGCTCGAAGGTGAAGCCGTGCACGCCGTCGCCGGTGGTGTAGACCAGCATGGTGCTCGAGCCGTACATCACGTAGCCGGCGGCGAGCTGGCGGTAGCCCGGCTGCAGGCAGTCCTCGAGCGTGCCGCTGCCCTTGCGGGTGATGCGCGGCAGGATGGAGAAGATCGTCCCGACGTTGACGTTGGCGTCCAGGTTCGAGGAGCCGTCGAGCGGGTCGAAGTTCACCACGTACTTGCCGACGCGTTCGCCCTGCGGGACGGCCACGATACCCTCGTCCTCCTCGGACGCCAGCACCGCCAGCTGGCCGGTCGAGCCGAGGATGCGATGGAGCGTGTCGTGCGCGAACACGTCGAGGCGCTGCACCTGCTCGCCGTGGATGTTCTCGTCCCCGGTCAGGCCCAGGATGTCCACCAGGCCCGCGCGCACCACCAGCCGGTTGATCATCTTGGCGGCCAGCGCCACCTCCATGAGCAGGCTGGTGAACTCGCCCGAGGCCTCGGGGTGCGTGTATTCCTGCCGCAGGATGAACTGCGACAGGGTGAGCGCTCCGTGGGGCATGGGACCTCCCGTGACCTAGTCGGACAGCCCGCTGCCGTCCTCGGTGGACCGGCCGGCGCCGACCGAGGCGCGAACCGCCGGGAAGGAGCCGGGCACGAACGGCGCGTGCTGCTCGGCGAGCGCGCGGGTGGCGCCGGCCTGGAGCTTCTGCAGCAGGAAGCGGAACTTCTCCTCGAGCGCACGGCCGATCTCGGTCCGCACCGGCTCGGGCAGGCTCCACAGCTCGCGCTTGTAGAGGCCGAGCGCCTTCTTGCGGGTCTTGTAGAGGAACTGCTCGTCGGTGTCGCTCGGCTTGCGCTCGTCGGCCGCCACGGTGCGCAGCTTCCCGTAGATGTCTTGTTTCAGGTCGGCGGGGAATGCCGGGTTGTCGAAGATCATGTTCTGGAACTCGGTCGCCAGGTGGATCTCCACCGTCGCCAGCTTCGGGAACCGGTCGAACAGCTCGGCCGGCAGCGTCGAGGCCCCGTGCTGCACCGCGCCGCCCAGGCCGTAATCGTCCATCGCGATCCTCGAGAGCTTCTCGAGCGCGTCGAAGTCCAGCTTCACCTGGGCGATCGTGCCGTCCGGCAGCGGCACGCCGCCGTGCGAGGTGCCGGTCTGAATCGAGATCTTGCTGATCCCGGCCGCGTCCGGCGCCTGCTTCCGCAGCGCCTCGAGGTACACCTTCATGAAGGCGTGCAGCTCCTCGGCGGTCGAGTTCCGGCCGCCCACCTCGCCGATCTCGCCACCCACCGACACCGTCACGCCGCGCGGCTCGCGCGCGCGGATGAACGCGGTCAGCTCGGCGCACAGCCCGCCGTTGAGCTCCTGCTGGGCCTCGTGGCCGGGCTTCGACAGGTCCACCAGCGTCGAGGTGTCCACGTCGATGTTGTAGAAGCCCGCCTCGATGGCCTCGGCGGTGACGTCGCACACCGCCTTGAGCTCGGCCTCGCGGCCGGCCGCGAACTTCTTGGCGCTGATCTGGAAGTGGTCGCCCTGCAGGAACACCGGGCCCTTCCAACCCTCGCGCAGCGCCGCCGCCAGCATCACGAACGTGTACTCGGCGGGCCGCTGGTCGGTGTAGCCGATCTCCGAGCGCGCGATCTCGAGGATGACCGCGCCCGCGTCCAGCGCCCGGCGCGCGCGGAACAGCGCGCGGGCGGTGTCGTAGGCCATGCCGCGTACGTTGATGGCCGGCACGGTGAAAGTGAGCGGCGCCGCGCCGCGCCCGCGCGCCACGTAGAGGTGGTGGATCGAGGCCGGGTAGATACCGGCCGAGCGCGCCTGGTCCAGCACCGCGGCGCGCGCCGCGTCACGCAGCTCGGGGGGCGCGAACACCCCGGTCCACACCAGGCGGTCCAGGGCGTCGTCGCGGCCGCTCGCCAGCGCTGCGGCGGCCAGGCGGATCTCGTCGGGATTCCGGAGTTCCATGGAGAGGGCAGCTCCTTGCGGCGTGGCACCTGGGTGCCGGCGGCCGCTGCAGGGGACCGTGGGCTGAAGCGATCGCGTGGCAGTATAGCCCCCGGTCCGCGCGGCGGGCCAGCGCCGAGACGACAACGCGGGGACGACCCATTGCGGGCTGCGTAGCGCCCCGGGCACTCGCGGCCGGCGGCGCGCGGCAAGGCTTTTCGCCGCGAAGCGGCGAAAAGAGCTTGCCGCGGAAAGCAGCCGCCGCGGGGGAAGGAGTCCGGCGGAGGCACCACGCCACGACCGGCACTCGCGGCCGGCGAGCGGCGGCCTATCCGGTCGCCGTGCCCAGCGCGGTCACGCCCTCCCGCACCTGGCGCAGCTCGGGGAAGCGGGACGGGTCGAAGCTCGTGATCCCCGGCGCCTCCTTCCACGCCAGCAGCGCGGCCAGGTCGAGCGTGCAGGCCGCGGCCATCCCGAGGCCGTGGCCGGTGAAGCCGGCGCAGATCGCCAGGTGGTGCTCGGCGTCGAGCCAGCCCACCAGCGGGCGGCCGTCGCGGGCGAAGCCCATGGTGCCGGCCCAGCGGAACTCGACCGGTGCGCCTTCCGGCACCAGGGTCTTCAGCCCCTGCTCGATGCCGCGCTGCACCCGGGGCGTCACGCCGGTCTCGTAGCCCACCTCGGCGTCGCGGTCGGTCTCCCGCCAGCCGCCGATCACCAGTCGGCCCTCCGGCGTCTGCCGCCAGTAGCGGTACCCCCAGTGCGCGTAGGAGGGCCGCGGCGCCACCACGCGCTGGAGCGGCGCGGTCGCCAGCGTCTGCCCGCGGTGCGGGACGATCAGGCCGCCCAGCGCGGGCAGCAGTTGCGGCACGTAGGCGTTGGTGCAGAGCGCCAGGGTGCGCGCGCGCGCCACGCCGCCCGCGGTGCGCGCCTCCCACAGCCCGCCCTGCCAGCGCGCGCCGGTGACGTGCGAGCGCTCGAACAGCCTCACGCCCTTCGCGGCCGCGGCCTGCGCGACCCCGCGCAGGAAGCGGATGGGGTGGAACTCGCCGTCGTCCCGCGTGAAGAACGCGGCGGTGAAGAACTACGCGGCGTGAGCGGGCACCGCGTCGGAGATCGGCACCTCGTCCATCGGGAAGCCGTCCGCCTTCATCGCCGGGATCGAGGCGCGGATGTCCGCGGCCTCCTCGTCGCCGGTGGCGAGCCGGAAGCTGCCGCTGGCGCGGTAGTCGCACGCGATGCTCAGGCTCGCCACCAGCTGGCGCGTGCGCTCGTGGGTGCGGCGGCCGGTCTCGAGCACCGCGCGGGCGCCGGCGCGGCCCCACAGCGCGATCATCTCCTGGTAGGGCTCGGACGGGGAGGCGACGATGAAGCCGGCGTTGCGGCCGCTCGCCGCGCCCGCGAGCGCGCCGGATTCCAGCAGGCCCACCAGCGCGCCGTGCTCGGCGAGCGTGTACGCGAGGGTGAGACCCGTGATGCCGCCGCCGACCACCAGGACCTCGACGTCCAGCTCGCCTTCGAGCGTGGGGTACGCCAACCCCGGCTCTTCCCACCACAGCGACCCGTGAGGCACCGGCGATGAAGTCATGGCGGCGCGCATTGTGCCGCCCGGGTCGCGGGCGCGGCAAGTGTACCGATTGACACCCGCTGCAGGAGCGGTTTCAATCGCCCGTCGAGGCAACAGGTTCCCGATTCCCCTTCCGAGGGCCCCGGTGAGCACCCCTTCCACCATGGTGTGCCGGCTGCGCGTCAACGGCGATGCGGTCGCGTGCGCGGTCAGCCCCGGCACCACGCTGCTGGAGGCCCTGCGTTACGGGCTGGGGCTCACCGGCTCCAAGCAGGGCTGCGACAAGGGCGACTGCGGGGCGTGCACCGTGGTGGTGGACGGCGAGCCGGTGCTCTCCTGCATCACGCTGGCGGCGGCCTGCGAGGGCCGGGAGATCGTCACCGTGGAAGGCCTGGCCAGGGACGGCTCGCCGCACGCGCTGCAGGACGCCTTCGACCTGGCCGGCGGGGCGCAGTGCGGCTTCTGCACCCCGGGCGTGCTGATGAGCGCCTGGGCGCTGCTCCAGCGCGAAGCGAGCCCGGGCCGCGAGGCGATCGCCCTGGCGCTCTCCGGGAACCTGTGCCGCTGCACCGGCTACACCAGGATCTTCGAGGCGGTGGAGCTGGCTGCCGCCCGCCTGCGGGAGGCGCGCGGGAGATGAGCGAGGACCGCGAGCCGAAGCGACCCGAGATCCCCGCCGGGCGCGTGATGCCGGGGGAGCGGCGGCTCGAGCCGCCGCGCTGGCCGGGCGGCCGCTCGCAGCCGCCGCACGGCGCGTTCTCGGTGATCGGCAAGCGCAACCGCAAGGTCGAGGGGCTGGCCAAGGTCACCGGCCGCGCGCTCTACACCGACGACCTCACCCTGCCGCGCATGCTCCACGGCAAGCTGCTGCGCTCGATCCACGCCCACGCCCGCATCCGCTCGGTGGACGCCTCGGCCGCGCTGGCGCTGCCCGGGGTGCACGCGGTCATCACCGGGAAGGACCTGCCCGCCTGCTACGGCATCATCCCGTGGACCGAGGACGAGCAGGCGCTGTGCGAGGAGAAGGCGCGCTACGTCGGCGACGCGATCGCCGCGGTCGCGGCCGACAGCGAGCTCGCCGCCGAGGAGGCGCTGCGCGCGATCCGCGTCGAGTACGAGCCGCTGCCCGCGGTGATGGACGTCGAGACCGCGCTGGCGCACCCGGAGTGGCAGGTCAACGAGAAGGCGCGCGAGGGGAACGTCTCGAAGCACGTCCACCTGGAGTTCGGCGACGTGGACGGCGCGCTCGCCGCGAGCGACCAGGTGGTGGAGGCGGAGTACTGGTACGAGGGCTCGACCCACGCGGCCATCGAGCCGCACTGCGCGCTGGCCGACTTCGACGCCACCGGGTTCCTCACCGTGTACTCGGCCACCCAGGTCGCGCACTACCTGCACCGCGACCTGGCCAAGGTGCTGGGCCTGCCGACCCAGCGCATCCGCGTGGTGCAGCCGGTGATCGGAGGCGCGTTCGGCGGCAAGAGCGAGCCGTTCTCGCTCGAGTTCTGCGCCGCGAAGCTGAGCATGGTGACGGGACGCCCGGTCAAGATCCTCTACACGCGCGAGGAGGTGTTCTACGCCCACCGCGGCCGCCATCCGATGCGCATGCGCTACCGCGCCGGTATCCGGCGCGACGGCACGCTCACCGGCGTGGACGCCAGGATCCAGATCGACGGCGGCGCCTACTCCTCCTACGGCCTGGTCACCACCTATTACTCGGGCCAGCTCCTGACCGCGCCGTACGCGCTCGGGGCCTACCGCTTCGACTCGACGCGCGTGTTCACCAACAAGCCCTGCTGCGGCCCCAAGCGCGGGCACGGCTCGGTGCAGCCGCGCTTCGCCTTCGAGTGCCAGCTCGACCGGCTGGCCGAGCGGATCGGCATGGACCCGATCGAGGTGCGGCGGAAGAACTCGATCGGCGCCGACACGCAGACGGTCAACGGCCTGCGCGTCACCTCGAACGGGTTCCTCGAGTGCCTGGACGCGGTGGAGCGCACCGCGGGCTGGAAGGAGAAGTTCCGCCGGCTGCCCTACGGCCGCGGCGTCGGCGTGGCCGGCAGCATGTACATCAGCGGCACCAACTACTGCATCTACCCGAACGAGATGCCGCAGTCGGCGGTGCAGCTCAGGCTCGACCGCTCGGGGCGCGCCACCGTGTTCTGCGGCGCCTCGGATATCGGGCAGGGCTCGGACTCGGTGCTGGCCTACATCGTGTGCGAGGAGCTGGGCCTGGACCTCGGCGACGTGCGCGTGGTGGCGGCCGACACCGACCTCACGCCGGTGGACCTGGGCTCCTACTCCAGCCGCGAGACCTTCATGGCCGGCAACGCCTGCCTGGACGCCGCGCGCCATCTGCGCGGGCTGGTGGCCGGCGCGCTCGCCGAGCGGTGGGGCTGCCGCGCCGACGAAGTGACGCTGGCCGGCGGCGTGGCGTGCTCGAGCCGCGACCCGCAGCGGGAGTGCATGAGCGTCAGGGACGCGTTCCAGCTCGCCGAGGCCCGCCACGGCACGCTGGGCTCGGTGGGCTGGTACCAGACGCTGAAGCTGGGCGGCGACTACCGCGGCGGCACCATCGGCGCCTCGCCCGCGTACTCCTTCACCGCGCACGTGGCCGAGGTGGAGTGCGACGCCGAGACCGGCTTCGTCAAGGTGGCGAGCATCTGGATCGCGCACGACTGCGGGCGCGCCCTGAGCCCGGTCGCGGTCGAGGGGCAGATGGAGGGGAGCGCCTACATGGGCTTCGCCGAGGCGCTGATGGAGGCGCACGTCTTCAAGCCCGGCGCGGCCGGCCACGGGCCGGGGCTCCACCACGGGCCCTCGCTGCTCGACTACCGCATCCCGACCACGCTCGACACGCCGGCGCTCGAAGCCATCATCATCGAGTCGGTGGATCCGGAGGGACCCTACGGCGCGAAGGAGGCAGGCGAGGGGCCGCTCCATCCCAGCATCCCGGCCATCGCCAACGCCATCTACGACGCGCTCGGGATCCGCTGCGAGCGGCCGCCGTTCGACCCGCCGCGCGTCCTCGGGCTGCTACGCGAAAGCGACGCCCGCGCGCAGTGGGAGCGGGCGCGCGGCCAGGTGCGCGCGGCGTCCGGGGCCGGGGTGGCCGGTGGGAGCGCGCCGTGCTGACCCTGCCGCGCTTCGAGCTGCTACGGCCGCGCACGCTGGAGGAGCTGCTCGCGCACCTCGCCGAGCACGCGCGCGAGAGCCTGATCGTGGCGGGTGGCACCGACGCGGTGCCCAATCTCAAGCACCGGCTCCACGAGCCGCGCTTCGTCGTCCACATCGGTGGGATCGAGACGCTGCGCTTCATCCGCGACGAGGCGGACGGGCTCCACCTGGGGCCGCTGGTGACGCTGAGCGCGCTCGCCGCCGACCAGCGGGTGCGGCGCGGATTCCCGGCGCTGGCGAAGGCCGCGGGCCTGGTGGCCGGGCCGCAACTGCGCAACATGGGCACGCTGGGCGGCAACCTCTGCCTCGACACCCGCTGCACCTACTACAACCAGACCTGGTTCTGGAGGCAGGCGCTGGGCTTCTGCCTCAAGAAGGACGGCACGGTGTGCCACGTGGTGCCGGCGGGCAAGCGCTGCGTGGCCGCGCACTCCTCGGACCTGGCTCCGGTGCTGATCGCGCTCGGCGCCGAGGTGGAGATCGCCTCCCTCGATCCCGCCACGCGCGCGGTGCGGCGCCGCCGGCTCGGCGTGGACGACTTCTTCGTCGGCGACGGCGTGCACAACAATGTGCTCCAGGGCGGCGAAGTGGTCGCCGAGGTGCTGGTCCCGGCGGCGGCGCGGGGACTCAAGACCGGCTACCAGAAGCTGCGCCCGCGCGGAGCGCTAGACTTCCCGCTGCTGTCGGTGGCGTTCGCCGCGCGCGTGACGGACGGCGCCTGCGCGGAGGCGCGCCTGGTGGTGAGCGCGCTCGCCGCCAAGCCGCGCGTGGTCGCCGGGGTGGACGCGCTGGCGCGCGGGAAGCCGCTGGACGACGACGTGGCCGAAGCGCTGGCGCAGGCCGCGTACAAGCAGTGCCGACCGGTCGCCAACCTGCCCTACGACCCCGACTACAGGCACGAGATGGTCCCGGTGTTCGTCCGGCGCGCGGTACGCGAGGCGAGCGGCGCGTCCGGTCCGGTCCCCGCGGCGCGCGGAGGAGCGTGAGATGGCGGATCGCCCGGATCGCTCGCAGCCGCCGCTCCCGCCGGAAGGCCTCCCGGTGGGCGCCGACAGCGAGGTCGGGCCTCCGGCCGACGAGGGCGCGGTGTGGGACGCGCTCCATCGCTGGCGCGCCGCCGGGCGCCGCTTCGCGCTGGTGACGGTGGTGGACTCGCGCGGCTTCACGCCGCGCAAGCCCGGCGCCCACATGCTGCTCGCCGCCGACGGCGAGATGGTGGGCACGGTGGGCGGCGGGGCCATCGAGCAGCTCGCGCTCGAGCAGGCCCGCGCGCTGCTGCCCGGCGGCGGGACGTGCGTGCTGCGCCGGCATCTCACGCAGGAGCTGGGAATGTGCTGCGGAGGCGAGATGACACTCTTCATCGAGGTGCTGGAGCCGGCGCCGCGGCTGGTGGTGTTCGGCGCCGGCTACATCGCGAAGCCGCTTGCCGCGATGGCGGCCGACTGCGGCTTCCAGGTCACGGTGGTGGACGGGCGTCCCGAGTGGGTGGCGGCGGAGCGTTTCCCGCGCGCCACCCGGGTGTGCCGCGATCCCGAGTACGCGGTGGACGCGCTCGATCTCAAGCCCGGGGACTACGCGGTGGTGGTCACGCACGACCACGCGCTGGACCAGCGGCTGGTGCAGAAGCTGCTCGAGCATCCGCTCAAGTTCCTCGGCATGATCGGCAGCCTGCCCAAGCAGAAGAAGTTCGCGTTGCGGCTGCGGGCGCGCGGCTTCTCCGACGAGCAGATCGCGCGGCTTCACACGCCGCTCGGGCTCTCGATCGGCGCGCGCACGCCGGAGGAGATCGCGGTGAGCGCCCTGGCGCAACTGATCGCGGTGCGGCGCGGCGCGCCAATCGAACCCGGCTGGGTGCCGCCGCCGGGCGCGGGTCATGCGGAGGAGCGGGAACCAGAGGCCGCCGGGACTCGTGAAGCCCCGGCCCACACGGAGGTCGAACGGCAATGATGGTGGGAGTGCTGCTGGCGGCGGGCGCCTCGACGCGCATGGGACGCCCCAAGGCCCTGCTCGCGCGGGGCCGCGAGAGCTGGATCGCGCACGGCATCCGGAACCTGTGGTCGGCGTGCGACGACGTGGTGGTGGTGCTGGGCGCGGGGGCGCAGGGCATCCGCGGGCGCACCGTGGAGGAGTTCGAGCGGCTGGTCGGCAGCGAGAGCTTCGGCCGGGATCTGAAGGCGGCGCAGCGGCACCACGCCGACCGGCTTGAAGTGCGCTTCGTCGTCAACCGCGCGTGGCGGCGCGGCATGCTCTCGTCGGCGCGCGCGGGCCTCAGGGCCGCGCTGAGGTACCAGCCGAGCGCCGTCGTGGTCCTGCCCGTGGACCACCCGGCGCTCCGCCGCGCGACCGTGCTCGACCTGGCCACCGTGATGGCGCAGGCGCTCCACGCCGACCACACCCAGAAGCGGGCGCGCCGCGGGGCCGCGCGCGCCGCCTTCTCCTACGCGCTGGTGCCGCGCTTCCGCCGGCGCCGCGGGCACCCGGTGGTGCTCTCGGCAGCGCTGGCGCGCGCGGTGGCCGCCGACGCCGGGGCTGAAGACCTGAGCGACGCGATCCGCCGCAACGCGCGGCTGGTCGGCTACCTGGACGTGAAAGACCCGGGCGTCACGAGGAACGTCAACCGGCCGGGGGAGTGAGGCCGTCTTCCGCAGCACGCGCCGTCCGTGTGCTCCTCGCGAGCAAGGGCGGTCAGGCGCGTCCCCGCGCAGGGCGCCCCGAAGCACTGGCCGATGTCGGGGCGGCACCCCGCTCGTGATTGCAGCACGCCGGTGTGCCGCGCCGGGCTGAAGTGCAACCGCTGTGCAGGAATCTGCCCCCCGTCCCTCTCACTATCCCGAAGCGCGGCGTCTCAAGCGCAGTTTCTTCTTGCATCGGTGAATGGCCTGTGGCTCCCTGCGGGTGTTCCTTCTGACGGTGCGACGGTCCGGGAGTCGGTGACCATGCGAAGCGTCCTCAGGCCGAGCTGACGCAGTCTCAGCAGCGCTCATCGCGGAGTGCTCCGCAGCGCGCCTGCTGCGAGCTGCGGGCCGCCCCGGTCGCGTGGGTAGGTTGCCGGGGCCTTCGCAGTGAATTGCCGGAGGCGATCCATGTTGTCCGCTCGTGCCGCTGCCGCCTGCGTCGCGGTCCTGGTCGTCGTCACGGCCGCCGCTCCCACGCTCCGCTCTCCTGAGACGCGTGAGCCCAAACCGCGACCGGTCGTTCCGGGGCCCGCAGGGACCACTGGCAGCCTCCGCCAGACCCCCCGCGGCGTCCTGGTCCCGACCGCCACTTCTGATTCCGTCCCGGGCGTGGCGGTTCCCTGCACGGACTTCCGCAGCGGCCTGACCGTCGAGGTGCGGGCGCAACACCTGCTCGCCGATGGGACGATCGCCTCGAACTGGACGCCGGATGGCACACGGCTGTGCCTCGGAACGACGGATGGAGTCTCCTCAGCCGCCGTGAGCGATGGTCACGGCGGCGCGATCGTGGTCTGGGTGGACAATCGTACGGGCGACGGCGACCTCTACGCCCAGCGGTTCACGGCCCCGGGCAGCATCGCGGCGGGCTGGCCGGCCGACGGCGTGCCGCTGTGCACCGCCCGTGGCTCCCAGTACCGGGCGGCCCTCACCAGCGATGGTGACGGCGGAGCGGTCGTCGTGTGGCAGGACTTCCGCGCGGGCAACGGCGACCTCTACGCCCAGCGCATCACCGCCGCCGGTCAGGTGGTGTGGACCGCCGACGGCCTGCCGGTGTGCGTGGACCCTTCCGAGCAGGCCGCGCCGACGGTAGCTGCCGACGCTGCCGGCGGCGCCTTCATGGCGTGGCAGGACCGTCGCAACGGCCGACCCGCGCTCTACCTCCAGCACCTGACCAGCTCCGGTGCGGTGGCGGACGGGTTCTCGGGTGGCGGGAACTCGGTCGCCCCCTCGGACAGCGCGGAGTTCAACCCGGCGCTGGCGGGCTGCCCCGGCGGCGGCGCGATGCTGGCCTGGGAAGATCACCGGAGCGGGACGCCGACCATCTACGGACTCAAGCTCTCCAGCGACGGCTCGCCCGCAGCCCTGTGGCCGGCGCAGGGCATCGTGCTCGCGCCGAGGCCGGGCGCCCAGCAGGACCCGGTGCTGGTCTCGGACGGTGGCGACGGTGCCATCGTGGTCTGGTGCGATCGGTCCACCGATCGCGGTGACATCATCGCCCAGCGGGTACGAGGCACCGGGGAGTTCCCCTGGGGGCCGGGCGGCGTCGAGGTGTGCGCCGCAGCGGGCGAGCAGGGCGCTCCGGCGGTCGTCGTTGACAGCCTGGGCGGTGTGATCGTTGGCTGGGAGGACCGGCGGGCCAGAGGCCAGTCCGACCTCTACGCTCAGCGGCTCTCAGCCGCCGGAGCGGTGCGCTGGAGTCCCGGCGGGGTGCCGGTCTGCATCGCTGGCGGTGACCAGTACTCGCTGGCGCTCAGCAGCGACGGCACTGGCGGTGCGATTGCCACGTGGAGCGACAGCCGGGGTGGCTCCGCGGCCAGCTTCTTCGCCGCTCGCCCGATCTACCACGGGCCGATCCCCAGGCTTCAATCGGTCAAGGCCAACCCCACGCGGGTCGAGCTCGTCTGGCAGAGCGAGCCCGGGGATGATCGCTCGTACGCGGTGGCGCGCCAGCGGCCGGGCGGCGCGTGGACCGAACTGACGGGCCTGAGGCCGAATGCCGACGGCCTCTTGAGACTCACCGATGAGCATCTCCAACCCGGCGAGCACCTCGAGTACCGGCTGAAGGGCGCGGCCCGGGACGCCGAGGTCATCCTGGGAGTAGTGCCCGTGGACTTGCCGCTGCCGAAACCCCTGGCGCTGCGCTACGCCCGCTGGGAGCGCGGCTGGGGCGGGATCCACGTGGCCTACACGCTGGCCACCTCCGAGTACGCGAAACTGGAACTCTTCGATGTCGGGGGCCGCCGCGTGGCGAGCCGCGATCTGGGGAACCCCGGGCCCGGGGACTACGACGCGCAACTGCCGAGTGTTGCGGCCGGGGTCTACTTCGTCCGCCTGACTCAGGGCCGGGTCGAGCGCACGGCCAAGGCCGTGGTGCTCCGATGAGGGCGCGACTCATGAGCGCGCGGCACGGTCTCTGCGCCTTCGTCTCCTTGCTGTCGCTGCTTGGTCTGGTCAGCCTGGCCTCCGCCCAGAGCATCCGACACCGTCCGATCGGGAGGTTCGACACCCGGCCCGACACGGTGGTCGTCTACGGACCCAACCACTACGTGCGCGGCAGCAGCGGCACCTGGACCGTCTTCACCGGCAACTTCTCCATCAGTGGGTTCGATCCGGCGCGACGCTACCTCTTCCGCGTCAGCAACGGCTCGAGCAGCGGGACCAACCGGGTCTCTCAGGTCAGCATCATCCTCAACGGCAAGGAGGTCATGAACGCCACCGACGTGACCACGACGGTCGCCTTCGCCACCAAGGTGGTCACGCCGCTCGCCTCCAACAGCATCCAGGTCTCGGTCGCGGGCACCGCCAGCAGTTACATCGACCTCGATCTGATCAGCACGCCCGACCCAGCGTATGGCATCCACGGTCCGCTGGAGTACGTCACCGAGGAGGTCCCGGAGGAGATCCAGCCCGGCGACCCGGTGCCGAACGAGTTCACCGACACCTTTTCCACGCCTTCGGGTGCCGCCGGCCCGTACACGATCGTGCTGACCAACGGGGCCCCGGATGGCTTCCAGCGGCTCTCGGCGCGGCTCATTCTCAACGGCACGACGGTGGTCAGCTGGACCGACTTCACGACCAGCGTGGCGCAACTGACCCGGCAGGTGTCCTTGCTTTCCTCCAACAGCTACACGATCCGGCTCTCCGGGAATGTCGGCTCGTACGTCAACGTCGCCTTCACGGCCACGGACACGACGCCGCCACTGGTGGCGGTGAGCTCCCCGACGGAGGGGCTCGTCACCGAGGCGGCGAAGATCCTGGTCGCCGGCACCGTGACGGACGAGACCGGCGGCACGGTCACAGTGAACGGACAGGCGGGGCTGGCAACGCCCGGCAGTTTCGCCGATTCCGTGGCATTGCCTGCCGATGGCAGGTACACGATCACGGTGCACGCCGTGAACAGCGCCGGCTACGGCACCGACGTGGTGCGTCACGTGACGCGGGACACGCGGCCACCGACGCTTGCCGTCTCCCAGCCAGGCAGCCCGACCCTGGGCGACAGTGTTCTCTTCTCCGTCTCCTGGGTGGACTCGACCACGACGACGGTCACGGTCGACGGGGACGCCGTCGGCGCCGCCGCCGGGGACAGCCTCGGCTACAAGGTCCCGCTTGACGTGGGGCCGAACGGCATCTACTTCAAGGCGGTTGACGCACTGGGCCATGTGAGGAGCTTCAAGCGCTACGTCTTCCGCGGCCCCACGAACGAGTCGGCGCGGGATTCCGCGGTCGCCGCCGACAGCCTGGTGGCGACCGAGATCACGCCGTTCCTCGACCAGGTGAAGTTCCTCTACACCAACGGCAACCCTCCGCTCCAGGACAGCGTCCAGGTGGACAGCATCAAGGCGGCTCTGGCGGCGGTCGTGCACGGCAAGGTCACCGCCCGGGATTTCGGTCCCCTGCCAAACGTCGTCGTTCGCGTGCTGGGGCACGACGCATTCGGGCGCACCACGACCCGGGCCGACGGGTGCTTCGACCTGGTCGTCAACGGTGGGGCGCGACTGACCCTCCGCTTCACCAGGGACGGCTACCTCGAGGCCCAGCGGCAGGTCGAGCCGGCCTGGCAGGAGTACGCGCTGGTGGACAGCGTCGCGCTCATCGGGAAGACCTCGCGGCGAAGCGTGGTGGATCTCTCGGGTGGGCAGGTCGCGCGCGGGCGATTCCAGACCGACGCCAACGGGGACCGGGACCTTCAAATGTACTTCCGGCAGAACACCGTGGCCAGGGTCGCCAGGGGATCGGGCGATACGGCGTCCTTCAGTGCCGTGCGCGTCCGCGCCACGGAGTATACGGTCGGCTCCGGTGGCCGCTACGCCATGCCGGCCTTTCTGCCGCCGGCCAGCGCCTATACCTACTGCGCCAACTTCAGCCTCGATGAGGCCGACTCGATCGCCAGAGCGCTGGGCCAGCTCGCGCCCGATGTCCGCTTCACCAACCCGGTGACGACCTACGTGCGCAACTTCCTCCACCTGCCGGTCGGTGCCGCCGTCCCCAGCGGCTACTACGATCGCCAGGCGGGCCAGTGGAAAGCCGGCAGGGACGGTTGCGTCATCCGGATCCTGAGCACCGCGGGCGGCATGGCCACAGTGGATAGCAGCGGCGACGGGCAGCCCGACACCCTGGCCGGCATGGATGCGGCGGAACGGACGAGGCTGGCGCAGCAGTACGCCCAGAACGACACGCTCTGGCGCGTGTCGGTGGATCACTTCACCGACTGGGACTACAACATCAACATGGCGGCGGTGGCCGCGCAACAGAGTCCCACCGCCGGCCGCGCCGGACAGCCCCTGGGGCTGGTGGGCGATGCATGCACTGCCACCGGGTCGATCATCGAGTGCGAGAATCGCGTCCTCGCCGAGCGGATCTCGATTGTCGGGACCCCGTACACGCTGAACTACCGGAGCTTCCGGGTGCCGGGAGATGCGGCGATTCGGACGCTGCGCATCATGGCCAGTGGCGACACCCTGCCAGGCAACGTGGAGCGCGTGATCGTGTATCTCGATGTCGCGGGCCGACGGCTCACCTGGGGGAGCGCGGCCGGGCCGAACCTCGTGGCCGAGATCCCCTGGGATGGCCGGGACGTGTTCGGCCGACGCGTCCAGGGTTCGGTGGATGCGCTGGTGCAGGTCGGGTACCAGTACCGCCTCGTCTACGCGGCCAGCTCGGGCGGCGGGTCGTTCGCGGACGCCGGGTCGAGCGGCGGTGCAGTGCTCGGCGCCGGCGGCGATCGTGGGGTCGGGCGGATTTCATGGACCAAGCGCCGGGTGAGCCTGGGCGCGCCGAGCGCCGCCACGGACGGGCTGGGTGGCTGGACCATCAGTCCGCATCATTTCTACGACGTGACCGGCCGGGGCGCCCTCTACTTCGGCGATGGGACGGTAGACCACGGGGAACGCAACTACCCCATCATCACCACGGTCGCGTCCAACCTCGTCCCGAATGACGTGGCGGTCGCCCCGGACGGCACGGTGTACGTGGCGGCTTCCTACGGGATCTACCGCGTCAGGCCCACTGACCTCGTGACGGTCGGCGGGGGGCGCCCGGCCGGCACTCCCTACGTGGACAACGTGCTGGCGACGGCAAGCGGCCTGACCAATCCCAACCAGCTGGCCGTGGGGCCGGATGGCTCCCTCTACTTCGTGATGGATTCCGAGGACGGCTCCTGCAACTGCCAGCGCGTCTGCAAGATCACTCCCGACGGGTACGTGCACAGCATCGCCGGAACCGGCACTCGCGACCTGAATGCGCCAGGCGATGGTGGCCCGGCGACGGCGGCGAGCTTCTCCGTGCCGACCTCGATCGCCCTCGCGCCGGATGGGAGCGTGTACGTCGGCGACCGGGAGCGCTACACCATTCGCCGCATCGCTCCCAACGGCATCATCACCCGCTACGCGGGCACCGGGACCGCCGGGGTGAGTGATTCAACCGGCAAGGCGACCCTGATTCGCCTGAGTTCGGTCGCCGGAATCTGCGTCGACGGCAACGGCAACCTGTATGTCGCCGACTCGGGACAGCGTCGCATCCGGAAGGTCGCCCCGGATGGTACGTTGACCACCGCGGCCTCCGCGGGTGACCTGCTGGCCAGAGATGTCGCTGCCGGACCCGACGGGAGTGTGTACATCGCCATCGGAGCGGGTGAGGGCGGCCTGCAGTACGTGGGGCGCCTGGACCCGGATGGCACCTTGAGCGCGGTTGTGGGGGGCGGCCCGATCCAGAGCCCCTACACGGAGGACGGCCGCTTCGCGCTCGGGGCCGGGGTCAACGAGCCTACGGGGCTGGCCCTGACCCCGGACGGCGTGATGTACATCGCCGAGCACCGGGGAGGGCGGGTCAGGAAGGTGGCCGCCTCGCTGCCCGGGAGCACGGCCGGGGAGTTCGCCATCCCGGCCAAGGATGGGTCCGAGGTCTACTTCTTCGACCTCCGCGGCCGGCACCTGCGCACCCGGGATGCCCTGACCGGGGCGGTGCGCTTCTGGTTCCGGTACGATGCGGTCGGCCGGCTCGTTGCCATCCATGACGTCAACGGCGATTCGACAGTCATCGAGCGCGTGGGCGACGGCGCGCCGCAGGCGATCGTCGGACCCTACGGACAGCGGACCACGCTCGCGCTCGACGGGAACGGCTACCTCGGCTCGGTGACGAATCCGGCGACCGAGGCGATCACCCTCGGCAGCAGCTCGCTGGGGCTGCTGCAGAGCTTCACCGACGCGATGAGCCATCGGTACGACTACACCTACGCCGACGATGGGCGGCTCTCGCTCGATACCGACCCCGCCGGAGGCTCGCAGCAGTTGGTGCCCTCCTATCAGGGGCTCACGCGAACCGTGAGGCGGACCACCGGGGAGCAGCGGACGACGACGTACTCCGTCACGGACCTCTATGACGGAACGCGCCAGCGGCGGATCGTGGGGCCCGACAACCTCCGCACCTACTACAGCGACAGCTCGGACGCGAAGGTGAAGCTGTGGAGTCCGGACGGCATGAGTACGACGGACAGTCTGGGGCCGGAGCCGCGGTTCACCGCGCTCTCGCCCATGGTCCTGCGGCGCAGCGAGCGACTGCCCAGCGGCATCGTCCGGACTACGGAGGTCTCGCGTGCGTACTCCGTGGTCCCGGCGACAACCTACAATCCTCCCTTCGTGACCGGCACGTGGACCGAGAATGTGAGCGTCAATGGCCGAGCCCCGTTCGTGACGGAGTTCAACTCGGGCGTGACTCCCAACGTGCTGACTATCACTTCGCCGGCGGGGCGCACGGCCACGGCCACAGTCGACTCCGCGGGACGGCCGCTGTCTATTTCGATTCCCAGCCTCGCTACTCTGTCGGTTCGGTACGATGGCCGCGGACGCCTCGATTCGCTCACGCAAGGCGACCGCGGATGGCGCCATGGGTACGACCAGCGGGGCCGACTTGCCACTATCCGCGACGCCTTGGGACGCACGACGGGGTTCGCCTATGACGATGCCGATCGGGTGATTCGTCAGGACCTCCCGGGTGGTCGGTCCGTATCTCTTGGCTACGACGCCAACGGCAACCTGACCACCATCACGCCGCCCGGGCGCCCCGCGCATGGGTTCGAGTACACGCCGGTCAATCTGACCAGCGCCTATCGACCTCCGCCCATGGGGCTGCCAATCAGCGAAACCCGGTATCACTACAACAAGGACCGGCAGCTCACAGAAGTCGAGCGCCCGGATGGTGCTGTGGTGAGGCTTGGATACGATGGGGCGGGCCGGCTGGCATCCGTGACCAGCCCTCGCGGCCCGATCTTGCTCAGCTACGACAATCAGGGCAGGCTCGAGGGCATCTCATCTCCCGACACAGTGACGGTGACCGTGGCCCACGATGGCCCGGTGGACACGATGGAGACCTGGAGTGGGAAGGTGGCGGGCAGCGTCTCGGTGGCGCTGGACCGGGAGCTCCGGGTCGCCAGCCAGCGGGTGAACGGGAGCAATACCGTGGTCTTCACCTACGACGCCGACGGCCTGTTGACCGGCGCGGGGACACTGTTCATCCACCGCCGCAGTGACAATGGCCTGGTGGACAGCACGAAGGCCGGCGTGGTGACGAGCAGCCAGTCCTATGACGACCATGGGGACTTGGCGGAGCTGAACTACAGCGCCAGTGGCTTGCCCCTTTTCCACCAGCATTTGGAACGCGACGCGCTGGGTCGGATCGTCCAGCTCGCAGAGACGGTCCAAGATAGCGCCCACGTCTATGACTACCACTACGATGTGGCCGGGCCGCTTGACTCGGTGGCAACCGATGGGGCAAAGACCCAGGGCCTGACCTACGATCCAAACGGGACTCGGGTTGCGGTAAGGGGCGCGGCCGTTGGCGACACCGCGACCGCAGACTACGATGATCAGGACAGGTTGCAACGCTACGGGAACAGTAGCTACGCGTATGAGGCGAACGGAGAACTAGCGAGGAAAGCCACCGGCGGTGACACGACGCGCTACACCTACGATGCGCTTGAGAACTTACTCAAGGTGAGGCTCGCGAGCGGGGACTCGGTCGAGTACCGGGCCGACGGCCGGAACCGGCGGGTCGAGCGCAGAGTGAACGGGACGGTCGAGCGGAAGTGGCTCTACCAGAGCCAGCTTCAGCCAGCGGCGGAGCTCGACGCGAGCGGTAGCGTGATCAACCGCTACGTGTATGGGACGCACAATCACTCGCCTGACTTGGTGTTGCGAGGGAGCGCCGGCTACCGGGTGATAACCGATCACCTCGGGAGCGTTCGAGCGCTGGTTGACACGAGCTCCGGCGCAGTGGTGCAGCGCATCGACTACGACGTCTGGGGCGTGATCCGGACAGACACAGCTCCAACGTTCCAGAGCCTACGCTACGCGGGCGGTCTCATGGACCCCTCAACGGGATGGGAGCGCTTTGGCGCGAGGGACTATGAGCCTGCGACGGGGCGGTGGACTAGTAAGGATGGCCTCCGCTTCTTTGGGGAGAGTTACAATCGCTACTCATATGGAGACGCAGATCCAGCAAATACGCTTGACCCGTCAGGTGAGGCGTTCATAGATTGTGCGTTGCTAAGAGCTGAGCTCGCGTACTATGAAGCCCTGCTCGCCAGACGGATCCGCGAGAACAGCATCAACCCCGATCGCGGGCATTCCAAGGCAATACGGCAACTGCGGAACAGGGTGGATCGACTGCGAGAACAAGTCGCAAAGTACTGCGACGAACCGCCTTGGGACCTATATATTATCGCTGGGATAGGGTTCTTTCTCTGTCCAGTGCCGCTGGCGGCACCGATCCCACTGCCGGTGCCATGATGCACCTCACAAAGCAAGAGCGCGCGGAGGTCGAGCGTCGTGTGCGCTTGGTTCGCTCAATTGAGACATTGTTCATCCGGGACGACGCTGGCACTCCGCCATTGTTTAGGAAGAAAGAGAGGATGGCGCTTCGCGTCGTACTTCGCTCTGTGACGGACTGCAATGCGATGTATCGGCGCCTCGCGAAATCGATGCGCGCGCCCCGCAGACCAGGTGATATCGACGACATATGTATTACCATCCGCGCGAGCATAGACTGGGTTGCAGTGATAAAGGAGCTCTTCGGGATCGTCCAAGACGTACGACTGGTGCGGCCTCGCGTGATGGGCGGTTCGATGGAGCGAATGCTCCAGGAGCATGATGTGCTGTTTCAGCGACTGCGTTCATCCCGGCTAGAAGGATGCGAGCGGATGTCGACGCTGCTGGCGTTGATCCAAATCGAATTGGTGTTCCTGGGCCACATGTGGTGAGAGGGGAAGTTGGGGTGATGTCGATGCTTGGAGGGGACTGCGGTGCGTTGCCGGTAGGGCGATGCGAGACAGTCACGAGATGCGACAGGCCCGGACGAGGGGCATCCGGGCTTCCGGGAGGGTTTTCTACACGTCGGGGGTGGCCGGCGTCCGCGCGCTGGTGGCAGAATCGCCCGCGTCCCGCTGCGGGAGGAGGTCGCCGTGGCTGAGAAGCGTCCGCTCATCGCCGTGTTCGGTAGCAGCACCATCACCGAATCGAGCCCGCACCACGCGCTGGCGCACGCGCTGGGCCGCGCGCTGGCGCGGGCGGGCGCCGACGTCATGACCGGCGGCTACGGCGGGGCGATGGCGGCCTGCTCGCGCGGCGCCCACGAGGAGGGCGCGCGCGTGGTCGGCGTCACCGTGGAGATCTTCGAGCAGCGTGGCCCGGTCAACCGCTGGGTCACCGAGCGCGTGCACACGCCCGACCTGTTCGAGCGCCTCCGGTACATCATCCATCACGCGGATGGCTTCGTCGCCCTGCCGGGGAGCATCGGCACGCTCACCGAGGTGCTGCTGGCCTGGACGCTGCTGAGCGTGCAGGCCCGCCCCGAGGCGCCGCTGGTGCTGCTGGGATCGCACTGGGACGAGTGGCTGGAGGCGCACCGGCATCCCGACATCGTGCTGCCGCACCTGTTCGACCACGTCCAGACCGCGGCGACGCCCGAGGCCGCAGCCCGCCTGGCGCTCTCCGCATCGACAGCGCGCGGCGCCGGGCGTCGCTGAATCCCGACGCGGGCCGCACGCATCCGTACACCGAGGAATCCATGCCTCACACCGCGGAAGCGCCCGATCCCCTGCTGGAGTGGCGCAGCGAGTTCCCGACCGTCGAGGCTACGCTCCACTTCGCCTCTCATACCCTGGGCGCGATGCCGCGCGGGGTGGAGGAGGCGCTGCGCCACTACGCGCAGCTGTGGAAGTCGCGCGGCATCCGGGCCTGGGAGGACGAGTGGTTCCAGCTCCCGATGGAGACCGGGAACCTGCTGGCCACGATCTTCGGCGCCACGCCGGGCACGGTCTCGATGTGCGAGAACGTGACGCTGGCGCAGGCCGTCGCGCTCTCGGCGGTGGAGTTCGCGGGGCCGCGGAATCGGCTGGTGTGCACCGCGGAGGACTTCCCCTCGGTGCTCTACCTGTACGAGGGGCTGGCCCGGCGCGGCGCCGAGGTGGTGCGGGTCCCGGCGCGCGCGGGCCGCCACGTGGACACGGCCGACGTGCTCGCCGCGGTGGACGAGCGCACGGCCGTGGTGGCGCTCTCCCACGTGCTGTTCCGCACCGCCGAGGTGGTGGACCTGGCGCCCATCGTGAAGCGCGCGCACCAGGCCGGCGCGCTGGTGCTGGTGGACGCCTACCAGGCCGTCGGCACGCTGCCGGTGGACGTGAAGGCGCTGGATCTGGACCTGATGACCGGCGGCTCGGTGAAGTGGCTGTGCGGCGGACCCGGCGCGGGCTGGCTCTACGTGAGCCCGCGCGTGGCGGCGCGGCTCGAGCCCGCGCTGACCGGCTGGTTCGCGCACGCCGATCCATTCGCCTTCGACAGCGGGCCCACGCGCCGTGACTTGGGCGCGCGCCGCTTCATGACCGGCACGCCCGGGATCCCGGGCTTCGTGGCGGCGCGCCCCGGCTACGAGATCGTGGCGCGCATCGGCGTGCCTGCGTTCCGCGAGAAGTCGCTGCGGCAGACCGCGCGCATGATCGCGCTCGCCGATGAGTACGGCTTCGGCGTGGTGTCGCCGCGCGAGCCGGAGCGCCGCGGCGGGACGGTGTGCCTGGACGTGCCGCGCGCCGGGGAGGTGTGCCAGGCGCTGCTCGACTCCGACGTGCTGCTCGACCACCGGCCGGAGGTGGGACTCCGGCTCGCGCCCCACTTCTACACGCGCGACGACGAGGTGGAGCTGGTGATGAAGAAGGTGCGCGACGAGGTGCGACGGCTGGAGAAGGGCGCGAGCGCGTGACGGGCGTGGCGGTGGGCGCGGCGGTGGCCGCGGCCCCGGGCGTCTGATATCGTGCGCCGCGTGCGGCTCATTGATATCACGCCCGCGGTTTCGCCCGCGCTCGAGGGCTGGCCCGGCGACACGCGCTTCGACGTGTCCCCGCGCTGGAGCCTGGCGGCGGGCGACTCCTGTACGGTGTCGCGGGTGACGCTCAGCAGCCACGCCGGGGCGCATGCGGACGCGCCGCTCCACTTCGCCCCGGACGGCGAGGACGCGGCCGCGCTGTCCCTCGAGCCGTACATGGGTCCGGCGCGGGTGGTGCAGTGCCCGGACGTGGCGGAGATCGGCCACGCCGAGGCGCTGTGGGCGGCGGGGGCGGAGCGGGTGCTCTACCGGGTGCTGCCGCCGGGGGCGGAGACGGGCTTCCCGCGCGCGTTCCCGGCGCTCACGGTGGAGGGCGCGCGCACGCTGGCGCGGCTCGGCGTCAGGCTGTTCGGCACGGACGCGCCGTCGGTGGACGCGGTGGACTCGAAGACGCTGGATGCCCACCACGCGCTGCGCGCGGGGGGCGTGGCGATCCTGGAAGGACTGGCGCTGGCGGAGGTGCCCGCCGGCGAGTACGAGCTCATCGCGCTGCCGCTGAAATGGCGGGGCGTGGACGCCGCGCCGGTGCGGGCGGTGCTGCGGGTCGGGGAGTGACGCGAGGCGGGACCTCGAGAGGAGGAGCGACATGGCAGCGACCGGAGCGACGGCGACGAAGGAGCTGAAGATCGTCCGTGAGCCGCGGGTGTACCTGGTGGGACGGCAGGTGGTGGACCCCGCGGTGGTGGACCGCTTCCTCGCCGACCACGAGGTCTCGTGGACCACCGACACCGAGGTGGGCGCGGAGACGCTGGCGGAGATGGCGGGCCGCGTCTGCTACATGTCCTACGGCAAGGGGCGCAAGAGCAACGCCGAGTTCATGCAGCACATCATCGAGGTGGGGCACGGCTCGGTGCTCGAGCACGGGGTGTGGAGCTTCCTCATCACCGGCGTGTCGCGCTCGTTCACGCACGAGCTGGTCCGGCACCGGCATTTCTCCTACTCGCAGCTCTCGCAGCGCTACGTGGACGAGTCGGACTCCGACTACATCGAGCCGGACGTGATCGCGGCGGACCCGGAGCTGCACGCGATCTGGTGCGACTCGGTGAACGCCGCGCGCGCCGCCTACGACCGGCTGGTGGCCGGGCTCGAACGACGCTACGCGAGCGAGCCCGACCGCACGCTGCGCCGCAAGATGGCGCGCCAGGCCGCGCGCTCGGTGCTGCCGAACGCCACCGAGACCAAGATCTTCGTCACCGGGAACGCCCGCGCCCTGCGCCACTTCATCGAGCTGCGCGGCTCGGAGTTCGCCGACGTGGAGATCCGCAAGGTCGCGGTCCAGGTGCTGAAGCTGATGCAGCGCGAGTCGCCGGCGATGTTCTCGGACTACACGCTCGAGGCGCTGCCCGACGGCAGCGTGGTGACCCGCACCGCGCACCCCAAGGTGTGAGGGCGCGCGCTCCGATGGGCGATCCGCTGGTCACGACGCGGCCGGTCACCCGGGTGGCCGGCCGCTCGTCCACCCGCGCCGAGGACGCCGTCGCGATCGAGCGGCCGCTCGAGATCCGCGTCGGCGGACGCACGCTGTCGGTGACCCTGCGCACCCCGGGGCACGACGGCGAGCTGGCCGCCGGGTTCCTGGCGGGCGAGGGGTTGATCGAGCGCGGCGAGGACGTGCTGGCCGCGCGCGTGACCGCCGCGGAGTGCTCCGACCAGCCCGACGTGGTGGACCTCGAGCTGGCGCCGCGCGTGAGGCTCGACTGGTCGAAGCTGGAGCGCCACTTCGCCGCCACCGCGGCGTGCGGCCTGTGCGGGCGTGCGCACCTGGAATCGCTGCGCGCCGGGCTCGGGCGCGTCGCGGCGGGCCCGCCGGTGCCAGCCGGCGCGCTCGCCGCGCTGCCCGGGCGCCTGCGCGCCTCCCAGCCGGGGTTCAGCGCCACCGGCGGGCTCCATGCCGCCGCCTGCCTCGACGCCGCGTTCGCGGTGCGCATGGTGCGCGAGGACGTGGGGCGGCACAACGCGGTGGACAAGGTGGCGGGCGCGCTGCTCGCGCAGCGGAGCTACCCGGCGGCGGCGGGGATCCTGTGGGTGAGCGGTCGCGCCGGCGCCGAGATCGTGCTCAAGGCGGCGCGCGCGCGCATCCCGGTGCTGACCGCGGTGGGCGCGCCCTCGTCGCTGGCGGTGGAGCTGGCGGAGGCGGCCGGGATGACCCTCGTCGGGTTCCTGCGCGAGGGGCGGATGAACGTGTACTGCGGGGAGGAGCGGCTCGGGTAGCCGCGACGGCCACGGCCCGCGGGACACCGGGCTGCGGCCGCGGCGAGGATGCTATAGTGCCCGCGGGAGGTGCGCACCATGTGGAAGACGACGTCCGGGAGCACCGGGCGGCTGCTGCAGCTGTGCGCCGGCTACTTCGCCTGTTACGTCCTCACCGGCATCTTCGTGAAGGTGTTCACGGGCGGGCACCCGCCGCGCATGTCGGAGATGGCGTACCTGTTCAACAACACGCTGGGCGGCAGCGCGGTCGCGCTCGGCGTGGTCTTCCTGGCCGGCTGGATCCGCTTCAAGTCGAACCGCCTGGTGAAGCTCGGGCCGCTCTCCGTGCCTGCGGAGGTCGCCTACATCATCCCCTCGGGCGTCTGCACCGCGGTGGTGATCCCCACCACCACGCTCATGTACACGCTGCCGATCTCGGTCATGGTGGCGATGGTCATCATGCGCGGCAGCATCATCGTGATCAGCCGGCTGGTGGACGCCGTGCAGATCCGCCAGGGGATCCTGAAGAAGCGGGTCTACGCCGAGGAGAACTGGGCGGTGGTGTTCGCGCTGCTGGCGGTGGCGACGAACGTGCTGCTGCTGCCGCTGGTGAGCACCCTCGACGCGCACGGCTTCCAGGCCTCGCACCTGCTCGGGTTCAAGCCGGGGGCCGCGAAGGGCACGTTCGACTTCATCCACTCCCCGCAGGCGATGACGATCATGGGGCTCTACATCACGGCCTACATGATCCGCATCTACATCATGAACTTCTACAAGAACACGCGCGGCAAGGGCGTGCCGCTCGACAACCAGGGGTTCTTCGCCATCGAGCAGATCTCGGCGAGCGTGACGATGGCGGCGCTGGTCGGGGTCTTCTTCAACCTGGCCCCGGCCGGCGAGTGGGCGGGCAAGGCGATCGCCGACTTCCGCGGCGCGGTCCAGGGCCCCGACCCGGTCGCGATCCTCTCCGGTGTGCCCTACGGCGTCCTGGCGTTCTTCTCGGTCTTCATCTTCATGTTCAAGGGCCGCACCGCCACGTTCGCGGGCCTGGTGAACCGGCTCACCTCGCTGCTCGCCGGGGTCACCGCGACGCTGGTCATGTACTTCATGTTCCACTCGAGGTTCCCGACGGTGCAGGACTGGCTCTCGGTGCTGTTCATCCTGGTGGCAGTGTGGTTCCTGACGCGCGCCGAGAAGCTCCGGATCGCCGAGCTGGCGACGAGCGGATGATGCGCGTGCCCGTGAGGGCGGTCGTGGTCTCGCTCGCCGTCGCGAGCGTGGCGCTGGGCGGGCTGTCTGCGGCGGTGCAGCTCGCGCGGTACGTCTACGGGCACGACTCCCTGCTCGGGCTCTACCGGCAATTCGACATGGACCACGAGGCCAACCTGCCGACCTGGTTCTCCTCGTCGCTGCTGCTGGTCTCGGCCGCGCTGCTGGCGCTGATCGCCGGCGAGCGCGGGGCGCGGCGGGCGCCCGGCGTGAAGACCTGGTGGGCGCTGGCGGGCCTCTTCGTGTTCCTCTCGATGGACGAGGCCGCCTCCTTCCACGAGCAGATGCTGCTCCCGCGCGCCTGGCTCGGGGGCATGGCGGGCTGGCGCGGCGTGACCTGGCTGCTGCCGGCGGTGCTGGCGGTGGTGGCGATCGTGGTCGCGCTGGGGCGCTTCGTGCGGGCGCTGCCGGCGCGCACGCGGGTCCGGCTGCTGATCGCCACGGCGCTCCTGCTGGGGGGCGAGATGGGCCTCGAGCTGGTGGGCCAGCTCGTCAAGGTCGAGCTCGGGGCGCGGACGCTGGGCTACGCGCTGATGTACACAGTCGAAGAGACGGTGGGACTCCTCGGCGAGGTGGCGTTCATCTACGCCTGGCTCGACTACCTCGCCCACGGCCCGGGGCCGCTGGCGATAGCGTTCGGGCGGCGGGCGGAAGACCCGCTGGCCGCAGGTGGCCGGGCAGGGCCATGATCCCCTTCCGCGAGACCGCCGGCCGCGAGCTGGTGTGGCGCGCGCGCGGGATCTACTCGCGCACCTTCGACCTCACCGATCCGTCCTGCGACGGCTCTGAGCCCTACGCCACGCTGACGTGGCGGCGCGGACTGTTCCCGCCTGCCGATGGCGAGACCTCGGAGGGGCGCTGGGAGCTGCGCCCGCGCGGTTTCTGGCACTCGCGCATCCTGGTGGTCCCGGCCGGCTCGGCGACGCCTGCCGGCGCGTTCCTGCCGGGCTGGATCGGCGGCGTCCTGCGCTTCGAGGACGGTCGCCGTTTCCGCTGGCACCGGGTCTCGTGGTGGCGCTCCGCGTGGGCGTTCGAGACCGCGGACGGCACGCCGCTGGTGCGGCTCCGGCACCGCTTCGCCTGGCTGCGCGCCGCGGCCACCATCGTGATCGAGCCGGCCGCGGCGGAGACGCCCGAGGCGCCGCTGCTCGCACTGCTGGGCTGGTACCTGATGCTGCTCGCGCGGCGCCGCCGCGCCGCCGCGGCCGGCTCCTGGGCCTCAGCGCCCCGCGGGCCCGGGAGCCACGCTGTCCAGGAAGGCCAGCGCCGCGTTCTGCCACGCCGCGCGCGCGGTTCCATACGTGGCGTGCGTGGCGCCCGGCAGCACCATCAGCCGCTTGAGCGGCGCGGCGGTCTCGTCGAGGAGACGCCGGGCGTCCGCGGGCGGAGCGATCGGGTCCAGCTCGCCGGCCAGGAACAGCACCGCGGGCGCGTGCAGCTTCCGCACCGCCGCGAGCGCCGCGGCATCCCCGTTGGTGAACCACGCCCCGGTGCGCAGCCGGAACACCCAGTTCGCCACGCGATCGAGGAAGGGCGCGCGGTAGAGCGCCAGGGCGAGCCGGAGCGGGAGCGGGGTGCCGGGGTCGCGCCGCACGGACGCGGCGGAGCGTCCCATCATGTCCACCGGGTGGATGAACGCGGCGTCCGCGATCACCGCGGCCACGCGCGGTGACTGCGCCGCGGCGTGGAGCACCGCCACGGCGCCGTACGAGTGACCGAGCAGGACCACGGGCCCGCGCGCGCCGCGGCGCTCCAGCCAGTCCACCGCGCCCAGCACGTCGCGGGCCTCGAAGTAGCCGGGGGTCATGTAGCTGCCGCCGCTGCCGCCGTGGAGCCGCAGGTCCAGGTCGAGCACGTCGAAGCCGCTTCGCACCAGGAAGCGCGCGCGCGGCAGCATCCCCGCGCGATTGCTCTCGCGCCCGTGCGCCAGCACCACCACGCCGCGCGCGGGCGCGGGCGCTGGGTTCCACCAGGCCGCCAGCGGCACGCCGTCGCGCGCGGAGAACCGCACTTCCTCC
>JACRPT010000092.1 GCA_016223045.1 Candidatus Eiseniibacteriota bacterium
CGAACGCGATCTGGCCGCGATCTGCCGCGGCGAACCCGCCGGCCGCTCCTCGACGGGGTGCTTGACCCCGACTGCGTCGCGGCCGACGGTCTCGCCTTGCATCTCGCGGCCATCTCGCATTCTCGCGACGCGGGTCATGAATAGTCCGGGCTAGGGTCGCGGGCAGCGTCTACGCGGTGGCGCCCGACTGCTCCGGCGGCTGGTACCTGGGCGGACGCTTCAGCGCGGTCGGGAGCTCGCTCCGCTCCAATCTCGCCCACGTGTCCGCCGCCGGCAGCATCACCGGCTGGAACCCGGGCGCGGACAGCACGGTCTGGGCGCTCGCGCTGAGCGGGACCACGGTCTACGCGGGCGGGTCCTTCACCAGTGTCGGCGGGCAGGCCCGCGGCCGGATCCCCGCGCTGGATGCCACGACCGGGCTTGTCACCGCCTGGGATCCCGGCGCGAGCAACGCCGGGCCCTACCCGCCGTTCGTCGGCGCGCTCGCGGTGAGCGGGGGCACGGTGTATGCCGGCGGGCGCTTCACCGGCATCGGCGGGCAGGCCCGCAACTACATCGCCGCGCTCGACGCCACGACCGGGGCGGCGACGCCCTGGGACCCGAACGCCGGCGGCCGGGTCTCGGCGATCGCCATCGCCGGGACGACTGTTGTCGCCGGCGGGCAGTTCTCCAGCATCGGCGGGCAGGTCCGCTACAACATCGCCGCGCTGGATGCCACGACGGGCACGGCGACCGCGTGGGATCCCAGCGCGAACTTCGAGGTGTTCGCCCTCGCGGTCAGCGGGTCCACGATCTATGCGGGGGGCTGGTTCTGGACCATCGGCGGGCAGACCCGCAACCGGGTCGCGGCGCTGGACGCCGCGACCGGAGCGGCGACCGGGTGGAACCCGAACGCCAGTGCATTCGTTCGCACCCTCGCAGTGAGCGGACCGACGGTGTACGCGGGCGGCGATTTCACCGTCATCGGCGGGCAGACGCGCAATCGGATCGCCGCGCTGGATTCCACGACCGGGGCGGCGACGCCCTGGGACCCGAACGCGAACAACTCCGTCCTGGCCCTCGGCGTCGGCGACTCGACGGTGTTCGCGGGCGGCACCTTCAGCAGCATCGGCAGCGGCTGGCAGGCGCGCAACCGGATCGCCGCGCTGGACGCCACGACCGGCGCGGCGACCGCGTGGAATCCGAACGCGAACAACGGGGTCTACGCGCTGGCGGCGAGCGGCTCCACGGTCTATGCGGGCGGGGCCTTCACCGGTATCGGCGGGCAGGCCCGCAACTACCTCGCCGCGCTCGACGCCACGACCGGGGCCGCCACCGCCTGGAACCCGGGCTCGAACAGCTCGGTGTTCGCGCTGGCGGCGAGCGGGACGAAGCTGTACGCGGGCGGGCTCTTCACCATCATCGGCGCGCGGGGACGCAACTACATCGCCGCGCTCGATTCCGCCACCGGGATCGCCACCGCGTGGGACCCGCATGCCGACAGCCGCGTGGACGCCCTCGCCGTGGATGGGGCGACAGTGTACGCGGGCGGCCTCTTCAGCAACGTCGGCGGGCAGCCGCGCGATCGGATCGCCGCGCTCAGCGCCACCACCGGTGCGGCCACCGCCTGGAACCCGGGGGCGAATCCGAGTGACGATGTCTTCGCCATCGCCCCCGGCGGGACCGCCGTGGTCGCGGGCGGGTCGTTCACCGGCGTCGGCGGGCAGCCGCGGAGCGACCTGGCCGCGCTGGATGCCACGACCGGGGCCGCGACCGCCTGGGATCCGAGCCCCAACGGGATCGTCCGCGCGCTCGCGGTGGCAGGGTCGCTGGTGTACGCCGCCGGCGATTTCACCAGCATCGCCGGCGCGCCGCGCAACCACATCGCCGCGCTGGACGCCGCGACCGGAGCCGCCACGCCGTGGAATCCGAACGCGGACGGCAGCGTGCGGGCGCTGCAGGTGAGCGGAACCACCGTCTATGCGGGCGGCACCTTCGGCACGATCGCGAACCTCCCGCAGTCCTGCATCGCCGCCATGTCCTCGGCCACCGTGGACGTGCCGCGGTCCCAGGCCGCGCGGCTGGCCGCCTGGAATGCGCCCAATCCCGCGCGCGCCGGCACCGTCGTGCGCTTCGCGCTGCCGGCCGCGCGCCCGGTGACGCTCGCCGTCTTCGATCTGCAGGGTCGCCGGGTGACCACGCTGCTCGACCATGAGCCCAGGCCCGCCGGGGTCCACCGGGTGACCCTGCGCACCGAGGGCTGGAGCCCGGGGCTCTACCTCTACCGGCTCCAGGCCGGCGCCGAGGTCGTGACGCGGAAGCTGCTGGTCGTGCGATGAGCATCTGACCTCCCGCTTCCGGTCGAGCCTGGCGGGAGCGGAGTGGCACCGCTCGCGGAGCTGCCGGCACGATCGGAGGGGAAGGCCGCTCGGCCTGCGCCCTCGTGATAGCCTGACCCGGCACGAGCGCGGCGGCGGTGGCGCCGCGCGAACCCCGCTCGCTGGGCAGTCCTCCCGGAGGTGTTGGCGTGATCCCTGGCATCCTGCGTCTCGCGGCTCAGATCGGCTGCTGCTCCCTGCTCTCGTGCGTGTGCGCGGGCAGCGCCCTGTCGGCGGGCGCTGCCCCGCGCACGCTCGCCGTGGACGACCTCTTCCGCATCGCGGAGGTCCAGGATGCGCGGCTGAGCCCGGAGGGCAAGTGGCTGGCCTACGTGGTGTCCACGACCGACCTCAAGCAGGAGAAGACGCGCCGGCAGATCTGGATGACACAGGTGCAGGGCGGCGAAGCCGTCCCGCTGACCGCGAAGGACGAGTCGTCGTGGTCGCCGCGCTGGAGCCCGGACGGCAGGTCGCTGGCATTCCTGTCGGCGCGCGGCGGGCAGGGCAAGGCGAAGACCCAGGTGTGGACGCTGTCCCGTGACGGCGGCGAGGCCCTGCAGCTCACGGAGACGGCGCAGGACGTGGAGTCCTTCGAATGGTCGCCGGCGGGCGGGCGACTGGTGCTGGTGCTGCAGGATCCTTCACCCGAGGAGCGTGACGCGGCGGCGGAGCAGGAGAAGGGCATCCGCAAGACCACGCCGAAGACGGCGCGTCCCTGGGTCATGGACCGGCTCCAGTTCAAGCGCGACTACGTCGGCTACCTCGACCGCAGGCGCACCCACCTCTACGTGCTGGACGTTTCAACCAGGAGACTCGCGCAGGTGACCTCGGGCGACTACGACGACTCCGAGCCGGCGTGGTCCCCCGACGAGCGGTACCTGGCGTTCACCAGCAACCGCACGCCGGAGCCCGACGCCAACGACAACTCGGACATCTGGGTGGTGGCGGCCGACAACCCGGACACCGGCAAGACCGTGCTGCGCCTGACCAGCAATCCCGGCGAAGACAGCCAGCCGGCGTGGAGCCCGGACGGGAAGCGGGTGGCCTGCGTCAGCCGGCTCGAGCCGCGGCTCTTCTACTACGCCACCGGGCACCTGGCGGTGGTGCCGGCCGCAGGCGGGGAGGCGAAGGTGCTCACGGGGGCGCTCGATCGCAACGTGACGGCGCCGCTCTTCACGCCGGACGGGCAGTCCATCTGCTTCGCGCTCGAGGACGACGGCGCCGACGTGCTGGGCAGCATCCCGGTGGACTGCGGGCCGGTGTCGCGGCCCATCGCCGGGCGGATCAGCCTGCAGTCGTTCTCCATGGGGCAGGACGGCGCCGTGGCCGCGGTCATCGCCGATCCGCAGCGGCCCGCCGAGGCGTTCCTCTACCGCGCGCCGCATCTCAAGCGCATCAGCACGGTCAACGACACGCTGATGGCGCAGCTGCGGCTCGGCGATGTCGAGTACGTGCGCTTCAAGAGCCGCGACGGGACGGCCCTCGGCGGCTACGTGGTGAAGCCGCCCGGCTGGAGCGCGGCGATGCGGTACCCGGCGCTGCTGCGCATCCACGGCGGGCCGGTCTCGCAGTACACGGCGGAGTTCCACTTCGAGGCGCAGCTCTTCGCCGCCCAGGGCTACGTCGTGATGCTCCCCAACCCGCGCGGCTCGAGCGGTTACGGCGAGAAGCTGTCGGCCGCGATCTTCGCCGACTGGGGGAACAAGGACTACGAGGACGTGATGGCGATGGTGGACCACGCCGTCGCCCGCGGTCTCGCCGACCCGGCCCGGCTCGGCGTCGGCGGCTGGTCCTACGGCGGCATCCTCACCGACCACGTGATCACCAGGACCACCCGCTTCAAGGCCGCGATCACCGGCGCGAGCGACGTGCTCAACACCGCCAACTACGGCCACGACGAGTACCAGCGCGAGTGGGAGCAGGAACTCGGGCTGCCGTGGCGCAACCGCGCGCTGTGGGACCGGCTCTCGCCCTTCTACCAGGTGGAGAAGATCGTGACCCCCACGCTCATCCTGTGCGGCGAGGAGGACTGGAACTGCCCGGTCATCAACTCCGAGCAGCTCTACCAGTCGCTCCGGCGCCTGGGGCGCACCACCGAGCTGGTGGTCTACCCGGGCCAGCACCACGGGATCGAGAAGCCGAGTTACAAGAAGGACCGGCTGGAGCGCTACCTGGCCTGGTACGCGCGCTACGTCAGGGGAGAGGGGGCGCCGCCGCCGACCGGATCATCCGCGCCGAAGTGAGATGAGGGCCGCGCGCGGATCGAGTGCCGCCTACGTCATGATGACGAGGTGCCTGACCTTGCGGAACTCCCGGGGGTCGAGGATGTGGATCTCCATCCGGTTCCCCACGAGCTTCAGCTCGTAGCTCGAGGCGGGCTGCGCGCTCAGGACCTTCACCCGGGACGAAGGCGTGTGGATGACGGTCTCGTGGTCGGTGTCCAGCGGCGTGAAGAGGTTCTCGTTGAACGCGCGCGAAGGCTGCAGCGTCCGGCCCAGCCCGAGGAGGCCGCCTCTGGCCACGACGACACCCGAGGAGATGAGGTCCCGCTTCCTGCCGATGACGTAGTAGATCGTCCCCAGCTCGCGGCGCCTCTCCTCGAGCGTCTGCTGCTGGGACCGGATCGTCTCCCGGTCCTGCTGGGCCACCGTCTCCAGCCCCGCGACCGTGGTCTGCAGGGAGTCCACGCGACCCGTGAGTCGGCCGACGAGTTCCTCCTTCTCGGCCACCGTCTGCTTGAGGCCTGCGATCATCCTCTCGAGACCGGCGATCCTCACACCGCTCTTGTTCAGGCCGACCTCCAGCCGGCGGATCCTCTCCTTGCTGCGCCGGAGGCTGGCGTCGAGACTGGTGATGCGCTCGAGGGCCTCGCGCCGGTGCGGCTCCGTCAGCGTCTGCTCGGCCTGAAGCCCCTGGGAGAGGATGCGGACCGTGGTATCGCCGATGGCGATCGCGTTCAGGCTGTCCTGGATCTCGGCGATGGCGTCGAAGGCCTCGGCGTAGCGGGCCTGGGCCGACTTGGCCGCCGACTCCGCGTCCCCGAGCTCCGCCGAAGTCTTCCGGTACCTCTGGAAAAGCACCGCGGTGGCGCCGGCCAGCAGGACGATGACGGCGGCCAGGACGAACACGAAGGGTCTGCGCATGAGTCCATCTCCTTGTGCCTCGAGTCGGGGCTGCCCCTGGTGGGCCGCGGGCAGCCCGGCGACTGAACCGAACCGGGGAGGACGGTGAGGATATTCGGATACGGAGGTCCGAGGCAAGCTGGACCGTGGCGCGGCGCGCCTGCGAGCCTCGTGGTGCCGGAGGTTGGGGTCGAACCCACGCGAGGGTCGAGCCTCACGGGATCTTGAGGAATGTGCGGCGGAGTACGCGCCCGGCGCACCTTGGCGCCTTGCGGCCGTTTCCAATGACTTGCCGCGCCTCCCAGGTGCCGGAAGTGCCAGCATCTGCCTGGACCTGGCGCCAAGGACACGGACAAGACACGGACAAGGCGGCGGGGTGAATACGGCTCGGTGATGATAGGCTTCCGGTCAGGCACCATTTCTGGGAGGGCGAACCATGCCGTGGCCAAAGCCGTGGCTAATCTCGCTGGCGAAACTGGGGGCACTACTGCTGGTCGGATGGGCGGGCTTCTCCTATACCGGTCCCAACCAGCCGCTCGTGCGGGCCGGCACGACGGTGCTCCTCGCATCCATCGTCGCGGGCAGCGCTCTCGGCCAGCACGATGGCGAGAAGCACAAGGTCGCCACACACACAGAACTGGTCGTCCAGATGTGGGCGCGGCCAGTCCTGCGACATCCCGCATACGGTTCACTTGGCAAGGTGATTCTCGACGAGCTGGACCGTCTTGACGAAGCACATGCCGACGTCCTGGAGGCGCTGTTCCGTTCGGATGAGTGGCACTTCCTGTTCTTCGGTCCCCCTGGAACTGGCGACACAATCGTCTGGTCCGCAAAGCACAAAGTCATGCACTCGGATGAGGACCTCATCTACGAGCGCCTGTGGCAGGAGGTCTTGAAGGGAAGGCCGGAAGCCGAGGACGAGCCGTACTTGGTCTTTGAGCGTGCGGAGGAAGATAGGTACGGGTACGTCTATCGGATGCACCTGGACTGGCGGCTTTCGGAAGGCAAGGGCGCGCAGGGGAGGAAGCCCGAGGTCCTCTGCAAGTTCCCTCTGATTCTCTTGGCGGAGAACGTTCCTCCGGCAGTGTGCGAGAAGGCGTGCCAGGACTTCGGCCTGCGTCGCGTACGCAACGAATCCGACCACTACGAAGACGACTTTGGAGAGTATCAACTCACGTGGTCGGAAGGTCGCCCGTACGACGTCTACGAGAACGACCTGTTCAAGTTCAAGGTGCTACACCACTGGGGTGGTGCCTGACAGCGCACAGTCAGGGAGGGAGGAGCGGATGTGACATGCCCCCGGAAGCTCATGGCTCCCGGCAGGGCCGAGCAGAATCCAGACGACCACCCCGTCCGACAGAGGCAGATAGATCCCTCGGGTCAAAGTACGCTGGCCCCGCGAGGTGTTCACGACCGCGCACCTCGCCGCTAAATCATTTCGCATGAATCGGAGAAGTCCGACCAGGCTGACTTGAAAGTCGTGAGACCTGCCCTGTATCTCTTGGTTTGGGTCGCATCAACAACGCCAGGAGACAGGGAGGTCTCACGATGGTTCCACGGCTGCATC
>JACRPT010000093.1 GCA_016223045.1 Candidatus Eiseniibacteriota bacterium
ATGCAGCCGTGGAACCATCGTGAGACCTCCCTGTCTCCTGGCGTTGTTGATGCGACCCAAACCAAGAGATACAGGGCAGGTCTCACGACTTTCAAGTCAGCCTGGTCGGACTTCTCCGATTCATGCGAAATGATTTAGTCCGAACAATTTGGTCAGCACGATCCGGGTGAGCGGGAACACTGTTTACGTCGCCGGCGCGTTCGACACCATCGCCGGCCAACCGCGAACTGTCCTGGCCGCGATTGATGCGACGACCGGCGCGGCGACGTCGTGGAATCCGGGCGTCGACGCCGGACTGTACCCGCCTGTGTGGGATATGGTGGTTCGCGGTGGCATCGTCTACGTCGGCGGTCTCTTTTCTGGGCTGGGAGGGCAACCGCGCTACTGCATTGGCGCCATTGACTCCATCACAGGAGGGGCTACGTCCTGGTACCCGCAGGTCGACGACATGGTCGAAACAATGGCTATGCAGGGCGACACGCTCTATCTCGGTGGGTGGTTTTCCCAGGTGGCGGGGGTGCCGCGCAACTATCTCGCTGCTGTGGATACGGACGGTACGCTCCTCGACTGGGATCCCACACCCAATAGTATCGTGCAGACTCTGACAGTCGCAGAGGGTCGTGTCTTCATCGGTGGCGGGTTCACCAGTGTGGGCGGGTTGCCGCGAAGCGAACTAGCCGCCATCGACTGCGCCACTGGATTAGTCGCCGACTGGATCGCCGATGCGAACCCACAGGTGCGATGCCTGGCGGTAGCGAACCAAGTGCTCTACGCAGGCGGGTGGTTCACGCAGGTCGGCGGCGAGGCTCGGAATGGCCTGGCGGCGATCGACACGCAGACCGGTGCTGTGCTGGCGTGGGATCCTCGACCCAACAGCGTCGTCTCGGCGCTGTATGTCAGCGGCGATGTCCTCTACGTGGGCGGTGCATTCGACTACCTCGGTCTCGAGTTACGCCCAGGGATTGCCGCGGTTTCGCTCGCCAGGGGCCCCGACCCCGGCCCATTCCCGCTGCCCGGACGCCTCCTTGCCATCAACCAAAACGCACCAAACCCGGTCCGGGTAGCAACCACCATCCGGTTCGGGCTCTCCGCCCCCGCCCGCGTCACTCTATCCATCTTCGATCTCGCTGGTCGGTGTATTGCCACGCCACTGAAGGAAGATGAGCAGACGGCCGGATCCCATCAGATCGAATTGAGTGCCACGGGCTGGCCGTCCGGCGTGTACTACTACCGACTCGAGGCAGCTGGTGCGACTGCAGTGCGAAAGATGGTCGTCGTGAAGTAGAACGCTGAATCGAATCCACTCTTCTCGGAGGGCCGCATGCCGCAGACTCCGGTGGAGAGCGTTGGCACTCACTGGCACAAGCTGATCGAGAACTTCCAGACCTCGCCGAAGGACTTCTACACCACCGTCGAGCTCGCCCTCGACGCCCGCAAGATCCCCGGGATGAAGACCTCCCGTGTGAAGTGGAGCGAGAGCGGGCTCCTCTCACCCGACCGCGAGTACCTGCGGAAGAGTAGGAACTCGCATACGCATGGAGCGGAGGCTACGCCCGTCCCGGCGCCCCGCTCCAGGTCGAATTCCCCCGCTGAGCCGCGCCCAGCCCGCGGCGCCGCCCGCGACCCCTTCACGGCGGCCCGCGGCCGCGCCTCCGCCACCCCCTGAGCCCGCCTCCCCGCACTCCCGGCGCGCACCGGCCCCACCGCCGGCGCGCCCACGCCCGCTCACTCTCGGCGGCTCGCCCGGCTCCCGCCCTCCCTCGCAGCCCTCGAGTCCGTCAGCCCGGGGCCGCCACTCCCGCCCACGGTCCGGCCCGGGCGTCCACCCCGCGCCGCTCGAGGTGAGCGAGGATGCGCCGGATCACCCCCGGCACGGCCTCGCGCTCGCCGACCGCCGCCGGCACATCGGCGCGCCGGGTGCGCGCGGCGACTCGGCTCAACCGCCCCAGCCGGCGCCGATCGTGGAGGAAGTACGCTCGCAGCCGCTTCGGCAGTGTCAGCACCCCCTGGCGGTGCGCCACCGGAGCGAGCCGGCGCTCGTCCAGCCACAGGCTCCACTCGGTGAGCCGCCGCGCGTCCCGGGGCAGCACGCGCCTCACGGCCGGCCCGCGAGCCGCCACGCCACCGCCAGCGCCACCAGCCCCGCGCCGGCGGTCCACAACGCGGCGCGGGCCTCCCAGGGGACCGCGCGCCCGGGCGGCGTGCGCGCCGGCACGCCGAACGCTTCCCGCACCTGCTGCATCACCGTGGCGAACGCGGCCACCCAGCCGGCGCCGAGCGCGAGCAGCGCGCCGGTCTGCCCGGCGGCCGACAGCCCGCGCGCGGCGTCGAGCCACAGCTGCGCGCCCGGCGTGCCGGGCACTCCGGCCAGCGAGAACAGCGCGAACAGTCCGGCGAGCCCGCTCGCCGGATGCCGGCGGAACAGTGCGCCGCCCGGCGCGTCGGGCGAGGCCGGCACCGGCATGAAGCGCGCGAGCGCCGCCGCCCCGGTGAGCGCGAGCGCCAGGTGCGCGGCCCAGGGCGCCAGCCGCCACGCCGCCGCGGCGCGCGCGCCCGCCTCCGGCGCCAGCGTCGCGGCCAGGCCGGCGAGCGCGAGACCGGCCTGCAGGCTGGCGAGCGTGCCGACGCGCCGCTCGGGCCGTCGCTGGGAGACCAGCGTCCCGGCCGAGACGAGGAACACCGCGATCGCGGCGGTGGCGAGCACCGCGCGCGCCAGCGCCGCGCCCTCGGGGAAGCCGGCGATGCCGCCGAGCCGCCACGCGATCCACGCCGCGCCCGCCGCCTGCAGCGCCGCCACCGCGAGCGGCGCCAGCCACGGGCGCGCGCCCTGGAACAGGTCGGCGACCCAGAAGTGGAAGGGCGCCCCGCCCAGCATCACCAGCCCGGCGAGCAGCGCCAGCGGCAGCGCCGCGCTCCACACCGGCCGCGGCGTCAGGCCGAGCCGCAGCACGCCCCACTGCTCGCCGACCGGCCCCACGCCGGTGGCGAGCGCCAGCAGCGACAGCCCGGCAGCGGACAGCGCGAGCGCACCTCCCATCACCCACAGCAGCTTGAGCGCGCACTCGCTGTGCAGCAGGTTGGCGCGATCGCGCGCCAGCGCGGCGACGACCAGCCCGGCGGCGAGCGGCGCGAGCGCCGGGCCCGCCAGCGGCGCGCGCGCCAGCGCCAGCGCGAGCAGCGCCAGCGCGGCCAGCGGCCCGAGCGTGGCGAGCGGACGGCCGCGGTGCTCGAGCCGGAGCAGCAGTGCCGCGGCGGCCAGCGCGAGCCCGGCCGGCAGGGCGGGCGTCAGGAACAGGAGGAGCGCGGGCGCGGCGGTCATCGGCGCCTCATCGCAGCAGCGGCAGCACCACGGCAAGCAGCGCGACGCCGACCAGCAGCAGCAGGTACTCCTGCGCGTCGCCGCTGTGCAGGTCGCGCAGCGGCGCGGCGGGCAGCCGCAGCAGCCACAGCGCCCAGCCCGCGAGGGTGCGCTCGAACGCGGTCACGAATCGGAAGACGCGCCGCGCGCTCTGCCGGACGGCGCGGCCCCGGACGGCGAGGCGGTCGGTGCGCGGGGGCTCGTCCGCCGGCGCGGCGAGCGCGCCGGGTGCGACGCCGCGGTAGGTGAGCAGTCCGCCGAGCCCGCCCGCCGCCGCGGGCGCCAGCGCCAGCAGCGCCGCCGCCCAGCCGACCGGCGGCCCGCTCCACGACGCGATGGCGAGCGCGACCGGCACGCCCGCGAGCGCGAACAGCGGGGCCACGCGGCTCAGCGTGATGCCGGTTCCCGGGCGGCGCACCGCGCGGCGCTCCGGCGCCTCGACCATGCGCGCCACGTTCACCCACGCGATGAGCGCGACCGGCAGCGCCGCGGCGAGGGACCACAGCGGGCCGCGGGCGCCGAAGCGCGCTCCCATCGCCAGCAGCATGGGCCACGCCAGCGCCGCCGACGCGGCCCAGGTCGTGGTGCGCCAGATCGCCGAGAGCACCGGGCCGCGCCGCGGCACCGCGCCGGAGAGCTCGGCGCCGAGCAGGAACGCGTGCGCGCCGCTGGCGGACAGCCAGAGCAGCAGGCTGGCCGCAGGCGGCACCGCCCGCACCGCGACCAGCAGAGCGGCGAGCGCGCCGTCGCCCACCGCCAGCCAGCGCAGCGCCGCGGTCCAGCGCCGCAGCGCGAACGCGCGCAGCGCGGCCAGCGCCGCGGTCACCAGCAGCAGCGCCGCCGCCGCGTCGCGCACGCGCGCCACGCCCAGCCAGTGCTCCTGCAGGCGCCACAGCACCACGAAGCCGGCGGCCGGGAGCACCGCGGGCAGCCAGGGGCCGAGCGCCAGCAGCGGGCCCGGCAGGTCCGAGAACGGCCGCGCCAGCGGGAGCGCCGCGAGCAGCTCGAGACCCGCCCACACCACGGCGCCCGCCTCGAGCGCGCGCCACGGTCCCGGCGCGCCCGCCGGCGCCACCGCCGCGACCGCCAGCGCCAGCCACAGCGCGGCCGCCGGGCGGCGCAGCCACTCCCAGCGCGGCAGGTGACGCGCCGGGTCATCGCTGGCGCGCGCCCACCACCAGAACGCCGTGGCCAGCAGCTCCGCGCCGAGCGCCGCGGCCAGCAGGCCGTCCCACGCCAGCAGCGCGAACCCCGCGGCGCACAGCAGGCCGCCGGTGACGCGGGGACCGGGGCGGAGCGCGGCGAGCCAGGTCATGCGCCGTCAGTCGTGCAGGTCGTGGGCATCGTTCACCCACGCCGATCCGGCGTGGCGCTCGCGGCCGCGGGCGACCCGCACCACCAGCGCGACCGCCAGCGCGGTGGCCAGCAGCACGGCGGCGGCGGGCGCCGCGTCGCCCGCGAGCTGGCCGGCGCGCGCCGCGCCCTCGAGCACCTGCAGCCCGAGCCCGAGCGCGGCGAAGGCGATCGCCGAGCGCAGCGCGTGGCGGCGCAGCATGAGATGGAGCAAACCCAGGCACAGCAGCGACGCGCCGTAGGAGGCGCGCCGCGTCGCGTCGGCGGGAAGGTCGAGCCGCGCCACCGCCCCGACCAGCACGACCAGCAGCAGGGGCGCGAGCAGCAGGCCGATGGTGCCCGATTCGAGCCCGCCGAACCGCGCCGGCGCCGGGCTGCGCGCGCGGTCCGTGCCGCGCCCCGCCTGCCACGCCACCGCGAGCCACAGCAGCGCCCACGCCGCCCGCAGCGCCGCCAGGGGCGACACCTCGGGCAGGAACGGCACCGCCACGGCGATGCCGAGCGCGGCGAAGCGGGCGGTCGCGTGCCCCGGCACCAGCGCCGCCAGCAGCAGGAACGCGACCGGCGGCGCCAGCCGCGCCAGGTCGAGGAGCGGAAGCCCGGTCCACGCATCGAGGAAGTGCACGCGTCCTCCCGGCTACACGCGTCGAGGCATCAGTGGACGGCCGCGGGTCTCACGGCGAGCGGACGGAGCGGGACAGGATGCGGGACGGGCCATCGCCCCGGCCGAAGGTCAGGGGATGAACGCGGCCTCGGCGTTCCGGATGGCCGCGAGGAACTCCTCGGCGCTCTTCGCCTCGAGCAGGCTCTTGCGCACGGAATCCTCCTTGAGCAGGCGCGAGATGTTGGCGAGCAGCCGCACGTGCGGCGTGGTGGCGTTCTCGGGCGAGACCAGCAGCACGAACAGGTGCGTGGGCTTGCCGTCCTCCGACTCGAAGTCCACCCCTTCGGGCGAGATGCCGCACGCCGCCGCGATGCGATCCACGGCGCGCGCCTTGCCGTGCGGGACGGCGGCACCCGGCATGAGCCCGGTGGACATCATGGCCTCGCGCCGCATCACCCGGTCGAGGATCTCGCCCTGGCTGTCGAAGCCGTGGCCGGCCTCGAGCAGCTCGCAAAGCTCCACGATCACCTCGCGCTTGGTCGGCGCCTTGAGGCGAAGGGAGACGGTTTTCGGGTTGAGAACCTCGGACAGTCTCATGGGGGTGCGCTCCGCGGCAGCAATCTCAGGCCGGGCAAGAACTTGAAACCTATTCGCCGCCTCGACGGAGTGTCAAGCCAATTCCCGGGCGCCCACGGTGCGCCGTCACCGGCGCGGCCCGCGCAGCGCAGGCGCGAAAGCCCGCAGCGAGCCGTCACGCGAGCGGCCCGCGCAGCGCAGGCGCGGGGGGCGCGCAGCGCGCTGTCACGAACGAGGACCGCACAGCGCAGGCGTGCGGGCCGGCGCCGCGCGTGTCGCGCCCGGGCGAGACTGGCCGCCGGACCGCCGCAACGCGCCGTCCGGCGTCCGGCCTCCGCGCTCGATCGCGCGGCGCGGGCGAGCGAAGCACCAGCCGGCCGCCGCGACATGCCGCGCCGCGGCGGGCGCTCCGCGGGCGCGCGGGGGTCGCGCCACACCGGACCCGCTCCCGGCACGGCGATTCACTCGCGCCCGGCCGCGTGTGGGCAAATCACCCACGCGGGGCGACGCGTTCCGCGGCTCGGGGCCGGCGTCGCTGTGCTAGACTCGTTGCCGTCCGTACCACGGGGTCTGCGCTGGGCCACATCACGCTCGTCCACCTGGTCGCCCATGGAAACTCCTCGCCTGACATCCCGCGCCCCGCAGGGAGGCAGGGACGCCTCATGAAGCAGAAAGTCATCGATTTCCGCGAGCTGCTCGAGCGCCTGCTGCCGCTCGACGAGCTGCCGGTGGCCGACCGGCTGCACGTGCAGCGCGCGCTCCAAACCGGGATCGCGTCGCAGCTCGAGCAGGCCGCGCTGCTCGCCCTCTCCCGGCTCGAACACGCCGGCACGCTGCGCCGCCTCCCGGCCGCCGCCAACGGCGGCGGGCCGGTGGTGCGCTTCCAGTCCCCCGGCGCTCTCGACGTCATCACCGTGCACCTGCCGGGGCCGCGCGAGAGCCAGGGCCTGATCCTGGTGCCGCGCTCGAGCCTGCCCGCGCATGCGCAGGCGGGGCTCGAGCAGATGCGCCCGCTGCTGCGCCTCGACGAGGCGCTGCTCGCCGCGGACCCGCGCAGCGGACAGTCGCGCCACGGGCTGATCGAGCAGCTCGACCGGGCCGGCCGCGAGCTGCTGGGGGCCGCCGAAGTGCACTTCTTCCCGGCGGGCGAGGAGGCCGCGCCCGAGGCTCTGGCGCTCGAAGTCGCGCAGGAGCTGTTCGCCCACCCCGGCCTGCTCGCCTACTGCCCCGACACCCTGCGCTGCCCGCGGCTCGAGGCGGGGGCGCGGCGCCGCCGCGCGCGCGCGGTGGTGATCGCGCCGGTGACGTCGAGCGGCGGTGAGGCGCTCGGGCACCTCGAGGTGGTGAGCCGCGACGCGGATCCGTTCCGCCCCGACGCGCTGGCCATGGTGGCGCTGCTCGCCGACTCGTGCGCCGGAACGCTCGAGCGCGCGACGCGCATCGAGAAGCTGGTGTTCATCGACCCGCTCACCTCGGTGTACAACCGTTCCTACTTCGACCTCCAGCTGAGCAACGAGATGGCGCGCGCGCAGCGCGAGCAATCCTCGATGGCACTGTGCATCGCGGACATCGACGACTTCAAGTCGTTCAACACGGCCTACGGTCTGGAGGCCGGCAACCAGGTGCTGGTCCAGGTCGCGCAGACCCTGCGGCACGGCGTGCGGCCGTTCGACACGGTGGCGCGCTGGGGCGGCGAGGAGTTCGCCGTGCTGCTCACCGCGCCGGTCGCGGCCGAGGACGTGATCACCGCCTCGGAGCGGCTGCGCTCGCTGGTCGAGCGGCAGCAGGTGCAGCTCGAGGGGCTCGACCGCCGGTCGCATCGCGTCGGCGTCACCGTGAGCCTGGGCGTGGCGATGTTCCCCGACCACGCCGACGCCGCGCAGGAGCTGTGGCGCGCCGCGAACCAGGCGCTGCTCCAGGCCAAGCGACCGCCCAAGAACCGGGTCGTGTTCTACCGCCCCGGAGGAGATCCGCGCCCCGGCGCGAAGTAGGAGCGCCGCGGCGTGGTGGACGCGAAGGCGCCCGGTCCCGCGAGAGGACCGGGCGCCTTCGTGCGCCGGGCGCGCTCGCGGCTATCTCAGGTCGCGGATGGCGGCCGGCGGCGTGGTGTCGGCGGTGAGCGTGGCCCCCGACGCCACGTTGCTGATCGTGGACCAGTTCCCCGCCTCGTCGCGCGCCTTGAGCGCCACGTAGTACGTGGTGCCGGGCTGGAGCGCGAGCAGCACGAAGCTCTGCGCCGAGCCCGCCGGCAGCGGCGCGGGCGGGACCGTCACGGTGCTGGCCGAGGCGAAGTTCACCGCGGTGATGGGCGCGGTCGCGTAGCGCAGGTCGTAGGCCGCGAGCGTGCCGGCGTTCCCGTCGTCGCCGGGGGCGGTCCACGTCACCACCAGCGCCTGGTCGGTCGGCTGGCCCGCCGCCAGGTCAGCGACGGCGGCCGGCGGCGTGACGTCCGGGCTGCCGCCGCCGAAAGGGTAGGCGCCCGCGTCCGTCCCTCCCAGGCCCGCACCGAGCGCGCGCGACGGCGCGGTCAGGTGCACGTCGAGGGTGGCCCAGGTCGAGTCCACGAACATCGGCGAGCCGTAGCGCGAGCTGGCGTCCTGCCCGTTGAGCTGGAACCACGGCGTGCCCGAGCCCGGTTTGCTGCCCGTGTAGCAGCACCACATGAGCGAGCGGTCGCCCGGGCTGCCGGTGAACGAAGGGGTGAAGAACAGGTTGTTGTTCTGGGTGAAGTTCCCGGTGCCGTTGCTCGCATACTGGGTCTGGCCGCCGTAGTTGGCGATCGGCCCCGCGCTGGTCGAGTAGATGATGTTCGACGTGATCTCGTTCCCGCTGCCGAGGAAAGGCTCGTCGAAGCGCATCACCTGGCCGCCGGACCACAGGGTGTTGTGCCGGAGCTGGCTCCCCTCCATCGCGCTCCCGAACCACAGCGCGTTGCCGGACCTGCTCGCGATCACCGAGTTCTCGATGATCGTGGTCCGGAGGCCGTTCTGCACCCAGACGTACGAGTTGGTCCTGATCACGCACTGGTTCCAGCGGTTGTTGCCCACCGAGCCGGGGAAGCTGCCGGAGCTGCACAGCACGCCCCGCACCTCGTGGGTGCCGCTGTCGACCCCGAGCAGCAGGGTGTCGCGCTCGAACAGGTAGTGGCTCGCCGAGTCGCGCAGCACGAACCCGTTCCACGGGTCGGGGTTCGAGTTGTAGTCGTTGGTGGCGTCGAACTTCCAGAAGTTGTCGCGCAGCGTGTTCCAGCTCGAGTTGTAGAAGATGCGGCCGACGCCGTCGTTCGTGCCGGTCTGGGTGAACGTGCCGGCGACGCGGTTCGAGTCGATCAGGCAGTTCTGGGTGTAGCCGCGGATCTTGAACCCGTGCGAGCTGGGGATGGCGCCCAGGTTGATGGTGTTGCCGCGCAGCGTGTCGTACTCGCAGTTCGAGGTGCCCGAGAGCGTCTGGGCCCGGTCGAGCAGGAACGCCACCTGTCCGCTGATGCTGCAGCGCGCGATCGTGCTGTACTTGGCGCCGAAGAAGTCCGCGTCGCCGATGACGCACCGGGCGATCGAGTCGTAGCGGGCCGGGTAGTTGAGCGCGCCCGCGCCGCCGCTGGCGACGCCCTTGACCGTGACGTAGGCCTTCGCGATGTCGATGCCGGTCACGGTGGCCTGGGCGGGGTTCGCCAGGTTGCCGACGTAGGTGATGCGGCTGCCGCTCGCGCCGGAATTCGCGGGCGCGATCCCGGTGCCGTAGGTGCCCGGCAGCACCATGCACACGTCACCCGCCACCAGGCTGGCGTTCGCCTTGGCGAGACTCCACGGCGAAGAGGCGGAGGTGCCGGAGTTGCTGTCGAGCCCGGAAGGGCTCACGTAGCGCACCGTCGCGAGCGCGGGCGGCGCGAGCGCGAGGGCCAGCGCCGCGCCCGCCGCGGCCACGGACCGGAGGCCGGTCCGGCGCCACGCGCGCAGATGAGGGGAAGATGAGAGACGGCTCAATGTCGTTCCCTGGCGAGAGGTGGGCGGTTGCCGCGGACCCGGGGCCGCCTTTCCATGCAGACCCCATGCCTGCCGGGTTTCGAAGGAGGGGCCAAGGGGCACAAGCACTTGGCAGGCGCCCCCCGGTCGGGAGCCCGCCTCGTGGCCCATTGGCAGACCAAAAAACACCAACGACCGGCAAACTGCAAGGCGATTCGCAGGTGATCCGCGGGGAGCGCGGCACCGGCCGTCGTACCCTGTTGAGACTCCGTCGCGGGTCGCGCGGTTCCACGAAATCGCGGCGCCCCCCGGCTCGGGCCGGGCCCGCCGCCGGTCCCGCGTGCCGGCCGGGTCCCGCACCCCGCGTCGCGCCCCGGGCCCCGCTGCGACGGGCGCGGATCTTCGATTAGACTGCGACCCGGTTTCCGACCGGATCCTACGCCTGGGGGACACGTGAACGCCCGACTCGCCCGGATGCTCTACTTCGCCGCCCAGCGCTGGCGCGGCGAGCCCGTGGGCGCGGTGCTGCGCGCGCTCGAGCAGAGCCAGGGCTGGAGCCGCGAGCGGCTGCTGGCGCTCCAGTGGGAGCGCCAGCGCGCGCTCTTCCGCCACGCGTTCGAGACCGTGTCCTGGTGCCGCGAGCGCTGGTCGGCGCTCGGGCTCGACTCCGGATCCCTGCGGACCCCCGCGGACTGGACACGGATCCCGGTGCTGACCAAGCCGGACGTCCAGGCGCACGGCGCCGCGATGCGCTCCGCGCGTGCGCCGCGCGGGCTCACGGCGGCGACCTCGGGCTCCTCGGGCACACCCGTGGCGGTCCTCCGCAGCCACCTCTCGTGGGCGCACGCACACGCCAACGTCTTCCGCGGCTGGCACTGGCACGGCGTGGACGCGGGCGATCCCTACGCCTACTTCTGGGGCGTGCCGCTCGACCCCGAGGGCCGCGACCTCGCCGCGCGCAAGGACCGCTTCTTCAATCGCGTGCGCTGCTCGGCGTTCGACCTGAGCGCAGAGGCCGCCTGCGCGAGCTACCGGCGGCTGCGCGCACGGCCGGTGCGCTTCGCCTTCGGCTACCCTTCGGCGCTCGCCCACTTCGCGGACGAAGTCGCCGCGCAGGGACTCGACGGCCGGGCGCTGGGCTGGAAGGTGGTCGTCACCTCGGCCGAGGCGCTGCGGCCGCACCAGCGCGAGCGCATCGCCACCACGTTCGGCTGCCCGGTGGCGGACAGCTACGGCTGTGCCGAGGCGGGCGTGGCGGGCTTCGAGTGCGAGCGGCTCGGCATGCACGTACCGGTCGAGTCGGTGGTGGTCGAGTCCGTGCCCGTGGACGGCGGCCTGCACGAGGTGCTGCTCACCGACCTCCACAACCTGAGCCAGCCGCTGCTGCGCTACTGCGTCGGCGACCTGGTCGAGCCCGCGGAGGAGGGCGCGGCGTGTCCCTGCGGCCGCGGGCTGCCGCTGCTCGGGCGGCTCAGCGGCCGCGCCGGCGACACGCTCGAGCTGCCGGGCGGGCGGCGCATCAACGCGAACCAGCCCTCGTACATCTTCAAGAAGCACGGCAAGTCGGGCGCGGTGCGCGAGTACCAGTTCGTGCGATTCGCCGACCGCGTCGAGCTGCGCGTCACCGCGGGACCGGCGTGGCGCGAGGCGACCGCCGGGGAGATCCGCGACGAGGTCGCGCGCGCGCTCGGCATCGCGGTCGAGGTGCGCGTGGTGCCGCGATTCGAGCGGCACGGGCGCGGCAAGCACCGCGACTTCGTGCGGGCGGAGGAGATCGGCGAGTAGCGGCGCCGCGGGTCGCGCTCAGGCGTGAGCGCGAGGACGACCACGATCTCGTCGACGCGGTTCAGGGACCCGGCGAGCGCGCGAGCACCCGCTACGCGGCGGCTTCGATGAAGGGGAGCAGCAGCGGCAGGGCGCGGCGCGCGAGCGCGGGCGACGCCGAAGCCACGCGCAGCGCCTCCTGCACCAGTTCCCACGACGGCCCGCCGCCGTCGCAGCGCCCGGCCAGCTCGTGGAACAGCCGGCGCGCGGGCTCGCGTTGCGGCGCGGGCAGGCCCAGCGCCTCGAGCTCGGCGGCGAGCTTGTGGAACTCGGCGGCGGCGGGTGAGACGGACAGCGGCGGCGCCTGGCGCCGCGGCGGCGGCGCGGGCGCGCGGCGCGCGAACACCGGCGACCGGCTCAGCAGATCCTCGGCGCCCGGGTCGTGCGACCGCGCGGCGGGCGCGGCAGCCGCGGGTGTCGCCGCCGTCCCGCGCCCCGCTCCCGGGTCGCCCGACGCGGATGGGGACGACGGTCCGGCCGCGGCGGCAGCGCCAGAATCGGTCACTCCGACCAGCCGCACCTCGCTGATCAGCGCGCGCAGGTAGGCGGCGGCCTCGCCGCAACCCCGCTCGTGGTGCTCGCGCACCGCACGCTCGTCGGCCTTCGCGGTGGGCGGGCTGAAGGGGATGCGGCGGAAGCGCTCGGAGCGCTTCGGCTCGTTCGGCCAGATGCGCTGGACCACGGTGAGCGTGTTCTGGCGCCACAGCTTGAATGCGGGCGCGCGGCGGCCGGCGTTGCGCAGGCTGCCGAGTTCCTCGAGCTGCTGCTCCAGCCATGCCAGCGCGCGCGGAGCCAGGGTGGGGTCGGTCATCCGTCCCTCCGGCCGCCCGCGCGCGTCGGCGCGGCGGGCCGCGCCTCACCAGTCGGAGAAGCGCTCCTCGCGCCACGGGTCGGCGTCATTGTGATAGCCGTTCTGCTCCCAGAAGCCCGGACGGTCCGCGGTCGCCAGCTCGATCCTGCGCACCCACTTCGCGCTCTTCCAGAAGTAGCGCCGGGGCACCACGAGCCGGAGCGGCCAGCCGTGCTCGGGCGCGAGCGGCCGGCCATCGTGCGTGTCGGCCAGCAGCACGTCGGGCTCGAGCAGCGCCGCGAGCGGGAGGTTCGCCGTGAATCCCTGCTCGGCATGGACGATGGCAAATCGGGCCTCCGGCTTGATCCCGGCGCGGCGCAGCGCCTCGGCTGCCGCCACGCCTTCCCACAGGTTGTCGTACCGGCTCCAGCGCGTGACGCAGTGGATGTCGCTGCGCACCTGGACGCGCGGGAGCGCGTGGAACTCCTCCCAGGTCCAGCGCACGGGGTCTGCGACGAGCCCGTCCACGCGCAGATCCCAGCGCGCGAGGTCCACCTTCGGCATGGAGCCGTGGTGCAGCACCGGCCACTTGTCGGTGAGGACCTGGCCCGGCGGGAGCCTGGGCTCCTGCCGCGAGCCATCGGGGGTATCGGCAGACCCGGGTTCGGGATTCATGTCGGAAAGCACCTCCGGAAGCGGCCGGGGGACGCGCCGGGAACGACCCGGGGCGCGAGCATAGCGGCCCCGGGGCCCCGGCACCACGGGGACGCCGGCTGCCGGCTGCGGACGCCGGCGGCGGGTGCCGCCGGCGCGAGCCCCGCCCGAGCCCTGTCGGCGCGGGCCCTGCCGCTGCGGGCGTCGCTAGGAGGCGGCTCCCTGCGCCGCGGGCACGCGCCGGGCGCGGCGGACGGGCGCGACGTCGAGGGCGCGGCGCAGCCCCGCCAGGGCCGTGCCGACCAGGGCCAGCAGCGCGCCGATCCACACCAGGTTCACCAGCGGCTTGGTGCTGACCTCCACCACCGCCAGCCCCGCCGCCGCGGCGCCCGGCAGTATCAGTCCGACACGCCCGTTGTCGGCGTCGATGCGGCCGACGGCGATGGGACCGAAGCCCGGCACCTCGACGTCGTTCGAGCGGCTGCCCATGGCGTCGGCCTGCATGCCCGGCGAGACCCGCACGGTCTTCCCCTGCCGCCGCACGTCGATGTCGGCGAACACCTTCAGCTGCTCGTGCGACTCCATGCGGAAGCCGGCGAACGTGTACTCCGCGTCGCCCACCGTGGCGGCGCGGCCGCGGGTGAGCCACACCATCTCGGTCCGCGACGGGTCGCCCTGCCTGACCTCGACCGGCGACAGGTAGAGCTCGCGCCAGCCGCTGATCGCGGGTTTGCGCATCATGCCCTCGCCGCGCGGCATCTCGAACAGCTGGGGCCGGGCGTCGAAGCTCCAGTCCTTCGACTGCACCAGCACCTTGAGCGTGGTGCGTCCGCGCGCGTCGGCCTCGTTCCCGCGATAGGTGACGGTGTAGCCGAGTGCCTCACGCGGCGCGCCGGACTCGAGCAGCAGGCGCTCGGTGCGGCCGAGCGAGGCCGACGTCACCATGCCGAGCACCATGACCGCGATGCCGGCGTGCCCGAGGTAGCCGGAGCCGTAGCTCCAGCCGCGTCGGAACAGGCGGAAGGTCATCCACGCGTTGATGCCCAGCGCGACACCGGTCACCGCCACGAGGATCGCGTGCCCCGCGTGCCTCATGCCCATGAGCAGCGCCACCGCCATCGCCACGATCCCCAGCACGAAGCCCGGCAGCAGCGCGGTGAGCCAGGTGAGCCCGGCCTGCTTCGACCAGCGCAACGCAGGCGCGATCGCCATCACCAGCACGATCAGCACGCCGAGCGGGAGGCTCATCGAGTGGTAGAAGCTGGGCCGTACGCCGGCCGGCTTGCCGGCCAGCGAGGTGAGGATCGGCGCGGTCGTACCGAAGGCCACCATGCCCGCGAACAGCAGCACCGTCACCAGCCCCACCCAGAGCGCGGACTCGCGCGACAGGCTGGTCCAGCGCGCGTCCGGAGCCGCGATCGCGCGCCAGCGCGACAGCAGCAGCCCGGCCGAGAGCAGCAGGGTCGCCATCATGAAGGTCATCATCGGGCCGTTCAGGCCCGAGTCCGAGAACGAGTGCACGGAGAAGTCCTGGAGCACGCCGCTGCGGGTGAGGTAGGTGCCACCCAGCACCGTGAGCCAGCCGAGCAGCGAGAGCAGCAGGTTGGTCCGCACCAGCGCGCCGGTGGTGCGCTGGATCAGCAGCCCGTGGAGCAGCGCGATCGCCACCAGCCACGGCACCAGCGAGGCGTTCTCGACCGGGTCCCAGCCCCAGTAGCCGCCCCAGCCCAGCACCTTGTAGGCCCACACGCCGCCGAGCCCGATGCCCAGGCCGAGGGTGACCACCGCGAACAGCGCCCACGGCCAGACCGCGCGGTTCCACTCGCGGTAGAGGCCCAGCACCAGCGCCGCGGCGGCGAGCGCGAACGGCGCCACCATGGCGGCGTAGCCCGCGAACAGCACCGGCGGATGCACGACCATCCACGGATCCTCGAGCAGCGGGTTCAGGCCCTGGCCGTCGTCGGGGATCACGGGGCTCATGCGGAACGGGCTCTTCACCAGCAGCAGCAACAGCAGGAAGAGCTGCACCACGCTCACGAAGAACATCGCGGGCTTAGAGAGCGGGCCCGGCTGGCGCAGCAGGGCGAACCCGAACACCGCACCGAGCGCCGCCCAGAGCAGGATGCTGCCCTCCTGCCCCGCCCATGACGCCGCGAAGGTGAGCGCGGGCGAGAGCGCCCGCGAGCTGTACTGCGCGACGTACGCGAACTCGAAGCGATGGCCGAGGAAGTACGACCAGAGCAACAGCATCGCCCCGATCAGCGCGAGGCCCTGCAGGCCGAACAGCCAGGTGGCGGTGGCCGGGGCCTTGCGCCCGCGCAGCGGCTGCAGGAACAGGATCGCCGCGGGGATGGCGGCCAGGAAGGCCACCTTGATGAGGATTTCGCCTGCGTTCATGGATGCCCTCGGGATGGGGACCGCGCGGCGCCCGGCGTTCGGGGTCGGTGCGTCGGGGCCTGCGCCAGGAGTGCGGCGATGACGAGCGCCGGGTTTCACGCAACTTCTATGCCCCCCGGGGGCATCGGGGCGCAGCGCGGCGCGACCCGGGGTCGAGCGCCATGAACCCCAACATCCCGGCCGCTCGTCGAGCCGGAGGGGCCTGGTAGAGTCGCGGCCCGGGCTGTCATCCCATCATGTCAGCCCTGGCAGCGGCTGGTGAATCCGGGCAGGATCGAGCGGCGCGAGGCGCCCGGAGCGTGGGACCGGGCGCAAGCAATCCGCCGAGTTACGGGCGCGGCCCGCGCGTCACCTCGACCTCGCCCGCTGGCATGGGCATTGCGGTGCGTAGTTCTACTGAGAAAGGCGCCCGCGCCGCACGTCCCGGCGGGGCTTCCCAGGCGAGAATGACCCTCACGAGCGACAACCCTCCGCGCAGCTCCGACCCCGCCCGCCTGGCGCCGGTCGTCCTGGCCGCGCTGGCTCTCCTGACCGGGTCCACCCGCGCGGCCGAGACCGGGACTCAGGACAGGCCTCCGGCGGCGCGACCGCTGCTCGTCGTTTCTGGCCTTGACGCCTCGGTTCCGTTCTCCTATCCGCGGTCCATCGCCATTGATTTCCTGCATAAGGAAATCTACGTGGCCAACACCGCCGGGCACCGGATCCAGATCTTCGACTTCAGCGGAAACGTCCGCGGCCAGTACGTGCACCGCGTGCGGACTCCCGAGGGCGACTCGGTGGACGGATTGCCGCGCGGACTGGCCCTGGACGGCTCGGGCCACCTGCTGGTGGTGGACCAGCTGGCGAGCTACGTGGACGTTCTGGACTATCGGGGATACTCCGTAGGTCGCCTTGAATTGCCTTTACAACGTGGGAACATCAATGACGGTCCGGGTGCTGTCACCGTCACTCGCGCGGGTCTGATCCTGGTCGCGACGCGCGGAGACAGCGGTCGTGTGCACCAGTTCGCACCGGATTTCACAAGGCTGGGCGCCTGGGGCGTGCCGGGGAGCGAGCCGGGCCGGCTCACCGGAGTGATGGGCATGGCGGTCACGCCTGACGGAAGCGTCGTGATCGTGTCGCCGACGACGGAGTTCGCGGTGCAGGTGTTCAGCGAGAACGGCCGCTTCATCCAGGGTTTCGGTCGCCATGAGATCGGCGAAGGGAACTTCTCGTTCCCCTCGGGCGTGGCGGTCACGAACGACGGGAGGATCTGGGTGACGGACGAGCTCCGTCAGGTGGTGCAGGTGTTCGATGCCTCGGGGAAGTACGTGGGCGCAGTGGGAAGCGGTGGCAGGGCTCCCGGGGAGTTCCTATATCCAAGCGCGCTGGCGAGTGACGGCGACAGCCTGCTGGCGGTCGCGGAAAGAGTAGGGAATCGGTTCCAGCTGTTCAAGGTGCAGTGAGCGTCACGCACCCGGCGCCTGTAGCGGTGGGTTACATCCGGACTGGAAAGGAGGTCGCACTCTCGGCTCGCAGCAGTTCCTGACTTCGGACCCGCTGTTTCGTTCATCTTCGTCCCAGGAGTGACCAACACCATGAAACGCCTGATCCTGATCCTCACGGCCGTGTGCCTGGGGGGACTGGTTTCGGTGGCCCTGGCGGGCGACTACCACTCGGGATCCACGCTGGTCTGCAGTGACTGCCATACGGCGCACTTCAGCATCCAGCCCGGCCATGACGCCGGCTTCCATCCCGAGCTGCTCGGCCCCAGCGGACCGTACGACAACCTGCTCCTCAACGAGGTCAACGACCTGTGCCTCTCGTGCCACAACGAGAACTCGATCGCGCCTGACGTGTTCGGTGCCAACCACGGCAAGTACAGCGGCACCGTGCGGCGGGCCGGCGGTCTCAATGCGGCTGCGGGGCACCTGGCGAACGACCCGGGCTACACGGAAGTCACAGGCCACACGCTGTGGTCGTCCGCCACGCCTCCGGGCAACGGCGGCGCCTACGTTCCTCCGGCGGACGGGCTGGAGTGCACCCAGTGCCACTCGCAGCACGGGCAGAAGGCCTTCCAGTACCGCAACCTGAAGCAGGCCACTTCGGCTGACACGCTGGACTACGCGGTCACGACGAACGACCTGAACAAGGCCGTGTTCGAGCGGGCTCCCCGTTCGTACTCGGACGCCGACGTGGACTACAACGAGCCGCATCAGTGGAGCGACTACGCCAAGTTCTGCGGCCTGTGCCACACCAACTTCCACGGAGTGGGTGGTGACGCCAACATGGGCAGCGCCTCCGGCGGCTACGTCAACGGCGGCATCCCCTGGAAGCGCCACCCGGTGGCCGACGTCAACATCGGCGCGACGGGCTCGTCCAAGACCTACATCTCCAGCCTCACCCAGTTCAACAGCCATGTGAACCGGGTCAAGGTGATGGACTCGCAGGGCCTCTGGAACGGCACCACCGCCGACAACACGGTGACGCCGTCGTGCTTCAGCTGTCACAGGTCGCACGGCGACAAGAACCCGTTCGGGCTGATCTACCTGCTCGGCGACGGGGTGAACCCGGTCACCGAAGAGGGTGACGGCGCGCAGTACAAGAACCTGTGCCGCCAGTGCCACGTCCAGGGCGCTGACAGCTAGACGTCGCACGGAAGCAACCGGCCGCGGTAGATTGGACGAGCAGACGACGGCCGGCTCGGCGGGTGCGGGCCGCGAGGTCCGCACCCTCCCTTTTGCGGTAGATTGGGCGTGCGAACGACGGCCGGCTCGGCGGGTGCGGGCCACCAGGTCCGCACCCTCCCTCATGTCAGGCGACGCGGAGGAACGATGCGCGTGATGGCACCAGGGCGTGAGCCGGAGAACGGACGCGGTCCGCGCCGCTCGCGCGCGCCCGCCTCGCACCTGAGGACGGCGGGAGCGCTGCTCTCGGTCCTTCCGGTGCTGGCGCTGGCCGCGCCGGGCGCGACTCGACGCGACCCGCTGGAGATCGCGAGAATGCTGGCCACCGGCGCCCACGCCGGCGACTGCTCTACCTGCCACAGCCAGCACGGCGAGGGCCAGCCCATGGCCTACGAGCACGCGCTGATCGGCCCCGACGACAACACGCTCTGCGACCGCTGCCATACCACGCCGTGGTCGGGCGGCAGCTATCCGGGCACCTGGACCTACACGGGCTCGGCTCACGGGTCGAGCCGCACCGCGATCTGGCCCGGCCCCGACCCGCCGGCCCGCACCGAGCCCGACGCGCCGGGCAAGTGCCTCAACTGCCACGACCCGCATGGTTGGAAGGACGGGAGCGGCGAGATCCCGCGCCTGATGGTGGCGCGCGAGGAGGCACTGTGCCTGGCCTGCCACGACGGCAGCCCGGCGACGACCAACGTGCGCTCCGACCTGCAGAAGGCCTATCGCCACCCGACCACGGACTACAGCGGCCGCCATGCCGGGCCTGCCGAGTCCCTGCCCTCCGACTTCGCCGTATCGCCGGTCAACCGGCGGCACGCGGAGTGCGAGGATTGCCACAATCCGCACGTGGCGCGTCACGACCCCGGGGCAGGGCCGATGCCGCCCGACGCCTCGAAGCGACTGCTCGGCGCGAGCCGCGTCCGCGTGCTGAACGGCCCGGCCGGCGGCGCGCCGACCTACACCTTCCTCGCCGGCGCCGACACGCTCACCGCGCCGGTCACCGAGTACCAGCTCTGCTTCAAGTGCCACTCCTCGTGGACCGTCCAGCCCGGCGGGCAGACCGACCTCGCGCGCGTGCTGAACCCGGCCAATCCCTCCTATCACCCGGTCGAGGCTTTGGGGAAGAACCTCAACATCAACTCGCTTGCGTTCGTCACCGGCTGGAGCGCGACGTCCTACACGAAATGCGGCGACTGCCACGGCAGCGACCTCGGGGCCGCCGGACCGCACGGCTCGAGCTACCGCTACATCCTGAGGTCCCCCTACACCGCGTCCTCGTCGTTCCGGACCATGGCCCCGAACGAGGCGTGCTTCGGCTGCCACTCCTACGACGTCTACGCGAACCGCAACTCCCCGGAGTCGGTGCGCAGCGCCTCGCGCTTCAACCGGCCGCGCGCCGACAAGGGCCATGCGGAGCACGTGGACCAGAAGCAGGTCCCCTGCTACGCCTGCCACACCACGCACGGCTCGAGCACGCTCAAACACCTGATCGTCACCGGGCGGAGCCCGGGCATCCAGAGCTACACCGAGACCCCGACCGGCGGCACGTGCAGCCCGACTTGCCACGGCAGCAAGTCCTACACCGTGAACTATGCGCGATGAGCGGGCCGGCAGGGGTGCGGCGGGGGCGGCCGCGGTGGCGCTCGGGCTCGCCTGCCTGGCGGGCGCGGCGCCGGCCCACGCCCAGGGGCTCAAGGGCTTCCTCCAGGTCCAGTTCCAGCGCGTCGAGCAGAACCAGACCGTCATGGTGGACGGAGTGCCACGGCAGGTGAAGCTGACGCGCGAGTCCTGGGTCCAGACCTACGAGCTCGACCACGTCGCCCAGGTGCGACAGAACCTGAGCCTGGTCTCGCAGCTGCGCTGGATCGAGTCCACGCGCCCCGGCAGCGCGGACCGCAGCCGCACGCCCTTCGGCTCGATGCGGCTCGGGCATCCGCTGTTCGGCCTGAGCGGCTCCTACCGGCCGATCACCACGACCTCGTCCATTTCCGGCGGGGCGCCCGGATTCCTCGAGCCCGGGACGCCGGCCCCTTCGAGGGCAGTCACGACCCGCAACCAGGAGATGCAGTTCGCCGGCTATCTGGCGATGCCGAAGCTGCCGCGCCTGGACGCCTCGTGGACGCGCCGGCACCGCAATGGCGACGCGCTCTTCAAGGAGGAGACCGGCATCACGCGCGTGGCGAACCTCAACTACGACGCCGGCCCCGCCTACGTGCGCGGGGGCTACAACGACCTGGCGCGCGACGGCGGCGGATTCTCGGCGCGCACCATCCTCCAGCGCAACGTCGAGGGGGGCACGGGGGTCCGCCTGAGCCCAGCCGCCGCAGTCTCGCTGGCGCTGTCCTACGACTTCTCGCAGAGCCAGCGCGGCGACGCCAGCGGCCGCAACACCCGCTCGCGCTCCCAGACCGCCTCGGTCTCGGGCGGCGTGCGCCAGTCGCCGAAGTCGGACTGGAGCCTGTCCTACGCGTGGCGCCGCGCCGAGAGCCCCGGGACGACCCGGGCCAACCTCGACGGCCACGAGGGCTCGCTCTCGTACAACCTGCAGGCCACGCGCCGGGTGCGCTTCACGACCGGCACCGGGCTGCGGACCGAGAGCCTCCGCGACCGGAGGCAGCTGGTGCGCTACGCCAATGCCGTGCTCTCGGCCGACGGCGACATCGTGCACAACGTGCGGGCCAGCACCAGCCTCGCCCACGTCACGAACTGGCTCCCCTCCCACTCACCCTACTCGGTCGAGAGCTGGCATTCCGGCGCCCGCGCGCGGCTGCGCGAGGGCCTCGAGCTCACCGACGACCTGGTGATCACCGCCAACGGCGACACCGCGGCGCTCGACACCCGGGTGGTCACGCAGAACTCGCTGGGGCTGCAGGCCACGCCACTGCGCAGCCTGACGGTCGCCCTCTACGACCGGCGCTACCACGCCGGCCCGAGCCTGCTCGGGACCTCGGCCGACTCGCGCACGCTCGCGCTGGACGTGCGCTGGCGGGTGGTGCCGTCTCTCGAGCTGACCACGAACGCCTCCCGGACCGGGCTGCTGCCCGCCAACGATCCCCGCACCTCGACCGTCGCCCTGGGCCTGCGCTGGAACCCCTCGGCGCGGTTCCAGTTCGCCGGCAACTACACCCGCACCGGGGGTTCTTCGCGGCTCGCGGATGCCGCCCTGATCAGCGGGCGCGAGTTCCTCACCGGCCGCGTGTTGGCCGGACTCAGCCGAACGGTTACGCTGAGCGCTGGAACCAGCGTGGCCGACCCCGGACGGGCCTCACGATCGAGCCAGTTGGACGCGCTCCTGACCAAGAGCTTCGGGAGGTAGGACCTGATGAGGCTTCCGCGGATCGCGCGCCTGATCGCCATCGGCTTCGCCACGCTCGGGCTGTCCGGCTGCGCCGCGCCCGCACGCTTCTATGTGAACCCCCAGGCCGACATGTCCTACTACAAGAAGATCGCGGTCCTCCCCTTCTCGAATCTCACGCAGCAGGGCTTCGCCGGCGAGCGCGTGACGCGCGCCTTCGTGACGGAGCTGGTCATCACCGACCGCTTCCAGGTCGTGGAACCCGCGGAGTTCCGCGCGGTGCTCGCCCGCGTGGGCGTCGAGTCGAACATCGAGAGCGGCATCGACCCCGACAAGCTCAAGGAAGCCGCCGCGCAGGTGGGCGCGACCGGCGTGGTGCGGGGCGCGGTCAGCGAGTACCAGATGCAGCGCGCCGGCCAGGAGGAGGTCCCGGTGGTGAGCTTCGACGTCGAGCTGCTCGACGCCGCCACGGGGAACGTGGTGTGGCGGGTCTCCCTCAGCCGCAAGGGCCACGGTCGCCTGCCGCTCGTGGGCGGTGGGGCGCGCACCTTCGGCCGCGTGACCCAGGAAGCCTGCGAGCAGGCGGTCGCCGTGCTGCGCGGCAAGGCGTTCTGACGTGCGCGCTCCCGGCCGCTTCGTGCGCCGCGTCCTGCGCGGCCCGGGCTGTCTCGCGCTCGCCGCCGCGCTGCTCGCCGGCTGCGCCTCCGCGCCGCCACGCGCGCGCGGCGTCCGCGCGGTGACCGGTCTCCCGGTGCGCGTGGCGCTGCTCCCGCTCGAGAACCTCACCGGCAACGCGGACGCCGGGAATCTGATGACCCGCATCCTGTTCGTGGAGCTGGTGCGCACGCACGCCTGCGAGGTCGTGGAGGCGGGCATCGTGGACACCGCGGTGGTCGAGCTGCGCATCCGCAACGGCGGCTCGCTCTCGGCCGCCGAGCTGCGGGGACTGGGTTCCATGCTCGACGTGCGTTACGTGCTGGCCGGGACCGTGCTCGAGAGCGGCAGCGCGAGGACGCCGGACGGCGACGTGCCGACGCTGGGCGTGGCACTCAAGCTGCTCGATGTCGGGAGCGGGCGCGTGGTGTGGGCCCAGATGCGGTTCCGCACCGGCGATGACCGCGAGACCGTCTTCGGCTGGGGCCGGGAGAAGGACCCGCAGCGGCTCGCCGCGGCGCTCGCCGCCGACGTGCTCAAGGACTTCAGCATCCCCGGCGCGGGCGCGCCGCACGATTCTACCGGAGGCAGGGAATGACACGCTGGCGGCAGGTGGTGCTCGTGGCGGGACTCCTCGGGGCGGCGGGAGCGGCGGTGGCCGGCCCGGTGTCGTCGGTGCGGCTCGTCAAGGTCGAGGCGGTCACCTTCGAGATCCGCCACCGCATCTTCCCCGGCTTCCGCGAGCAGGACCAGGTGAAGCTCAAGGAGGACTTCCAGGTCGGGGACACGCCGTACTCCGCCAGGGTCGTGGAGTTCGTCCCCGACTTCGCGATGGACCTCAAGTCCCGCAAGGTCCTCTCGCGCTCCAACGAGCCGAAGAACCCGGCCTTCCGCATCATCGTGCGCGAGAAGGGCGTGCCGCAGGACACCACGTGGGCGTTCCTGAACATGCCGCCGCACTTCGCGCGCAAGTCCATGCTCGCCTTCCAGGTCCTGCGCATCGACTTCGCCGACCGGCCGCCGATCGTCAGCGGCGACTCCACGAAGGCGGTCCAGCCGTGAGCCGCGGCGCGCGCGGGTGGCCGCGGCGCGCGCGGGCCGCGCTGCTGGCCGCGCTGGCCGGCGCCGTGATGCTCGCCGCCGGTCACCGGATCACGGCGGCGCGCGCGGGCGCCGGCCCGGCGCGCACCTGCTACGACTGCCACAAGGAGTCGAAGAAGGTATTTCAGAAGAAGTTCGTGCACGCCCCGGTCGCGAAGGCCGACTGCGCGGCGTGCCACATGAGCCACGGGTTCACCCAGGCGCTGGTGCTCAAGAAGGCGCTCCCCGGGCTGTGCTACGACTGCCACAAGGACCTCGAGAAGGCGCCGGCGCCCGCGCACCAGCACGCCGCGTTCGCGCAGGGCCAGTGCCTGGGCTGCCACGAGCCGCACGCCACCGACCTGACGCACCTGGTGCGCGAGGGCGGCCCCGCGGCCTCGTGCTTCAAGTGCCACGCCGCGGCGAAGCAGGAGAGCGAGGCCGCGCACGTTCACCCGCCGTTCAGGAGCGGGGACTGCTACGCCTGCCACGCTGCGCACGGCGCGAGCGAGCCGGGACTGCTCAAGGCGAAGGGCGAGGCGCTGTGCGCCACCTGCCACGCCGCGGCGCAGATCGAGGCGAAACACGCGAGCGTGGTGCGCGGCGGGCTCCAGTGCCTGGACTGCCACGCCGCGCACGCCGCTGCGGACGCGAAGCTGACGCGGGCCGGCGCGCATCCGCCGGTGTCCGAGGGCCAGTGCGAGTCGTGCCACGAGATGGCGGACGGCAAGCCCACCGGCAAGCTGGTGGCGCAGGTGCCGGAGCTGTGCCAGACCTGCCATGCGGACACGCAGGGGCTCGACGCGAAGGCGCACCCGCACCCGCCCGCGGCGGGCGGCGACTGCCTGTCCTGCCACGACCCGCACCGCGGCGGCTCGGGCGCGCTGCTCAAGGACAAGCCCATGGCGCTGTGCGGCGCCTGCCACGAGGACCTGGCGGAGGCGGCGAAGCAGCCGGTCGTTCACAAGGCTTTCGCGGACGGGAGCTGCGCGTCGTGCCACGAACCCCACGGCTCCGATCGCGCGAAGCTCAGGAAGACCGAAGACGGGGAGATGTGCCTCTCCTGCCATCAGGACCTCGGCAAGCGCCTGGGCCTTCCCGGCACACATCCTCCCGCGGCGAAGAAGGACTGCCTGCGCTGCCACGTCCCGCACGCGGGAACGCAGGAGCATCTGCTGCGGCGCGAGGAGCGCGGGCTGTGCGTGACCTGCCACTCGGGCCTCGGCCGGAAGCTCGCGGGCAAGGAAGCCCACCCGCCGTTCCGCACCGGGAGCTGCACCGCCTGCCACGACCCGCACCAGTCGGCCCAGGCGAAGCTCACGAAGGCGGCGGCGCCCGCGCTGTGCTTCCAGTGCCACCCGCAGGTGCAGCGCGCCGCCGGCCAGGCGCACCCGCACCCGCCGGCGCAGGAAGGCCAGTGCCTCACCTGCCACGGGCCCCACGGCGGCGAGACCGCCGGACTGCTCGCTTCGAAGCCCCAGGAGCTGTGCGTCTCCTGCCATGCGGAGATCGGCAGGAAGATCGCCTCGTCCGCAGCCCACACCGCCGCCGCCGCCGGCAGGTGCATGAGCTGCCACGAGCCGCACGGCTCGAAGAAGGAGAAGCTGCTGCGGGGCGAGGGCAACATGCTGTGCGCCACCTGCCACGCGGGCATCGGCAAGGAGGGCGACAAGGTCCATTCGCCGGTCGTGTCCGGCGACTGCCTCGCCTGCCATGACCCGCACGGCGGCACGGTCGCCCCGGCGCTGGTCAAGGCCGTGCCGGCGTTGTGCGCCGACTGCCACGACCTCACCGGCGACGAGCTGAAGGCGAAGCACGGCGGCGCCGACCTGGCGGGCGCGAAGTGCCTCTCCTGCCACACGCCGCACGCCTCGAAGGAGGCGGGACTGATGGGGGCGAGCGAGCACCCGCCCTTCGCCGAGAAGCAGTGCGACGAGTGCCACGCAGCCGGCCAGCCGCCGAATGCGAAGAGCTTCACCCGCCCGGTGACGCAGTTGTGCGCGACCTGCCACGACGTGGCCGTGCCGAAGAGCGCGGGCGCCACGGTCCACCCGCCGGCGAAGGCCGGGCAGTGCCTGACCTGCCACACGCCGCACGCTTCCGACCGCAGCGGGCTGCTCGCGCGTCCCACCGCGGAGCTGTGCGCCACCTGCCACGCGAACGTGATCCGGGACGCGAAGCTCCCGCACGGCCACCCGCCCGCGGCGAAAGGCCAGTGTGCGACCTGCCACGAGCCGCACCTGAGCGGTCGCGCCGGGCTGCTCAAGGCGAAGCCGACCGAGCTGTGCTTCTCCTGCCACAAGGACCTGGCGGCGCGCATCGCCGAAGGCACGCCGCACGCCCCGGTCGCGATGAACATGTGCTTCACCTGCCACGCCCCTCACGGCTCGCCGAACCCGGGGATGGTGAAGCGCGAGGGCGCGACGCTGTGCGGGGCCTGCCATGCGCCGAAGAAGCCGGCGCTGGTGGCGAAGCACCCGGGCATGGACCTGGCGACGGCGAACTGCCTCTCCTGCCACGACCCGCATGCCCAGCAGAAGGGCCAGCGCGGGCTCATCCGCTTTGCGAAGCACATGCCGTTCGTGCGCGGCGAGTGCACCTCGTGCCACACCCGGCGCGGCGCGGCGACCACGGTGGCCAAGGGCGGCGCGCTGTGCTTCAAGTGCCACGAGGACTTCCCCGGGAAGCTCTCGAAGTCCCACATCCATCCACCGCTCAAGGGCGAGAATGAGTGCCTGACCTGCCATGCGCCGCACGCCGCGGCCGCAGTGCCGCTGCTGCGCGCGCCGAAGGACCGGTTGTGCTTCCAGTGCCACGACCACCGGCTGGTCGAGGGCTCGGTGAAGCACCAGGCGCTCGAGCAGGGCTGCCTGACCTGCCACGATCCGCACTCCAGCGACGCGCCGCGAATGCTCAAGAAGCCGGTGATGGAGCTGTGCCAGACCTGCCACGCCGACATGAAGAAGCACTACCACCCGTACGCGGGGAAGACGGACCCGCGCACCGGCGGGCCGCTGGTCTGCACCAGCTGCCACCTGCCGCACTCGGGCGAGATCGAGGGCCTGCTCATCCGCGAGCCCAAGCGCGAGCTGTGCATCCAGTGTCACGACCCGTTCGCGGCGCCGCGCCCGAAGTCGAAGTCGAAGTAGGCGCGCGCCGCTGCAGGTGAAGGAGGGGCGTCCCGCGCGGGGCGCCCCTCCGTGCCGGCGCTCACCTGCGTGGGCGCGCCGCGGCGCGGCTGCGCGGCCGCAGGATGCGCCCGGAGTCATGGAAGCGCACGATCGAGAACCGCGCAAGGAACGCAACGGCCCCTGGTGGTCGCGGGCCGCGTGTTCCGCGGGCTTCCGCGCGCCGGGCTGTTGCATTCCCGGTACAGCGCTCGACGGAGGAGACGACCATGTCGGACCAGTCCACGCCGGTCGGAGCCGAACACTTCCGCTACATCGCCGCGCACACCGCCGGTGACGACCTGTTCCTGGCGGACCTCAAGCGCGCCGCCACCGCCGGCGGCATCCCCGGCATCTGGGTGGCGCCGGAGCAGGCGAGCCTCATGCAGATCCTGCTGCGGCTCTGCCGCGCGCGCGAGGTCGTCGAGGTCGGGACGCTCGCCGGCTACTCCGCGATCGCGATGGCGCGCGCGCTGCCCGAGGGCGGCCGGGTGCGCACCATCGAGCTCGATCCGCAGCGTGCCGACTTCGCCGAACGCTGGATCGCACGCTCCGACGTGGCCGGCCGCATCGAGGTGATGCGCGGGCCCGCCGCGGAGGTGCTGCCGCGCCTCGACGCCGATTCGGCCGACGCCGCGTTCCTCGACGCCGACAAGGCCGGCTACCCGCTCTACCTCGCGGAATGCCTGCGCATCGTACGGCGCGGCGGGCTCGTCCTGGTGGACAACGCGTTCGCATTCGGCCAGCTCTTCGACGAGCACCCCACCGACCGCGAGGTCGCACCGATGCGCGAGTTCAACGAGCGGATGCCGCGCGAGACCGCGCTCCAGAGCGTCATCGTCCCGCTCGGCGACGGGTTGTGGGTGGGCGTGAAGCGCTGACGGACGGGCGGCACACCGCGCCGCTCAGACCGCGAGTTTCGCCTTCACGCGCTCGACCACGACTCGGCCGGACGGGAGCCAGCCCGCCCAGTTGGTGCGGGCGACCTCCTCGCCGTCCACGAGCACGGCGGCCCGACCGTAGGGACCGCCCACCAGCTCGACCTCGAGACCCAGCTCCCTCCTGATCCGCGCCGCCACCCGGGCGGCCTGGATGCCGGAGAGTCAGTACCGGCAGTAGCTCACCGTGACCCGTGACATCGCGCACCTCCTCTCCCGCGCGGCCCGGCCGGCGCCCCGGCGGCCGTCACGGCTCGAAGACCTCCTCGATGCGTTTCCCGAACAGCTTCGCCACCCTGAACGCGAGCGGCAGGCTCGGATCGTACTTCTCGGTCTCGATCGCGTTCACGGTCTGGCGCGAAACCCTGAGTTTCTCCGCCAGGTCGCCCTGCGACCAGCCTTTCGCCGACCGCAGCTCGCGCAGCCGGTTCTTCATCGGTAGCGCCGCCCCACCACGACGAGTCCCACCAGCCACAGGAGCGTCATCAGCGGCCACACCCACACCGCCCAGCGCACCGCCGGCAGCCCCGCCCTCTCGAGGAATCCCCACGCCGTGACCGCGATGCCCGTGCCGGCGAACGCCAGCACGATCGCCTCGAAGTGGATGCGCTGGCCGAGCTCGTCGAGGCGGCGGATGGACTGCAGCGTCCGCACGATGACGAAGCCGAACGCCGCGCCCTGGATGACCGCGAGGGCGATGCGCAACGGCGCGCCCCGCGCGAGGTCGCGACCCCAGTACGCGCAGGCCATGACGACGAGCGCGGCGGCGACGGCCTCGACGATGAGTCTCCAGTTGAAGCAACCGAACAGCTTCTCTCGCATCATGGCGGTCTCCCGGGTGCCGTTCTCCCTGCGACCCGGGCAGTGTAAAGGATGCTTGTCATGGTGTCAAGGGTGCTTTACACGCGGCGCCTCGCGCGGGGTGCTCTGCAGCCGTGCTGTACACGCGGTGCCTGATACGCGGCCGTGGGAGCGGAATGCCGCCGGCGACCGCAGACGACCTGGCCGCGCGCCGGGGACGGGCGGCCGGGCGCCGATGCCCGCGCGGGGCGCCGCGTCAGTCCTTGAGGAACCGCTCCAGCCAGGCCCAGACCTCGCGGTACCAGAGCAGCGAGTTCCGCGGCTTCAGGATCCAGTGGTTCTCGTCGGGGAAGTACACCAGCCGCGCCGGCACCCCCTTGGCGCGCAGCACGCCGTAGCACTCGAGCCCCTGGGACGCCGGCACGCGGTAGTCCTTCTCGCCGTGGATCACCAGCATCGGGGTGTTGAAGCCCCTGGCCGCGTGCGCGGGGTTGCAGGCGCTGATCGCCTCGAGCCCGGCCCACGGCTCGCCGCCGAACGACTGCTGGCGGCCCTTGGTCCAGTCGCTCGCGTACTGCGCGAGCGTGTCGTAGACGCCGGCGTGGTTGACGATGCAGCGGAAGCGGTCGGTGTGTCCCTCGATCCACGCGGCCATGTAGCCGCCGTACGAGCCGCCCGCCGCCGCCATGCGCGTCCCGTCCACCAGCCCGCTCGCGACCAGCAGGTCGGTGGCGATCATCAGGTCCTCGAACGGGCGCTCGGCCCACGCGCCCTGGATCCGCTTCGCGAAGTCGTTCCCCCACGAGGTCGAGCCCTGGAAGTTGACCAGCGCCGCGACGTAGCCGGGCGCGGCGAAAGCCTGGGCGTTCCAGCGCCAGTGAAAGCCGTCGGCACTGATGCCGTGCGGGCCGCCGTGGATCACGTGGACGAGCGGGTATGGCCTCCCCGGCTCGAAGCCCGGCGGCAGCACCAGGAACATCTGCACGGTCTCGCCGTGCGCGCCCTCGAAATGCGTCTCGCGCACCTCGCCGGTGGCGAAGCGCGCCGCCACCTCGTCGGTGAAGCGCGTGAGGCGCGAGAGTCCCCTGCCGTCGGCCGCGCACGCGTGGACCTCGGGTGCGGCCACCATGCTCTGGAGCGTGAAGAAGACCCGGCCGCCGCGCGCCGGCGCGACGCCCGCGGCACAACCCCCGCGCACGATCCGCTCCGGCTCGCCCCCGCCCGTACCCCGGTACGCGAAGAGCGCCACGCGCCCCTCGCACTCGGCCTCGAGCAGCAGCATGCCGTCCTCCGCGAACTCCCAGTGCGCGGGCGAGAGCTGCCACGCTTCACACCACGGCACGTGCTGCCTGCTCGCCCGGTCGTACGCCATCAGCTGCACGCGATCGGCGTAGAAGTACGGATCGTGCTGCATGCCGTAGACGATGCGCTTGCCGTCGGGCGAGAAGCGCGGCCAGTGGTCATCGGCGGGATGACCGGGCGTCAGGCACGTGACCGGCCCGCCCGCGAGCGAAGCGAGCCAGATCGCCGCGCGCTGCTCGCGCCTCTCCGGATCGTACGTCATGCCCGCGAACACGATCTCCCGGCCGTCGGGCGCGATGTCGTACTGGCCCGCGGGGTCCATCCAGTCGAACCACGTGATGGATTCGGGGCTCAGGTCGCGCAGCGTGCGGCTCTTCAGATCGAGCAGGAACAGGTGCGGCACCTCACCGGTGGTGAGCCAGGTGTCCCAGTGGCGGTAGAAGCGGTCCTCCGTGACGTGCGCTTTGACCGGGTCCTTCTCGCGCCGCTCCAGCTCGGCCGCGGTCGCCTCGGGCGTCCAGTGGCCCTTGATGACCTTCGCGCCGAACACGATGCCCGAGCCGTCGGGCAGCCAGGTCGGGTCGAACACGCCGAGCGGCAGGCCGGTGAGCCGCTCGGGCTCGCCGCCGTCCAGCGGCATCACGAAGAGCTGCGGCTTGCCGGTGGACCCGGCCGGTTGCCCGGCCGCCGCTCCTCCGCCGGCGGGTCCGTCCTTGCGCGTGAACGCCAGCCACTTCCCGTCGGGCGAGAAGCGCGGCTCGCCGCTCGAGACCTCCGCACTGGTGAGCGCGCGCCCTTCGCCGCCCTCCGCCGGCACCAGCCAGATGCGCGTTCTCCCCTCGTTCTTCTCGATGTCGAAGGTGGTCACCGGCACCGCGAGCGTGCGGCCATCCGGCGAGGGGACGGGCGCGCCCACGCGCGGCAGGGTCCAGAGGTCCTCGGCCGTCATCGGCCGCGGTCCCACGCGCGCGGGGTAGAGCGTGGTGGTCGGCGTCCTCATCACGGTCATGGCTGCTCTCCCGGGTCGGTCCTGTGAAACGGCGCGCGGAGTCTAGCAGCGGCAGCCCGAGCCGGGGAAGAAAGGCGCGGTCACGCCGCCGCGTCACGGCCACCGCGTTCGCCGCCGGCCCCCCTCCTGCGCTATCCTGCCGGGTCCGATGACGACCCCATGGCGCAGCCGGACTCCGGCGGCATCGAAACCGCCGGCCGGGCCTGCGCATGCACGGCCCGCCGCCCCGGGCCGCCGACCCCGGATCCGTGCCGACCGGCCGCCGGCAGCGCGAGGACCAGCGACCCTATGAAGACCGCGGACAACGAAAACGTGCCCGCGCGCGGGCCGGACGACCGTCGCCAGGGCGAGTCGTTCACGCTGCACCTGGGCGAGTTCAAGCGCCAGCTCCCCGACGCCGACCCGGTCGAGACCCGGGAGTGGATCGAGGCGCTCGACGGCGTCGTCGAGAAGGCCGGACCCGAGCGCGCCGACTTCCTGCTGCGCAAGGTGCTGAAGCGCGCGCGCCAGCTCCAGATCGGGCTGCCGGGCCTGGTGCGGTCGCGCTACATCAACACCATCTCGCCCGAGCAGGAGCAGCCGTTCCCCGGCGACGAGGAGATGGAGCTGAGGATCCGACGCATCATCCGCTGGAACGCGGTGGTGATGGTGGTGCGGGCGAACCACCTGTTCGCGGGGATCGGCGGCCACCTGGCGACCTATGCCTCGAGCGCGTCGCTCTACGAGGTGGGCTTCAACCACTTCTTCCGCGGCAAGGACCACGGCCCCGGCGCCCAGGTGTTCTTCCAGGGCCACGCCGCGCCGGGCTTCTACTCGCGCGCGTTCCTCGAGGGTCGGCTCACCGAATCGCAGCTCGACCACTTCCGTCGCGAGGTGGTGCGCGGCGCGGGCCTCTCCTCCTACCCGCACCCGCGGCTGATGCCGGACTTCTGGGAGTTCCCGACCGTCTCGATGGGCCTCGGTCCCATCAACGCCATCTACCAGGCGCGCTTCAACCGCTACCTCCAGGCGCGCGGCATCGCCGACACCTCGAACCAGCGGGTGTGGGCCTTCCTCGGCGACGGCGAGACCGACGAGCCCGAAACGGTGGGCGCGCTCACGCTGGCCGCGCGCGAGGGGCTCGACAACCTGACGTTCGTGGTCAACTGCAACCTGCAGCGCCTCGACGGCCCGGTGCGCGGCAACGGCAAGATCATCCAGGAGCTGGAGTCCATCTTCACCGGCGCGGGCTGGAACGTCATCAAGGTGATCTGGTCGCGCGACTGGGACCCGCTGCTCGCGCAGGACTACGAGGGCGCGCTGGTCGAGCGCATGAACGAGACGGTGGACGGCGAGTGGCAGCGCTACTCGGTCGAGAGCGGCGCCTACATCCGCGAGCACTTCTTCGGCAGGGACCCGCGCCTGCTCAGGATGGTCGAGGGCCACACCGACGACCAGCTGCGTGCGCTCCGGCGCGGCGGCCACGACTACCGCAAGCTCTACGCCGCCTACACCGCGGCGGTGCACACCACCGGCCAGCCCACGGTCATCCTCGCCAAGACCGTCAAGGGCTGGACGCTGGGCGAGACCGCCGAGGCGCGCAACGTCGCGCACCAGGTGAAGAAGATGCGCGAGGAGGAGCTGCGCAAGTTCCGCGACCGGCTCCAGCTCCCGATCCCCGACCGCAGGCTCAAGGACGCGCCCTACTTCCACCCCGGGATGGACAGCCCCGAGGTGAAGTACCTGCTCGAGCGCCGGCGCGCGCTCGGCGGTTCGCTGCCGAAGCGCATCGTGCGCGCGCAGCCGCTGCCGCAACCCGCAGACAGGGTGTTCGCCGAGTTCGCGGAGGGCACGCGCGGGGACCAGGCCGTCTCGACCACCATGGCGTGCGCGAAGCTGGTGCGGAACCTGATCCGCGATCCGGAGTGGGGCCGGCGCGTGGTCCCGATCATCCCCGACGAGGCCCGGACCTTCGGCATGGAGGTGCTGTTCCGCGAGGTCGGCATCTATGCGAGCGGCGGGCAGAAGTACGACCCGGTGGACTCGAAGCTCATGCTCTCCTACACCGAGAAGGCCGACGGCCAGCTGCTCGAGGAGGGCATCACCGAAGCCGGCTCGATGGCGTCGTTCACCGCGGCCGCGACCAGCTACGCGACGCACGGCCAGCCGATGGTCCCCTTCTACATCTTCTACTCGATGTTCGGCTTCCAGCGCACCGGCGATCTCATCTGGGCGCTGGGCGACGCCCGCGGGCGCGGCTTCATGCTGGGCGCCACCGCCGGGCGCACCACGCTCAACGGCGAGGGACTCCAGCACGAGGACGGCCACAGCCACGTCCTCGCCTCGACCGTGCCGAGCGTGCTCGCCTACGACCCGGCGTGGGCCTACGAGGTCGCGGTCATCGTGCGCGCCGGGCTCGAGCGCATGTACGTGAAGGGCGAGGACGTCTTCTACTACCTGACGCTCTACAACGAGGACTACTCGATGCCGGAGCAGCCGGCGGGCGTCGAGCAAGGCATCCTCAGCGGCATGTACCTCTGCCGCCCGGCCGCCGACGGGACGAACCCGCGCGCCCAGATCTTCGGCAGCGGCGTGATGCTGCGCGAGGCGCTGCGCGCGCAGGCGATGCTGGCGGAGAAGTACGGCGTGGCGGCCGACGTGTGGAGCGTCACCAGCTACCAGCAGCTGCGCCACGAGGCGCTCGCCGCCGAGCGCTGGAACCGGCTCCACCCCGCGGGGTCGCAGCGCGTGTCCTACGTGACGCGCCAGCTCGAGGGCCGACCGGGGCCGGTGGTCGCGGTCACGGACTTCATGAAGGCCGTGCCCGACATGGTGGCGCGCTGGGTGCCGCGCAGCTTCACGCCGCTCGGCACCGACGGCTTCGGCCGCAGCGACACCCGCGAATCGCTGCGCCGTTTCTTCGAGGTGGACGCCGAGCACGTGGTGGTCGCCACGCTGCTGGCGCTGGAGCGCGAGGGCCAGGTGCCGGCCGGGACCGTGGCGCAGGCGATCCGCGAGTTCGGACTCGACCCGGAGAAGCCCGAGCCGCGGGATTCCTAGGCCGCCGGCGTTCCAGGACCGGCGCGGAGCGGCGCGCCGAAGAGCGGACGCGGGTCGAAGAGATTCCCCTTGACGACCGTGCGGGAGCGCCGGACCGATGCCTCGCCGCTGCTCCTGCCATCGCGCGCTTGCGTGCGCCGGCTGCGCGCTGCCCGTCCCGAATCGTCCGTGACGGGAAGAGATCTCGCGGCGCTCCGTTTCGGCCCGCGTGCGGGGCTCCAGGAGCGTCGGAGAAGGGCGTGGTATGAACGAGAGCGTCGCCCCCGGCGTCCCGCCCCCGCGGAGTCACGCCCGTGAGCCGCTACTCGCTGTCCCATCTCCCCGACCCGGTCCTGCTGCGCGAGCTGGCCACCCTGGTCGCCCGGGAGCGCGCCACCACCGCCGCGCTGCTCGCCCACCTGGCCGAAGTGGACGCCCGGCGGCTCTACGCCCCGGCCGGCCACCCCTCGATGTTCTCCTACTGCGTCCACGAGCTGCGCCTCTCGGAAGAGGCAGCCTTCAAGCGGATCCATGCCGCGCGCACCGCACGCCGGTTCCCCGCCCTCTTCGCTGCGCTGGCCGACGGCCGGCTGCACCTCAGTGCGGTGGTCATGCTGGCGCCCCACCTGACGCCCGAGAACGCGGACGAGCTGCTGGCGGCCGCCGCACACCGGAGCAAGGCCGAGCTGGAGGAGCTGCTGGCGCAGCGCTTCCCCCGGCCGGAGCTGCCGGAACAGGTGCAGGCCATCCCCGCGCCACCCGCGTCACCCGCGCCGCCCCTTGAGCAACTGTCCCCGTAACGATGAAGACGGGTTGCCCCCTGACCGCGGTAAGGTCCGCGGCGGACCACAGGGTCATCCATGACGGATGCCCCAGGAAAGCGAGGGCAACCCAATGGCATTGTGCGTCGGTCTCGACGGTCACAGCAAGCGGTGTGTGTACCTGATCCAGGACGAGCACGGCAACGGTGCGGGCGAGGGGAGCGTGCCCACGACGATCGAGGGGCTTCAGTTGATGCGGGATCGCCACCAGCTCCCCCCGGGGACACGCGTCGCGCTCGAGAGCGGCACCATGGCGTTCTTCGTGGCCCGTCGGTTGGTGCGGCTCGGACTCGATCCGGTGGTCGTGGATGCCCACGAGGTCCGCCAGAAGGCCCTGCGCCCGAACCAGAAGAGCGATCGGCGCGACGCCCTGGAACTGTGTGAGGGGCTGCGCCGCGGAATCTACCGGTCGGTCGTCCACGTGCCGCCGGAACCCATCGAGCGCCTGCGCGAGACGCTGGGGCGCCGGCGCCACTTCGTGGGCTTGAAGACCATGCAGGTGAATGCGGTCAAGCGTCTGCTGCGAGCGGCGGGCCTGCAGGGGCTGGGGCGCAGCCTGGGCACCGATGCGGCGTGGGAGAAGCTGCTGCGGGCGGTGGCGATCGATCCGTCCCTGCACGCCTTCTGCACGACGCATCGCGCGGTGTGGTGGTGTGCTCACGAGCAGGTCGCCACGCTCGAGGCATCGCTTCGCGCTCAGGGAGAACCGCTCCAGCGTGACCTCGACCGGCTGCAGACCGTGCCGGGCGTGGGCCCGATCGTGGCGCTGACGGTGCTAGCGGTGTTCTCGGACGTGCGGCGCTTCCCGACGGCGAAGCACGCCGCCAGCTACGCCGGCCTGGTCGCCTCGACGTACGACTCCGGCGAGCGCGTCCAGCACGGGCGGATCACGCGCCGAGGGTCGAACGAGCTGCGGTCCATGTTGTGCGAAGCCGCTCACCACGCCGGGCGGCCGAGCCATCCCCTCAACCCGTACTTCTCCAGTCTGTGCGTGCGGCGCGGCTACAAGATGGCGGTGGTCGCGGTGGCCCACCGGCTGTGCCGGATCCTGTACGCCATGCTGCGCCACGGCACCGACTTCGACCTGAGCAAGCTGGCGATCGAGCAGGGCCACTTCGAACGCACGACGGTTCGTCACTATCGGCGCAAGAGCAACGCGGCAGTGTCAGCCTGAGGGAAGGAAGGACTCTCGGATCCGTTCATCACCGCAACCGACGCTGAATCTGAGCAGGCGATCCCGGCCGTCCCCATAGGCGCGAAGCCCGTGTCCCCGTGTGGGACCCTGCTCTCCGCAGCGCAACCTGGGGCAGAAGCCTGACCCCGAATAGACGGCTGGTGGGCGACGGCCGGTGCGGACGGACTCAAGTCCAACGTTGACAACCCGTCTTCATAGACGGGTGTTGTGGCATCCGCACCGCATCCCAGGCTGACGCCACTCGCACCCCAGCGCTACGCGCTTCAACTCACCATCGGGCAGGCCACGCACGACAAGCTGCGCTACGCCCAGGCGCTGCTCGGTCACCAGCTCCCCTCGGGAGACCTCGCCCGGGTGCTCGACCGGGCGCTCGAGGCGCTGATCGAGCAGCTCGAGCGGCGCAAGTTCGCGGCGACATCGAAGCCGCACGTCCGGCGGGTACCCCGCAGCGCGAGCGCCAACCCGCGCTACATCCCGGCGGAGGTCAAGCGCGCGGTCTGGGAGCGCGATGGCGGCCGGTGCACCTTCGTCGGCGACACCGGCCACCGCTGCCCGGCGCGGAAGCTCCTGGAGTTCGATCACGTCGAGGAGGTGGCGCGCGGGGGCCGCGCGACGGTGGCGGGGATCCGGCTGCGCTGCCGGGCACATAACCAGTACGCCGCCGAGTGCACCTTCGGCGCCGACTTCATGAACCACCAGCGCGCGGCGGCGCGAGAAGCGGCAGCGGCACGTGCGCAGGCCGCGGCGGCCCGACGCGCTGCGGCTCGAGAGGCGGCGGAGGCACGCGCACGCGCGGAGGAGGTGCGCACGCGGGCTGTGGCGGGGGCGGCGCGAGCTCGTGCCGCCGCGGCGGAGGTGATCCCGTATCTGCGAGGGCTCGGGTTCCGCGCCGACGAGGCGCGCCGTGCCGCCACACGGTGCGAGTCGGTTCCCGACGCCTCGTTGGAGGAGCGGGTGCGCGTCGCGCTGTCCTGCTTCGCGAAACCTCCCCGGGGCCGAGCCGTGAGGATGCTGCAGACGGCGACCTGACGCGCCGGAGCGGGCGGCCTCAGGGACGCTCTGCCCAGGGAGATCCCGCTCGAAGCTGCTTCTCGATCCACACGAAAGCCGGATGAGCCCGGGAAGGCGAGAAGCCCGAACTCAGCCACCCCGTCGCGGCAGGTAGTCGCGGAAGCTCGGGTCCGCTTTCCACCCGGGCACGGGCGGAGTGTGGTCCGCGCGTGGCGCGAAGGCCGAGTGCTCGATCAGCCGCATGCGGTGGATGTAGCGCGGGCAGTTCGGGAAGATGCGATCGGCGGTGACGCGCACCACGAGCTGACCGCCCGGCCAGCCGGGGAGCAGCGGGTCGTCCGCGCTCGCGCGCGCCACGCCCTCGACGCGCAGGCGCCGGGGCTGCTCGAAGTCCAGGAACAGGAGCTGGACGCAGGGATTCACCAGCAGGTTGCCGAGGCTCCGGAACATGCCGTTGCCGTCGTAGTCGGCCCACGCCACGGTGCGCTCGTCCAGCACGCGCACGAAGCCCGGCAGCCCGCCCTTGTACGAGCAGTCGGGAACGCCGTGCGCGTCGGCGGTGGCGAGGAAGAACATCGCGCTGCGCTCGACGAAGGCGCGGTCGGCGTCGGTGAACGCGGTGTGCGCCGTGATCTGCTCGAGCCGGTCGGCGATGCGCCGCGAGTCGAAGCGATCCTGAAGCTCGCGGTGGCCTTCGTGGTACATCGGTCGGCTGCTCATCGCCCCTCCTCTGCATGCGCGGACGGCGTCTCGGATGGGATCGGCGCGGCCTCCGCGATCATGGGGCGCGGTGTCCGCCGCACCGCGAACTCGAATACGTCCGGCCGCGCGTAGTGGCCGGCCGCGTCGAACATCCAGCGCGGCCCGGTCATGCGGCGCGGGTCCAGCTCGGCGACGAGGATGTCCTGCTGCTCGTGCAGCGGACCGGCGATGAAGTTGCCGTCCGGATCCACCACGGCGCTGTCGCCGGCATTGATCCACTCGCGACCCGCCGGGTAGAGGCGCTTGAAGGCGAAGCGCTCCGGGATATCGTCCACCCGCAGCGCCTGGCAGCAGCCGATGACGACTGCGCGGCCCTCCTTCCCGATGTGGCGCAGGGTCGAGAGCCACGGCTCGCCGCGATCCCAGGTCGCCGCGACCAGGATCTGCACGCCCCACGCATACATCGCGTAGCGCGCGAGCGGCATGTAGTTCTCCCAGCAGAGGAGGCCGCCGAGCCTGCCGAGCGGCGTGTCGTAGACGCGCAGCGTACTGCCGTCGCCCTGCGCCCACATCAGGCGCTCACCGCCGGTCGGGATGAGCTTGCGGTGCTTGCCGGCCAGGTTGCCGTCCGCGTCGAAGAACAGCAGCGTGTTGTAGAGGGAGCTGCCGCTCGCCTCGGCGTTGCGCTCGTTGACCCCGATGACGACCCACGCGCCGGCGGCGCGCGCCGCGCGGCCCAGCCGCTCGGTCGCGGGGCCCGGCACGTCCACCGCGTTCGCCACGAGCTCGGCGTAGAGATCGTTGATGGCGGCGCGCTCGCGCGGGGGCAGCAGCCACACCCAGTCCGGGTAGCCGGGCACGAACGCCTCGGGGAAGACGATGAGCCGCGCGCCGGCGCGGGCCCCGGCCGCGATCAGGCCGCAGGCCTTCTCGACGGTGGCGTCGCGATCGAGGAACACCGGTGCCGCCTGGACGGCGGCGAGCTTAAGGGGCTGCGCGGAGGCCATGGGAACCCCTGAGTTTGGTCGTTGAAGGGCCGTGGGGGAGCGACTATCATTGCGGCAGTCGTATTGACGCACCCCGACCGGGTTCACCGCAAGGAAGAAGCGATGCGAGCGACCGCGCGCATCGTTCCGGCAGCCTGCGTCGTGCTGGCGCTCCTCGCCTCCGCGGGCTGCGGGAACCGGCTGCAGAGGACCCTCGGGCTCCCGAACCAGTCCCCGGAGGTACGGCTCACCAGCACCCTGCTCTCGTCTCCGGACGACGCCAGCGTGTCCCACCGCCTGAGCTGGACCGCGTCCGACCCCGACGGGCGCGTGGACCGCTGCCTGATCGCCGAGGACCCGGCGGGCGACGACCCGGCCGCGGGCGGTTGGGCCGCCACGGTGGAGCGCACGCGCGTGCTCTCGTTCCGCCGCGTCCCGCTCGGCGCGGCTGCACCCGCCGACCGCCCGGCGCGCGACTTCCGCGTGTTCGCGGTGCGCGCGGTGGACGACCGCGGCGCGCTGTCGGTGCCGGTGAAGCGCGCGTTCTTCGGCGACGACGTGGCGCCCAGCGTGCGGATCACCTCGCCGGTGCCGAGCCCGCTCTACTCGCCCTACGTCCCGCCCAACCCGGTCATCCGCTGGCAGGGGAGCGACCCCGACGGGCGCCACGGGCTGCCCGAGAAGTACAAGTTCAGGCTGTTCAGGCTCGGCCCCGACTACCCGTTCGACGTGTGGTTCCGGGACCCGGACTCGCTGCGGCGGACGTTCGCCCCGACGTTTCCCGGCTGGGACTCGGTGAACTGGAAGACCACGGAGGTCCAGCTCGCGAATCTGGAACCGCAGCAGGAGTACCTGTTCGTCATCACGGCGATCGACGACCAGGGCGCCTACGACCCGCTCTTCACGCAGAGTACGAACATGCTGAGGATGCGCGTGGCGGACCCCGCCGCGATCGGGCCGCTCATCACCCTCTTCCAGCCGGGGTTCAACTACACCTACGCGAGCGGCGGCTACAACACGGATCCGTCCCGCGCGGTGAGGACCGCGGTGCTGGCGGGCTCTCCGGTGACCGTCAACTGGTTCGCGACGCCGTTGCCGGGGAGCACCATCACGGGGTACCGGTGGACTCTGGACATCGTCAGTCCCGACGATTCGACCAGGCGCCACGGGCCGCACGACCTGAGCCACTGGAGCGCCTGGAGCATGGACGCCTCGGTCAGCGTCGGACCGTTCGCCGGCGACGCCGGCAGCGTCCCCGAGATCCACCAGCTCTACGTCGAGGCGCGGGACAGCAACGGGTTCATCAGCCTGGGCTGGCTCGTGATCGAGGTGGTGCGCCCCACCTTCGCCAGGGATCTGCTCATCGTGGACGACACGCGCCTGGCACCCGACTGGCGCGTGAGTCGCCCACCCGCCAGCAGCCCGGACAGCCTGCAGGCGCCACACGGGTCGTGGCCGTCTGCGGCCGAGCTGGACACCTTCCTCTACGCGGTGGGCGGCGTGCGCTGGCGGATGACACCGAACGGCACGCTGAGTCCCTCTGGCGTCTTCAAGGGCTACCGCTTCGACACGCTCGGGACGCGGCGCGGGCTCGGGGATCCGACCGTCCCGCTCGCGCTCCTCGGGCAGTACCGGCACATCATCTGGTATGTGGATGGCGCCTCGTCGATGTACGAGATGACCGCCCTCGGGTACATGTCCGCTCCGAACCACGTGAACACGCTCGGGGCGTGGGTGGCCGCGGGCGGCAAGCTGTGGGCGATGGGCGGCGGGTTCGGCAACGCCACCAACGGGCCGTGGAACAACCCCGTCAACGACCTGCTCGGCAGGATCTACACCTCGCAGGGCACACGGCCCGATCTGGTCGCCGGCCGGTTCATGTACGACCTCACCCACTGGCGCAGCGCATTCGCCGTGAAGCTCGGTATCCCGGGCGTGCGCATCGAGCGCTCGCCATTCCCGATCGGAGGCTGGGACGGCGCCCCATCCTACGCGCTGCTCCCGGCCTGGCTGCGGCCGCGCTCACCCGCTACCGATCCCCTGCCACCGCTGCGCGGCTCGAGCTTCTACACGCAGTCCGTGGACCTCGAGTACCTGAGCCTGCCGAACGAGATCCTGGAGGCGAAGAACCCCTCGCCACGCCACCAGCACGACATCCAGGCGCTCGACACGCTCTGCGTGGCCTCCGGCGCCCTGTTGCCCGAGCCGGGACCGGACCCCGCAGTGGACCGCTTCGTCAACCCGTGCATGACCTACTACCACGGCGTCGACAATGGCCCGGTGGTGTTCAGCGGGTTCGGGATCTGGAGCTTCGCGCGCCCCGATTGCGAGCGCCTGGTGGACGCGGTGCTGCAGGGGATCTGGGGATTGTCGCGCGAGAGCGGGACGACCGCCTCCGGCGTCCGCCAGGCGCGGCGCCAGCCGCCGCAGCCGCCCGGCCCGGTCAGCGTGCGAACGCGGAGGTAGCCGGCGGATACTCGCGCCGCATCATCTCCTCGAGCCGCGCGCGCACCGCGGGCCACTCCTCGTCCACGATGCTGTAACAGACGCTGTCGCGCACCGTGCCGCGCTCGGTGAGCATGTGCTTGCGGAGCGTGCCTTCCTCCCGGCAGCCGATGCGCAGCATGGCGTCCCGCGAGCGCCGGTTGAGCGCGTCGGTCTTCAGCTCGACCCGCAGGCAGCCCCAGGTCTCGAAGGCGTGGCGCAGCATCAGGTACTTGGCCTCGGTATTGATTGCGCTGCGCTGCCAGCCGCGCCCGATCCAGGTCCAGCCGATCTCGACACGCCGATGCGGGACCGCGATGCTCCCGAAGCGCGTGCTGCCGACCGCGCGGCCGGCGGCGCGGGCCACGGTGGCGAAGGGCAGCGCGCGGCCCTCGGCCCGCTCCTGCAACGCGCTCTCGAGGTAGCTCCGCAGGTCCCCGGGGCTCCGCACGTCCACCGTGCTCCAGCACCACAGGTCCTGGTCGAGCCCCACGCGGCACAGGTCGTCGAAGTGCCGCTCGAGCGAGAGCGGCTCGAGGCGGACCTGCGGACCTTCGAGGGTGACGGGCTCGATCTTCATGACGGGTGGGCGCATGGGGTCTCGATGCGGAACGCAATGCGGATGACGCGGCGCATTGTACCGCAGCGCGTCGCGACGCGGCGGCCGGGCGCTCGCCTCGTAAGAACAGGCTGGTGGGGGCGGCGGCGACCACGGTAGACTTGTGGCGGTCGGCAAGCTGCGCCGGCCCCACCTCTCTCTCGACCCCCCACCGGGAGGCCAGCCGTGAACCGAGTCCCCCTGATCGCGCCGCTCGTCTTCGCCCTGGCTGCCGCCCCGATCCACGCCGCGCCGCCCACCGCGACTCCCCGCCCGCCCGCCACGCCCCACACCATGCCCTGCGCGGCGGGCGAGCTGCTCTTCGTAGTGGACGCGGACCGCGCCACGGCGGCCGCCCCGTTCGCGCTGGTGGAAGCGCGCGCGCAGGAGCTGCTCGCGCGCTTCGGGCTCGAGCGCCTCGAGCCGGTCGGTCCCGCGCGCGGCGCGAGCGGCGTGCGCGTGCTCAAGGCCCGCAGCGCCCGGCCGGGATTCGACCCGATCGCGGCGGGACGCGCGCTCCAGGCCACCGGCGCGTTCCGCGCCGTGTGCCCGAACTACCGGCTGTCGCTCTTCAACACCCTCCCGAACGACCCCGACCTCCCGTTCCAGTGGTACGTGGACGACGGCGGCGTCGCCGACGTGCGGCTGCCGGCAGCGTGGGACATCGAGCGCGGCGACTCCTCGATCGTCATCGCCATCATGGACACGGGCGTGGACACGGGACACCCCGACCTCGCGGGGCACGTCTGGCAGAACCCCGGCGAGATCCCGGTGAACGGCGTGGACGACGACGGGAACGGCTTCGTGGACGACGTCGCCGGCTGGGACTTCGGCCGGGGCGACAACGATCCGAATCCGGAATACACGCAGGACGCGAGCGGGCTCGATGTGGGCTTCCACGGCAGCTTCGTCGCCGGGATCGCTTCGGCAGAGACCAACAACGCCGAGGGCATCGCGGGCGCGACCTGGAGCTGCCGGCTCATGCCGCTCAAGGTCTCGCACCCCGACAGCGGCATCACCTCCGAGGCGGTGGCGGGCGCGTTCGCCTACGCCGCCGACCAGCGCGTCGCGGTGCTCAACATGAGCCTCGGCGGCCCGGGCGACCCGGGCGTGCCGGAGTTCTTCCAGGCGCTGGTGGACATGGCGAACGCCGCCGGGGTCGTGTGCGTGGCGGCGGCGGGCAACGACGGCGACAGCGTGCGCACCTATCCCGCGGCCGCGAGCGGCGTCATCGCCGTGGCCGCGACCGACGACGCGAACGCGCGCGCCTCGTTCTCGAACTGGGGATCGTGGGTGGACGTCGCGGCGCCCGGCAGCCTGATGTGGTCGAGCATCTGCCGCAACTACACCTTCACCGACCTCGACCAGATCTTCTACATCTTCCTGTTCGGCTGGGACGGCGTGCGGCCGTACATGTACGGCGACGGCACTTCGTTCGCCTGCCCGCTGACCGCGGGGGTGTGCGCACTCGTCCGCTCCCGATACCCGTGGATGACGCCGGCGCAGGTGGCGGGGCACCTCATCGCCACCGGCGACCCTGTGACCTACGACCGGCCGATCGGCCCGCGCGTGAACGCGTATCGCGCGGTGAGCACGATCCCGCTGGCGGTGGAGCCGGCCACGCTCCGCGAGCGCCCGAGCCTCGATGCCGTGGCGCCCAACCCCGTCGGCGCGTCCACGACGCTGCGCTTCACGCTCGCCGCGACCGGGCCTGCGCGGCTCGAGGTGCTCGACTGCGCGGGGCGCCACGTGCGCGACCTCGCGCGCGGGACGCTCGACGCCGGCCCGCACGCGACCGTCTGGGACGGCCACGACGACGGCGGCCGCCGGCTCGCGGGCGGGATCTACTTCCTGCGGCTCCGGAGCGGAGACGGGACCGCGCAGGGGAAGCTGGTGCTGCTGGGGCGCTGACGGACTGCGGTCCGTCCGCCGCTCCGCGCGCCGGGAACCGGTCCGGTCGTCGCAGCCGACCGGGGCGTTACCGGTCTCTGGCCAGCGACCGCCCGCGGGCCAGGACCTGCTCGGCGCGCGCGATGAGCGGGTCGGGCCGGCCGGGCTGGCGCCGCAGCACGGGCAGGCCCGGGGCGATCAGTGAGTCCGCCGAATCGCCCGCGCCTTGCGCGGCGCGGCAGAGTCCGAGCGCGACCGCGGCCTCGGCGGTGCGCCCGTCCTGCGCACCGAACGCCGCCGAGCGCACCGCCAGCGCGTCGCGCAGGTACGGTTCCGCCTCCCGCGGTCTCCCCATCAGCACCAGCAGGCGCCCGATCCCCACGAACGCCTCGGCGCTCTGCGGGCTGGGCTTCGGGAACACGCGGGCGTCGATCGCGACCGCCCGGCGGTAGAGCGGCAGGCTCTCGCCGTGGCGCCCCTGGTCGCGCAGCAGACCCGCCAGTGCTTCGGCGCTCTGGGCGACGGGCGCCGTGCTGTCGCCCAGCAGCCGTCCGCGCATCTCGAGTGCGCGGCGCAGCTCGCTCTCGGCGATGTCGTCCCGGCCCACCAGATGGTGCAGCACGCCGAGGTTGTGGTAGCTGTTCGCGACGTCGGCGTCGTCCTCCCCCAGGATCGAGCGCCGCCGGGCGAGCACGCCCGCCAGGACGCGCTCCGACTCCTGGTAGCGGCCCATGGCGCGCAGCACCGCGCCGATGTTGCCTTCCATGTTGAGCGTGCCCGGGTGCTGGCCGCCATGGACGCGGCGGAAGCTCTCGAAGGCCTCCCGGAAGTGCTGCAGCGCTCTCTCGAACTCATGCCGCTGGTAGTAGAGGATGGCCAGGTTGTTCGTGCTGCGCGCCACGTCCGGGTGGTCGGAGCCGAGGGCATGGCGTTCGATCGCGAGGGCTTCCTCGTACATGGACGCGGCGCCCGCGTGGTCACCCTGGTCCCGCTTCAGGTTCGCGAAGTTCCCGAGGGTGTGGGCGATGTCGAGGTGCATCGGGTCCAGGATCTTCCGGCGGATCCGCAGCGCCTCCTCGTGGAGCCGGACGGCCTCACCGGTCCGCCCCAGGTTCTGCAGCGCCAGGGCCAGGTTCTCGGCGACCGTCGCCGTCGCCGGATGCTCGCTGCCGAGCACCCTGCGGCGGATCTCCAGGGCCCGGCGCAGGAGCGGGACCGCGTCGGCCGGGCGCTGCCGCGCCTGCAGCACGACGCCCAGGTTATCGAGATCGGTGGCCACGTTCGCGCTCTCCTCGCCGAACAGCGCCCGGTCGATGGCCAGCGCCCGGCTGTGCAGCGCCTCGGCGCTGTCGGGCCGACCGGCGTGATCGTACGTGGCCGCGAGGTTGGACAACGTCGCCGCCACCTCCGCGCGTCGCTCGCCCGGTTGCCGCTGCTGGATCGCGAGGGCCTCCCGCAGCGCCGCGATCGCGGCGTCGTACCTGGCCTCGGCATCGAGGACCTGCCCCAGGCGGCTGAGGCTGTGCGCGACCTGCACGTGCTCCCGCCCGAGCGTGCGCCGGCCCAGCTCGGTGGCGCGCACGAGCACCGACTCGGCGCGGGCGTACTCGCTCAGCTGGTAGTAGACGCCGCCGATCAGGTCGAGCATCTCGGCCTGCACCGCGGGCTGGCCCTTCAGCTCGCGCTCCACCCGGCCGGCGCCGCGCTCGAGCAGCTCGCGCGCCGTGATGTTCGCGCCCCGCGACTGCTCGGGATCGGACACCTGGAAGAGCCCCAGCGCGAAGTCCTTGATCTCGCTCGCCTTTCTGGCCTCGAGCAGCGCCCGGTCCCGCTCGCGCGCCGCCACGTGTGCCTGCCACGTCGTCCCGATCAGCCCCGCCACGATCGAGAGCGCCACCAGCGCGCCCGCGGTGACGGCGGCGCGGTTCCGGCGCACGAACTTGCCCGCGCGGTAGCCCCAGGTGGGACGGGTCGCGCGGACCGGGCGGCCCGCGCGCCAGCGCGTCAGGTCGTCGCGCAGCGCCTCGACGGAGGGATAGCGCCGCTCGGGCTCGTTGCGGAGCGCCATCAGCACGATGTCGTCGAGGTCGCCCTTGAGGCGCCCCCGCCAGGCGCCCGGCCCGGCGGTCGCCTCCCCCGGGACCGGACCCGCGCGCGCCCGTGCCTCGCGACCCCGCCGTGCGGCCGCGGTGCTCGGCGGCTCGGGTTCCTCATCGAGGGTCGCGTTCTCCGCCCCGGCGTGAGTTGTGTCGCGGCGCCGGTGCGGTCGCCCGCCGGTGAGCAGCTCGTAGAGCACGACACCGAGCGCGTACACGTCGGTCGCGGTGGTCGGCGGCTCGCCACGGAGCTGCTCCGGCGCCGCATAGTCGGGCGTCAGGCGCGGCGCCATCGTCATCGTCTTCGCCGCCTCGCCGCCTCCGGGCGCGAGGACCTTCGCGATCCCGAAGTCGAGCAGCTTGACGGCGCCCTCGGAGACCATGATGTTGCCGGGCTTGAGATCGCGGTGGACCACCAGATTGCGGTGCGCGTACTGGACCGCCTCGCAGACCTGGTCGAAGAGCCTCAGTGCCGCGTCGAGGCCGAGGCCGCGGCTGCGGCAATGCTCGGTGAGCGGCACGCCTTCGACGTACTCCATCGCGATGTACGGGAGGCCCTCGTCGGTGACGCCGCCGTCCACCAGGCGCGCGATGTGAGGATGCTCGAGCCGGGCCAGGATCTGGCGCTCCTGCTGGAAGCGGCCGACGATCTCGTCGGTGTCGAGCCCGCGCTTGATCAGCTTGAGCGCCACGCGCTGCTCGAACTGCCCGTCGGCGCGCTCCGCGAGATAGACCACCCCCATGCCGCCGCGCCCGATCTCCCGCAGGATGCGCCATGACCCGACGCGATCCACCTTCGCGCGGGTCTCCCGGCCCTCGTCCTCCTCCAGCAGGCCGGGGACACTGTCCAGGACGGGACGATCGAGCAGCGACCCGGACACGGCGTCGGCCGCGAGCAGCATGTCCACGCGCGCGCGCAGGCCGGGGTCCCCGGCGCACGCGCGGTCGAGGAATGCCGAGCGCTCGTCGCCGGCGAGCTCGAGCGCCGAGTCGAGCAGGGCGTCGATCCGCTGCCAGGACTCGCGGTCGAGCCCCTCCAGCCCCGTCGTGGGCCGGCTCCGGCTCATGCCACGGGCCCGCCACCCAGGCTCTCGAGGAGCAGCATCCGGGCCTTCCTCCAGTCGCGCTTGACCGTCCGCGGGTCCACGTCGAGCACTTCCGCCGTCTCCTCCACCGACAGACCGGCGAAGAACCGGAGCTCCACGACCCGGGCCAGCCGCTCGTCCACCTCCTTCAAACGCACCAGCGCCTCGTCGAGGGACAGGATCTCCTCGGCGTGGTCGTCCACCGCGATGTCGGCGTCCTCGAGGTCCAGACGGCGCAGGTCCCCGCCGCGCTTGCGCGCGGCGCGCCGCCGCGCGTGGTCCACGACGATCTGGCGCATGGCCAGCGCGACGACGGCGAAGAAGTGGCGGCGGTCGTTGAGGGAGAGCGCGTCGCGGTCGAAGAGCTTGAGGAAGACCTCGTGGACCAGCTCGGTCGTGCCGAGCGTGGCGGGACCGGCGCCGCCGAGGCGCCGGCGCGCCAGTGAGCGCAGCTCTCCGTAGACCAGCGGCAGGAGCTGGTCCAGAGCCTCCTTGTGCCCGCCCCTGAGCTCCTGCAGAAGATGGGTGATCTCGCCCCTGGACATGCCCGATCCCCGATCCCATGGGTGGTGTCGCGGCCGCGGCACGGGCCCGGCCCGCCCCAACACCACTCGACGCCCGGCCGATGGGGCGATCGCGGGCCAACCATCGCCCATTCTGCGTTGGGCAGGACGCGATTACAACGCTTCGGTGCGCCCCCGGCGGTCTGGGTCCCGCTGGGGTGCCCGGTATTCGCGCGCCGGGGCGGCACCATCGCCGCCGTGCTTCACACCCCGGGATGTCCCCCGCGGCGGCCGACCGACGTTTGGCTCGGTGTGGGCACCGGCGGCGAATCGGCCGGCCCGGCGGCCGGTCCGGGGGCAAACCGCTCAGGGCCGCCATCGGACGGACCGCCCGCCCACGGAACCCGAGCACGGAGGACCAACATGACGACTCCATCCGCCGGCAGGACCTCGCCGCTCCGCGGCTTCAGGCTCCCGTTCCTTGCGATCGCGCTCGGACTGCCGGCCCTCGCCGCTGCCGGCACCCTGGCGATCGACCGCTGGACCGTGGACGGCGGCGACATCGTGCTGATGCGACCCGGGTCCTACCTGCTGAGCTCGCAGCTCAGCAAGCCGCTCACGCTGCGGGCGACGCGGAAGGGGCCGGCGGTCATCACGCCGTGAGCGGGTGCGTGGGCGCGGGCGCGCGGCACGACCGGTGCCGTGCCTACTCCTTCACCATGTAGTAGACCGCCGCCGGGTGGTGGACGATGACGGCCGAGGTCGAGGCCTCGGGCACCAGCTGGTAGGCGCTGGTGAGCGTGACGCCGATCGCCTGCCCGGGCTTCACCAGCTCGAACAGCTTCGCCTGGTCGGCGAGCTCGGGGCAGGCGCTGTAGCCGAACGAGTAGCGCTTGCCGCGCTCGTCCTCCAGCCCCAGCTCGCGCCGCACCCGGCGGTGGTGCCACTCGGCGAGGCCTTCGGCGGCCGAGACGCCGAGGCCGTGAGCGAACAGCGCCGCCGCGTACTCGCCCCGCGCGTTCAGCTCCTCCTGCAGCTCGTCCACCTTCGCGCCCACCGTCACCACCTGGAAGGCCACCACGTCGAACCGGCTGCTCTCGACCGGCAGGAAGTAATCGGAGAGGCAGAGCCCCTCGCGCTCGGCCTGGCGCGGGAAGGTGAAGCGCACGACCTCCTCGATCTTGCCGCGCGGCGCGAGCGCGCCGGGCGCGAAGGCGGCCGGGTCGTAGACCACCAGGTCCGGCCCGTCGCTCTGGCAGGGGAAGTAGCCATAGACCGCGCGCGGCTCGAGCCAGCCTTTCGCTTCGGCGTCGCGCTGGAGCGCGAGCCGGCGTGGCTCGAAGTCCTCGCGGATCAGCTTCTCGTACTCCGCGCCGCTCCCGCGCGCGCCCCAGTGCAGGCGGTAAAGGGTCTTCAGGTCCATCCCCGCGTACATCTCGGCGAACGGGATCCCGGACGCAGGCGTCACGCGCGCGCCCCAGAACGGGGGCGCTGGGATCTCCACGTTGCGCGGCACCGTGACCTTGAAGTCGCGCTGCTTCGCGGTGGATTCCCGCTGGCGCGCCTCCAGCTCGGACGCCTTCTCCCTGAACTCGAACGCCTCGCGCCGGTTCCGCTCGATGAGCGCCGCGGCCTGCCCGGCGTCCACCAGTGCGTTCACGGTGTCGAGCCCCTCGAAGGCGTCCTTGCAGTAGAACACCCCCGGCTCGTAGAAGTGCTCGCCGTCCACCAGCGCCGCGCGGCGACCGAAGTTCCGGTTGATCGCGGCGCCGCCGATCAGGACCGGGTAGCGGAGCCCCGCGCGGTGCAGCTCGGCCACGCAGATCGGCATCTGCCTGCTGGTCGAGACCAGCAGCGCCGAGAGGCCGATGGCGGTGGCGTCCACCTCCTGCGCCTTGTCGAGGATGGTCTGCACCGGGACCTGCTTGCCGAGGTCGAAGACGGTGTAGCCGTTGTTCGACAGGATGGTCTTCACCAGGTTCTTGCCGATATCGTGCACGTCGCCGTACACCGTGGCCACCACGACGCGGCCCTTGGCGACGTCCGCGCCCTTCTCGAGGTAGGTCTCGAGCCGCGTCACCGCCTTCTTCATCACCTCGGCGCTCTGGAGCACGAAGGGCAGGATCAGCTCGCCCGCGCCGAACTTGTCGCCGACCTCCTTCATCGCCGGCAGCAGCACCTGGTTGAGCACCGCCACCGGGTCCTGGCGCCGGACCGCCTGGTCCACCAGCTCCTCGATCCCGGCGGGTTTCCGGTGGAGGATCTGCCAGGCGATCTTCTGCTCGACCTCGAGCGAGGCCTCCTCGGCCTCTTCCTGCTTCGCGCGCGTGTCGGCGGTGCGCCCCTCGAAGTGCGCGATCAGCTTCGACAGCGCCTGCGCGTCGCGGTTGAAGACCAGGTCCTCGGCGGCGCGGCGGTCCGCCTCGCCGATCTCCGGGTACGGGATGACGTCGGCGGGGTTCACAATCGCCATGTCGAGCCCGGCCTGCACGCAGTGATAGAGGAAGACCGAGTTGAGCACGGCGCGCGCCTCCCTCGAGAGGCCGAACGAGACGTTCGAGACGCCGAGGCTCGTGAGCACGCCCGGGAGCGCGGCCTTGATGGCGCGGATCCCCTCGATGGTCTGGACGCCGGAGTCCAGGAACTCGGCGTCGCCGGTGGCCAGCGTGAAGGTGAGGTCGTCGAACACCAGCCGCCCGGGCTGCATCCCGTACTCGCTTGTGACGATGTCGTGGATGCGCCGCGCCACCTCGAGCTTGCGCTCCACGGTCTTCGCCATCCCCTGCTCGTCGATGGTGAGCGCGATCACCGCGGCGCCGTACTTCATCACGAGCGGCATCACCGCGTCCACGCGCGCGCGGCCGCCCTCGAGGTTGATCGAGTTGACGAGCGCGCAGCCCGGACAGGCCTTCAGCGCCTCCTCGATGACGTGCGGCTCGGTCGAGTCGATGCACAGCGGCGATTCGACCGAGAGCGCGAGCTTCCTGACCAGCCGCCGCACCTGCGCGGCCTCGTCGGTGCGCTCGGTCAGGGCCAGGCACACGTCGAGCGCGTGCGCCCCGCCTTCGACCTGCCTGCGCGCGATCGGGATCAGCTCCTCGAGCCGGTCCTCCAGCACCAGCGCCTTGACCTTGCGCGAGCCCTGGGTGTTGAGCCGCTCGCCGATCACGAGCGGGCGCGGCTCCTGAAGCATCGCGGTGGCGGTCATGCCGCTGGAGAGGAACCAGCCGGAGCGGCCCGGGCGCCTGGCCGGCGCGCGGCGGCCGATGGCGGCCACCATGGCGCGGACGTGGTCCGGCGTCGTGCCACAGCAGCCGCCCACGATGTTGACGCCCAATTCGTCCACGAACTCGCGCAGGGTCTCGGCCATCGGCCCGGGCTTCATCGGGTAGACCGTGCGCCCGCCGTCGTTGATGGGCAGCCCGGCGTTCGGGATGCAGTGCAGGAACGTGCCGGCGTTCTGCGACAGGTGGCGGATGGCGTCGCGCATCAGGTCGGGTCCGGTCGAGCAGTTGAGCCCGACGATCTCGACCTGCATCGCCTGGAGCGTGGCGAGCGCCGCGCCCACGTCGGTGCCGAGCAGCATGCGGCCCGACGGGTCGAGCGTCACCGAGCACTGGAGGGGCACGCGCCGGCCGCCCGCCGCCATCGCCTCGCGCGCGGCCAGGATCTGGGCCCTCATCTCGATCATGTCCTGGCACGTCTCGAGGATGAGCACGTCCGCGCCGCCCTCGACGAGGCCGCGCGCCTGCACCTCGAACGCCGGCACCAGGTCCTCGAGCGCCAGCCGTCCGAGCTCGGGATCCTCCGACGAGGGCAGGAAACCCGAGGGGCCTATCGAGCCGGCCACGAACCGGGGGCGGCCGTCGGCGGCCTCGAAGCGGTCGGCGACGCGGCGCGCGATCTCCGCGGCGGCGCGGTTCAGCTCGAGCGTCTGCTCGCCCAGCCCCCACTCCTCGAGCCTGAGGCGCGAGGCCTGGAAGGAGTTGGTCTCGACCACGTCCGCGCCGGCCTCGAAGTAGGCGGCATGGACCGCGTCCACCACGTCGGGGCGGGTCAGCGACAGGGCGTCGTTGCAGCCCTCCCAGCGCTTCCCGCCGAAGTCCTCGGGGCTCAGCCCGTGGGCCTGGAGCTGGGTACCCATGGCGCCGTCGTAGAACAGGACGCGCTGGCTCAGGGCTTCGAGGAGGCGGCTAGCCATGGGATCCGGGACTCCGGTGAGGGCCGCTGCGGCGGGAAAGCAGGGGCGGGAGCTTATCGGACGTGGATAGGGCCCGCAAACACCGCGCCCGCCGGCACCCGCCATGCGGCCCGGCCGTCACGCGCGATCGAGTCCCGCCTCTCGCTCCGACGCCCGCGCGCACCGCGACTGAAGCGGGCTCAGCCGGATCCCGAACGCTCGCGCGGGGCCGGGCCCGCCACATTGTGCGAGCATCGGGGCCGCGGACGTGGTAGACATTCGCCCCGGTTGATACGACGCGGCCGCGTCGCTCCCACCCCGATGCACCCCCCCACGGAGGACCCATGAGAACCCTCGGAATCTTCTGCGCGCTCCTGCTCACCGCCGTCCCGGCGCTGGCGAAGGAGATGAAGGCGGCCGCGCCCGCGTGGAAGATGAACGCCACCGTCATCGAAGCCTGCTCGTGCCCGACGTTCTGCCAGTGCTTCTTCACCACCTCGCCCGCCGGACACGAGATGCACATGGAAGGCCACGAAGGGCACGCCGAGCACTACTGCCGCTTCAACAACGCGTACCGGGTGAACAAGGGCGACTACAGGGGCGTGAAGCTCGACGGCGCGAAGTTCTGGGTCTACGGCGACCTCGGCGCCGACTTCTCGAAGGGCCAGACCGACTGGGCCGTGGTGACCTTCGACCGGTCCACCACGAAGGAGCAGCGCGACGGCATCGCCGCGATCCTCGGGCACCTCTACCCGGTGAAGTGGAACTCGCTCACGACTGCCGAGGGCGACGTCGAGTGGGTGCCGGGGAAGGACGCGGCGTACGCCACGCTCGACGGCGGCAAGACCGCCGAGGTGCGGCTCCAGCGCTTCCAGGGCATGACCAACGACCCGATCGTGATCCGCAACCTGAAGTACTTCGGCGCGGTGCACAACGACGGCTTCCTGGTGATGCCGAACACCGTCGAAGCCCTGCGCGTCGGCGACAAGTCGTTCGAGTTCCACGGCACCAACGGCTTCATGATCACGCTGGACATCGACGCGAACACCGCCCCGCCCGAGGCCGGCGCCGGCAACTGACCACGCCTGCGTCGCGGCCGCGGAAGGGGTCGCGCCCGGGCGCACGCTGACGAAGCCGCCGGAGCCCAGGCTCCGGCGGCTTCGCGCGGTACGCCCAGCATGGGCGCTGACTTGGAGGTGGAAGTCCTCCGAGGACTTGGTCACGGGGACTCAAGGGAACCGCAAGGGCGTGACCGCGAGGGAGCGTCCGAAGGAAGCGGGGAACGAACCGACGGGCTGACGAACA
>JACRPT010000041.1 GCA_016223045.1 Candidatus Eiseniibacteriota bacterium
CCGCAGCTCCGCGCCCGGCACGACGACCACCCCCGCGAACGAGGGTGGTCGCCGACGACAACGGGTCACTCCAGGTCACCGGTAGAGGGTCTTGATCCTCCCCCACGTGCTCCGCTCGATCTTCGTCGGCTCCTCGAACTTCGTCGAGGGCACCAGCAGGTACTCGAGCGGCCGCTGCTGCACCAGGAAGTTGCCCGCCGTGAACTGGTCCACCACGAAGGGATAGAAGTAGTCGGATTGCGGCATGATCGGATACAGCGCCAGGTGCGTCACGGTGTCGGTCGGCGCGAAGACCTGAGCGCCGTGCTCCTTCCAGCACGGGACGCAGAGATACTCCATCGGGTGCGGGAGCTGGACGTCGTTCCGCCACTCGTCCCGCAGGAAGTAGCTGAGCCCCGGTTCGGGGAAGCCGAAGGCCTTGTAGCACAGATAGTGGTTCGCGAGGGGCGGCGAGGAGACGGTGGCCGGCGGATTCTTCCAGGCCGGCGCCAGGAGGAACTCGAGCCGCTCGACCGTCACCGGGAAATCCCCGAACTGGTTCGAGACCCTGACCTGCCGGTTGACCGGCAGCTTGTTCTGGATGTTCCACCAGGTGTAGTGGAGGAACGTGTCGCGGACCGTGGACTGGTTCTTGTAGACCCAGTTCACGAGCCGGGTGAGGCTGTCGAGGTAGATCGGCGTGTAGAAGCTCAGGAACTGGTCCCGCGCCTGCACCTGGACCGGCTGGAACTGCGGGTTCAGCAGGTGGTACGTCCAGTAATGCGTGCTGTCGATCGGGGTCGGTTGGCCCTGGCCGTATGCCGGTGTCAGGAACAGGCACCCGGCGAGCAGCATCGGCACGAGCAGTCGTAGCGATCGCATGTGGGGCCTCCATCCTCCCGCGTGGGGAGTTGATGCACGGTGTGCTTCACAGAGAAGGCACGCGAAGCGGACGATCCGCGCCGCTCGATCGAGCGAGCGGCGCGCGTGCGTCTCGGGGTCGGAGGCGCTCGCGGCACGGGATGCCTCGTCACCGGGGACTGTGGGTCCCCGCCGTGGGGGCGTGAGTCGCGGCCGGAGGGGCCGCTGCTCGGGTAATGCTCCGCCTCCGCGGGGGTCGGTTTCAAGCCTGTTTTGTCGAACTTACGTTCAGTGCTATGAAACCCCGTGCGCGCCGGGGCACGACACCGTATAACTCCCGCGATGGGCGTCCTGGTTCAGAAATACGGCGGCACTTCGGTCGAGGGTCCCGAGCGCATGCGGGAGGTGGCCCGCCGCGTCGCCGCCGCCCGCGCGGCAGGCAACGACCTGGTGGTGGTGGTCTCGGCGATGGGCCAGACCACCGACGAGCTGCTGCGGCTGGCGCACGAGGTCTCGGAGTCGCCCAGCCGGCGCGAGCTGGACATGCTGCTGACCACCGGCGAGCGGGTCTCGATGGCGCTGCTGGCGATGGCCCTGCACGATCTCGCGGTGCCCGCCATCTCGTTCACCGGCTCGCAGAGCGGCATCCTCACCGATGCCGGTCACGGCGCGGCGCGGATCGTCGCGGTGCGCCCCGAGCGCATCCGCGCCGAGCTGGAGAACGGTCGGGTCGTCATCGTCGCCGGCTTCCAGGGCGTGAACCCGGAGACCCGGGAGATCACGACGCTCGGCCGCGGCGGCTCGGACACGACGGCGGTGGCGCTGGCCGCCGCGCTGGGCCGCGGGCGCTGCGAGATCTACACCGACGTGAGCGGCATCTGCACCGCCGACCCGCGCGTGGTGCGAACCGCGCGCGTCATCCGGCGGATCGGCTACCGCGCGTGCTCCGCCCTCGCCCACCTGGGCGGGCGGGTGCTGCACGCGCGCTGCGTGGACCTGGCGGCGCGCGAGCGCGTGCCGCTCGCCGTGCGATCGTCGTTCGACGACGAGCCTGGCACCGAGATCGGGGAGGACGGCATGGAGGGACCGAGGGTGGAGGCGGTGGCGCATCGCGACGACTGCTCGATCGCGATCGCCGAAGGCAACGCGGGCGGGCGCGGCGAGGCGCGCGGCATTATCGAGGCGGTGTCCGACGCGTTCCCCGAGCTGGAGCTGCTGGCGCACGAGCAGCCGACCGGGGAGCACGGCGTGCTGGTGTGGGTCGGCAGCCGCGCCGACGTCGAGGCGCTGCAGAAGGAGTTCCGCGCCCTGCGCGGCCCCGGCGGCGAGTGGCGGCTCACGGTCGAGCACGGCGCGGCGTTCGTCTCGGTGGTGGGCCTGGGCCTCGGCGCGCGCGCGGTGGCGCTGGCCGAGGCCGCGCTCGAGCGCGCGGGCGTGCCCATCCTGGCGCTGCGCACCTCGCCCGTCGCTCTCACGTTCCGCGTGCCGGGCCCGCGCTCGGCGGACGCGGTACGCGCGCTCCACGCCGCGCTGGTGGAGCGGGCGGACTGAGAGCGCTCGGCCGCGCCGGCGCCGGCGACCGGCGCGCCCGAGCGCCCGGGGCGCGCCGGCGGATACCCGGAGCGCTCCCGCGCGCGGCCCGCTTCAGCCCGCGGCCCGAGCGGCCGATGCTTTGACACTGAAGCCGATGGCGGGCTAACGTCTTATGCGCTTTCCGTCATCCCCGGTCTCAAGCCGTCCCGCTCGAGAGGAGCCCGTGCCGGTGCCCTCCCCCGCACCCGCCACTCCATCCCTGGAACAGACCTCCAGCGCCGCCCGCGAGACCCCGATGTTCTTCGAGTCGGGAGAGCGGCCGCTCTACGCCGTCTTCCACGCGGCGCGGATCGCGCGCGCCGGAGCGCCGGTCGTGGTCTACTGCCACAGCCTGGGCGTCGAGCAGCTCACCAACTACCGTAACCAGGTGAACCTGGCGCGCGCCGCGGCGGCCCGCGGGCTCCCGGCGTTCCGCTACCACGCGCGCGGTCACGGCGACTCGGGCGGCGACTACGCCGACGTGACCCTCGCGACGCTGGTCGCGGACGCGCGCGCCGCGGCGGCGCGGGCGCGCGCGCTGGCCGGCGCCGCGCGCGTGGTGTGGGTGGGCGAGCGCGTGGGCGCGCTGGTCGCGGCCGCCGCACTCGCCGACGATGCGCAGGTGGCGGGGCTCGCGATGTGGGAGCCGGTGCACCGGCCGGCCGAGTACTTCCGCGCCATGCTGCGCGGGATGCTGTTCTCACAGGTGGCCCACGGCGCGCGCCCGAACGAGACCGTGGACCAGCTGCTCGAGCGCCTCGCGCGCGAGGGGAAGGTGGACGTGCATGGCTACTACCTGCATCGCGAGCTGGTCGAGAGCCTGGAGCCGATCGCCCTCGAGCAGTCGCTCGCGCGCTGGAGCGGACCGACGCTCGTCGCCCAGGTGCAGGCGCGGCCGCGGCTCGCTCCCGCGAACGCGCAGCTCGCCGCCACGCTCGAGGCGCGCGGCGCGCGCGTCGTCACGCTCGCGGTGGCCGAGGAGCCGGGCTGGCACTTCATCTCGAACCCCGCGTGGGAGTCGGAGACGCTGGTGCGCGGGACCGCGGAGTGGCTCGATGGCCTGGCGTGAAAGCGCGGTCGAGCTGGCGCGGGCGCGCGCCGAGCGGCCGGTGCTGGCGCCGTCGCCGGCGGGGGCGCTGTTCGGCGTGTACACGCCGCCTGCACCGGAGGCGGCCGCGACCGGCCTGTGCGTGGTGCTGTTCACCCGCCCGCGCTCGCACCGCAACCGCATGTTCGTCGAGCTGGCGCGCGCGCTGGCCGCGCGCGGCTTCGCGGCGTTCCGCTTCGACTACCACGGCACCGGCGACAGCGAGGGCGCGAGCGGGTTCCTCGACCCGGGAGCGCCCTACCGCGACGACGCGCTCGCGGTGATCCGCCACCTGCGCGGCGGGCTCGGGCAGACGCGCTTCGTGCTGGTCGGCTCGTGCTTCGACGCCCGCACCGCGATCTCGGTGTTCGCCGGCGAGGCCGGCGCCATCGCGGCGCTGGCCTTCCTGGCCGCGCCGGTCATGGAGCTCGACACCATGGTCAAGGCCGACGCCGACCGCAAGGGCTGGCGCCACCTCGGTCACGCGCTCGGGAATCCCGAGAACTGGCGCGGGCTGGTGCGCGGCGAGCGCTGGCGGCACATGGCCGCGGTGGTCTCACGGCTGGCGCGCCGTGCGGCGCCCGCGGGCGGGCCCGCGCTCCCGCTCTCGGCGAGCTTCGTCGAGCACTTCTGGGCTTTGCCGTGTGTGCCGCCGGCGGCGTACACGCTCGAGGCGCGCTACCGGTTCCGCGGCGCGCGGGATGCAGAAGCTCCTGGAGTGGATCGGCGCGCTGGCGCCGCCCTCCGCCGCGGGACGCGGCGGGGACGCGGCCCGGGCGCAGGAGGCGTCATGGACCTCGGCCTGAGCCCCGAGCAGATCGAACTGGCGGACGCGGTGCGCGCCTTCGCGCGCGAACGGCTGAACGAGGGCCTCGAGGCACGCGACCACGCGGGCACGTTCCCGCGCGAGTGCTGGCAGGCGTGCGCCGACTTCGGGCTGCTCGGGTTGCCCATCCCGCCCGAGCACGGCGGGCAGGGGCAGGACCTGCTCACCACCACGGTGGCGATGGAGGCGCTCGGCCACGGCTGCCGCGACAACGGGCTGGTGTTCAGCCTGAACGCGCAGATGTGGGCCTGCCAGATGCCCATCCTCCACTACGGGAGCGAGGAGCAGAAGCGGCGCTGGCTGCCGGAACTGGTCGCCGGGCGCGCGATCGGCGCGCACGCCATCACCGAGCCGGGCGCCGGCTCCGACGTGTTCGCGCTCAGCTCGCACGCGGAGCGCGTCACCGCGCCCGGGCCGGGCTACCGGCTGAACGGCCAGAAGACCTTCTCGACCAACGCGCCGGTCGCGGACCTGGCGCTGGCCTTCGCCTACCTGGACCGCTCGGCCGAGCAGAAGCCGAAGGCGCTGACCGCGTTCCTGGTGCCGCGCGACACCAGGGGCGTCACCTTCGGCAAGCCGATCGCGAAGATGGGACTCAGGACCTCGCCGATGGGCGAGGTGGTGTTCGAGGACTGCTTCGTCCCCGAGTCGGCGCGGCTCGGCCCCGAGGGCGCGGGGATGAGCATCTTCAACTCGGCGATGGAGTGGGAGCGCGCCTGCATCTTCGCCGCGCACCTGGGCGCGATGCAGCGCCTGCTCGAGGACTCGATCGCCTACGCGCGCCAGCGCCGCCAGTTCGGGCAGCCGATCGCGAAGTTCGAGTCGGTCGCGGACAAGGTCGCCGACATGAAGGTGGCGGTGGACGCCGGGCGCTTCCTGCTCTACCGCGTGGGCTGGCTGAAGCAGCAGGGCAAGAGCGCCATCCTCGAGGCCGCGGTCGCCAAGCTGTTCGTGAGCGAGGCCCACGTGCAGGCGGCGCGCGACGCGCTCCAGATCTTCGGCGGCTACGGCTACATGAAGGAGTACCCGATCGAGCGCGAGCTCCGGGATGCGCTGTCCGGGACGCTCTACTCCGGCACCTCCGAGATGCAGCGCAAGATCATCGCGCGCTGCCTCGGGCTCTGACCGCCGTGTCGTCGCTCCTTCCCGATCGCGTGAGCCGCGGGGCCGGGCGCCTCCCGGGACGCGAACCTCTGCCTCCGGCCGCGGGACGCTCGTGACCCTCCTCCCCGACCTGGTGAGCCGCGCGGCCGGGCGGCACGCGCAGCGCGACGCCGTGGTGATGGGCTCGCGCCGGCTCTCCTACGCCGCGCTCGAGCAGGCCTCGAACCGGCTGGCGCGCTCGCTGATCGCCCACGGGGTCCGGCGCGGCGACCGCGTGGCGTTGTGGCTCCCCAAGTCGCCCGAGGCGGTGGTCGCGCTCTACGGCGTCATGAAGGCGGGCGCGGCGTACGTCCCGGTGGACCCGGGGGCGCCGCCCGCGCGCATGGCGTGGATCGCGCGCAACTGCGAGGTCGCCGGGCTGGTGACCTGCGCCGACCGCATCGCCCGGGTGGACGAGGCCTTCGCCGGCCGGCCGCCGATGCGCGCGCTGTGGGTGACCGACGACGCGGCGGACGCGCCGCGCGTGGCCGGGCTGCCCACAGTGACCTGGCCCGCGCTGGCCGCGGAGTCCGCGGAGCGGCCCGCGGTGCCCGCGGTGGACGCGGACCTGGCCTACGTCCTCTACACCTCGGGCTCGACCGGCGACCCCAAGGGCGTGATGCTCTCGCACCGCAACGCGCTGGCGTTCGTGGAGTGGGCGGGCGACACCTTCGGCGTCACCTCCGAGGACCGGCTCGCCAACCACGCCCCGTTCCACTTCGACCTCTCCACCTTCGACCTGTTCGCGGCCGCGCGCGCCGGCGCCGCGCTCTACCCGGTGCCGCCGCGCCTCTTCGCGTTCCCCGCCGCGGTGGCGAAGAGCTGGTGCGAGCAGCGGCTCACCGTGTGGTACGCCACGCCCAGCACGCTGGTGCTGTTCCTGACGCGCGGCGGCCTCGCGTCGCTCGACCTCTCGGCGCTGCGGGTGCTGCTCTTCGCCGGCGAGGTGTTCCCGGTCAAGTACCTGCGCGAGCTGATGCGGCTCGCCCCGCACGCGCGCTTCGCCAACCTCTACGGCCCCACCGAGACCAACGTCTGCACCTGGTACGACGTGAAGGGGATCCCGGCCGACGACGCGCCGCTCCCGATCGGCGTGCCGTGCTGCAACGACGAGGCCCTGGTCCTCGACGAGAGCCTCAAGCCCGTGCCCGGGGGCGGCGCCGGCGAGCTGTGGGTGCGCGGCGCCACGGTGATGCAGGGCTACTGGGGCGATCCCGGCCGCACCGCGCTCGCGCTGCAGAGCATCGAGGTCGCGCCCGGCATCAGCGACCGCGCCTACCGCACCGGCGACATCGTGCGCCGCCGCGCCGACGGCGACCTCGAGTTCCTCGGCCGCCGCGACCACCAGGTGAAGACCCGCGGCTACCGGGTGGAGCTCGGGGAGATCGAGACCACGCTCCACCGCCACCCGGCCGTGGACGAGGCCGTGGTGGTCGCGATCCCGGACGAGGAGATCACCAACCGCCTCAAGGCCGTGGTCGTGACCAGGCCCGGCGCCGCGGTCAGCGAGGCCGACCTCAGGCAGCACTGCGCCGCGACGCTGCCGCGCTACATGGTGCCCGAGGCGATCGAGTTCCGCGCCGCGCTCCCGCGCACCAGCAGCGGCAAGGTGGACCGCCGCGCGCTGCAGGAGCTATCTTCCTGACCCGATCCTCCCACCTCCAACGCGACGGGGCCCCATGACCGCCACCGAAGCCGCCATCCGCGAGTTCCTGGTGACCGAAGTGTTCTACGACCGGGACCTCACCGACCTGGGCGTCGAGGACTCCCTGCTCGAGCGCGGGCTGCTGGACTCGCTCGCCATCCTGAAGACCGTGACGTTCTGCGAGGAGCACTTCGGCATCGCCATCCCCGACGGCGAGGTGCTGCCCGACCACTTCGAGAGCGTCCAGGCCATCGCCGCGCTGGTCGAGCGCCAGCGCGGGAGCGCCTAAGCCGGTCCCGCACAGGCCGCAGCGCCGGCGGGGCCGGACCGGACACCCCGGCCCCGGGGGCGCGATTTCGCGGCGCCCCGGCACATTCGGGCGTTGACCGGGCTCGCCCGCGCTCTCTACCCTTATGGTTGGGTTTCGACCCTCACGCAGCTCCGCCCCACTCGTGGGCCGCCCGCTGGCCCGGAAAGGAGCACCCCTCATGCGCCTCGCTCCAGCGTTCCTGTTGTCCGGCCTGGTCCTGCTGTGCGCCGCCCCGGCGGGCGCGCAGAACGTCACCACGGGACTCGACTTCTTCGTGAGCATCGACCCCGGCAGCTCGCAGTCCTTCCAGGGTCCCTACGCGATCCCGGCCGACTTCTTCGCGCCGGGCTCGGAGCCGTTCACGGGGACGATCCAGCTCATGGGCGATCCGCTCGGCACTTCGCCCTACTGCCTGGATCTCCTCGGCCCGGCCGATACCATCGTGAGGCGGAACGCCGACGCGACGCTGCCGGGTCCGCCCTCGACGGACTTCGTGCCTATCGAGATCGTGGGGCTGAACCTGGTGAGCGTGAACCCCATCGTCGTCACCTACACGGACCTGCACACCGAGCCGTGGAACGTGCGCGTCTCGCTCTCGCCCGTGCCGCCGGCCACGCCGGGCACCATCCGCATCGTCCTGCAGACGCCGCAGGGCGGGACCTTCGACTCGCAGCTCCCGGTGCGGCCGGTCTTCACCTTCACCCGGACGTCCCCGCCCGAAACGAAGGTCCTCGACCCGTGGGGGCCGGTCAGCAGCTTCTTCGACGTGTGGGTGGATGTCGCCGTGCCGTGGAGCTACGCCGGGCCGCCGTCGCTGCTCGACACCTCGTGCGACAGCAACTTCCGCCCCACGGTGCAGGGCGGCACGCTGCTCGTGGACCGCACGCTCCATGGCCCGTACACCACGCTGCTCCAGCACTGGCCGCTGTCCGGCGCGACCGCGACGCGCAACTCGAGCTGGGGAGCGTTGAAGACGCTGTACCGCTGAGCCGTGCGGGAGGATGCGACGAGGGCGGGGCGCCACGCGGCGTCCCGCCCGTCGTGCTTCCCGCGGCTCAGATCACGGCGCGCACCGAGTCGAGCGTCGGGATGCGGCCGCGGTGCACGCGTGCCAGCGCATCCTGGTACAGGCGGTCGTAGCCATCGGCGCTCGCGCGCCAGGAGAAGTCGCGGCCCATGCCGTTCCGCCGCAGCGCCGCCAGCAGGTCGGCGTGCTTGCAGACGGCCAGCGCGCGCTTCAGGGCCGCGACCATCTCGCCCGCCTCGTAGCGCTGGAACAGGAACCCGGTCCCCGCCCGGGTCTTCCGGTCGAACTCCTCGACCGTGTCGGCGAGCCCGCCGGTCTCGCGCACCACCGGGGGCGTGCCGTAGCGCAGGCTGTACATCTGGTTGAGCCCGCACGGCTCGTAGCGCGACGGCATCAGGAACAGGTCCGCGCCCGCCTCGACCAGGTGCGCGAAGCGCTCGTCCTGCGTGGCGCGGAAGTGCACGCGGTCGGGGTGGCGCTCCACCAGCCGGCGGAACAGCTCCACGTAGCGCGGCTGCCCGTGGCCCAGCACCACGAAGCGCGCCTCCAGCTTCACCAGGTCGTGCTCGGCCTCCTCCAGCAGGTCGAGGCCCTTCTGCTCCACCAGCCGCGTCACCATGCCGACGATCGGGCGCCCGGGTGTCGCCGGGAAGCCGCACTCGGAAGCCAGCAGCCGGCGGCTCGCCTCCTTGCCCCCGGGGCGCTCCGCGTCGTAGGGCGCCGGCAGGAAGGGATCGCGCGCCGGATCCCACACCGCGTCGTCGATGCCGTTCAGGATCCCGCGCAGGTCCCCGCCACGGCGCCGCAGCACACCCTCCAGGCCGAAGCCGTACTCCCCGCTCGACTGGATCTCCTGCGCGTAGCGCGGGCTGACCGTCGAGAGCAGGTCGGCGAAGGCCAGCCCCACCTTCATGTGGTTCACGCGGCCCCAGAACTCGAACGGGCTCGAGGGGTAGAACAGCTCGCGCGGGAACCCGGCGAGGCCCAGCACCCACGGGTCGTAGATGCCCTGGTAGCCGAGGTTGTGCAGGGTGAACACCGTGGCCACGCTGCGGAACGCCGGCTCGAACGCCTCGTGGGTGCGGATGAAGCACGGCGCCCACGCCGCCTGCTGATCGTGCGCGTGCACGATGTCGAAACGGCGGCCCAGGCGCCCGAGCCCCGTCAGCGCGGCGCGCGCGAAGAACAGGAAGCGCTCGGCGTTGTCGGGGTAGCCCTGCCCGGTGTGCGGCTCGTCGTAGATGCCGGGGCGGTCGAAGAAGCGGCGCTCACCCGCGTGATGCACCAGCAGCACGCGCGGGCCCGCCGCGCCGGCCGCGCCGTCGTCGGGGTGCGCCAGCTCGAAGCGCGCGGGCTCCTTCGCGAGTCCCCAGGGCACCTGCGCCGCGGGCAGCTCCTCGCGGCTCCAGCCCCCGGGGAGGCTCAGGCCGCGGTAGGCGGGGATCGCGACCGTGACGTCGTGTCCGCGCCGCGCCTGCTCGACCGCCAGCGCGCCCACCACGTCGGCGAGCCCGCCGACCTTGACGAACGGCGCCATCTCGCTGGCGAGATGCGCCACGGTGAGACCGGGCCTGTTCATCCGCTGGACCGCCGGCCGCCTACGCCTCGACCGCGATCTCGCGCAGGTACTGCGCCGCGTCTTCGGGTGGCGTGGGGTTGATGTAGAACCCCGAGCCGATCTCGAATCCCGCCACCCGCGTGAGCTTGGGCATGATCTCGAGATGCCAGTGGTAGTACTCGAGGTCGCCCTCGGCCACCGGCGCGGTGTGGATGACGAAGTTGAAGGGCGGCTTGTCGAGCGCGCGGTTCAGGCGCTGGAAGGTGTCCTTGAGGATGGCGGCCAGGTCGTGGAACTCCTCCTCGTCCGCCACCACCTGGAACGAGGAGTCGTGGCGCCGCGGCAGGATCCAGGTCTCGAACGGGAAGCGCGGCGCGAACGGCTCGATAGTGACGAAGCGGTCGTTCATGGTCACCACGCGGCGGCCGTTGTGGTCGGCGGTGTCCTGCTGGACGATGTCGCAGAACACGCAGCGCTCCTTGAGCTCGTAGTAGCGGCGCGCACCGTCGAGCTCCTCCTGCAGGATCTTCGGGATGATCGGCGTGGCGATGAGCTGGGTGTGCGTGTGCTCGAGCGTGGCGCCGGCCCCGGCGCCGTGGTTCTTGAAGATGAGCACGTAGCGGAAGCGGCGGTCGCGGTGGAGGTCCACCATGCGCTCGCGGTAGGCCTTGAGGACCTCGACCACGTGCTCGACCGGCAGGTCGGCGAGGTCCTGGTCGTGGCCCGGGCCCTCGATGACCACCTCGTGCGCGCCCACCCCGTTCATCTTGTCGTAGAGGCCCTCGCCGCGGCGGTCGAGCGCCCCCTCGATCTGGAGCGCCGGGAACTTGTTCGGCACCACCCGGACCTTCCAGCCGGCGCTGTTGGGACCGCCGCCGCCGGGGCGCGAGACGTAGACCTCGGGCGGCGTCTTGTCCTCGTGGCCGGGGCAGAACGGACAGAAGCTCCCGGTCTTCTCGACCCGGACGGGGGTGAAGTTCGTGGGGCGGCGGCTCCGGTCGGTGGAGATGATCACCCACCGCCCGACCACCGGGTCCTTGCGCAGTTCCGGCATGAGCTCCTCACGGGTTCGACGAGGGGCCGCCCCGGGTCGCGTCGGCCCAGCGGGCGACCGGGCTCCGGGTGGCGGACAGGGAAGCGACGCAGTCTAGTGAGCGCGGCCCGGCCGGGTCAAGATGCTGCGCCGAGCGCCCGCACTATCCCGCACGTCCGCGCCCGGCGGCACCGCCCCCGGCCCGCCCGGCGAGCGCGACGCGTTCGGCGGCGCTCCCCGCGAACGCCGCCGAGAGCAGGCACGCGTGCGCCTCGGTGAGTTCGACGTCACGGCGCCTCATGGCGCGGCGCGCGGTCTCGAGGAAGGCCTCCAGCCGGTGTTCCACCGCGCGCTCGCCATCCCACCAGGCGAACGCCGGGACGCGCTTCGGCGCGAAGCGCCCGCCGCCGAACAGGTTGCTCCCCACGCCGATCGAGCAGCCGGTCGGCAGCAGCGTGCCGGTGCCGGTCTTGACGTGCGCGCCGATGAAGGAGCCGACCTTCGTGCTGCCGCTGTCGCGCTCCGCACCGTCCGCCCACACCCGCACCGGTCCGTAGTTGTTCTTGAGGTCGCTGGTGGTGGTGAGCGCACCCAGGTTCACCCACTCGCCGATCACGCTGTGGCCGACGAAGCCGTGGTGGCGCTTGTTCGCGTAGCCCTGCCAGATGCACTCCTCCACCTCGCCCGCGATGCGGCACTCCGGGCCGATGGAGGAGCGCGCGATCACGCCGCCCAGCAGCTCGGTGCCGCCCTCCACCACGCAGGGCCCGACCACCACGGTGTGCGGGGCCACGTAGACGCCGGGCCCGATGAGGACGGGTCCCTCGCGGGCGTCCAGCACCGCGAGGGCGTCCACCACCGAGTCCTCACCCACGCTGATGCGCTCCGGGTTCAGCAGCACCGCCGAGGGGTGCACCGAGCCGTCCACCCCGCCCTCCTCGCCCAGCAGGTCCTGCATGAGCGCCGCGGCGTTGCGGCTGACGGCGTCGAGCCCGAGCGCGAGCAGCCGCGCGTCGCACGCCGCGCCCGCGCCGGCCAGCTGCTGTGCCTCGCGGAACGGCAGCCGTGCGCCCACCACGCGGTCGCCGCAGCGGAACAGCGAGCGGCCCGGCGCCTCGAACGCCTGCGCGAGCCAGCCGGGCGACGGCAGGGCCGCGGCGTTGATCGCCAGGATCTCGTCACCCGGGCCGTAGTCGGCGGGGTCCAGCTCGGGTTCGCTGGCCGCGGCCGCGACCTCGCGCCGCATCTCGACCGCCCACAGCGGCACGCCCGCCACCTCGCACCAGCGCCCGAGCAGCGTCGAGACGCCGAAGCGCAGGTACGGGACCGGCGTGAGGTCGGCCAGCGGGGAGAGCCTGGGCCAGTGCCCGTCCTCGAAGACCAGCAGCCCGCGCTTCACTTCCGCCTCTCCACGAAGCGGAACGCGCCGCCGAAGCCCGCCTCGGCGGCGCGCCGCCGGAGCGCGTCGGCCGCGGCGCCGTCCATGCAGTCGCGCGTGCGCACCTTCCACAGCCCGCGTTCGCGCTCGACCGTCACCGGCAGCAGCAGCTGCGACTCGGCGGCGGCGCGGTAGCCGTCGGCCTTCGGCTGCTCGGCGGGCGCGGCGAACTGCACGCGCCAGCAGGTGTCGCGAGTCGCGATCGCGGGCGGCGGCGCGGCGGTCGCCGGCCGCACGGTGTCGGGCGGCGCCATCGAGGGCAGCGGGCGCTCGCCCAGCGTGGGCGTGGGCGTCGGCACCGGGATCTGCCGGCCCGCGGTGTCCGCGGGCGCGATCGCGCCGGCGGCGGGGGGCTCCGGGCCCGCGGGCGGCGGCACGCGCTCGCCGGGCTCGAACGGCTCGGGGATGGAGGCGAGCACCTCGCGCGCCTCCGCCGAGGGCACGGTGTCGGGAAGGGCGGCGCGGCCCGCGGCGACCGGCGCACCGGACGTCGCCCGCGGCGGCGGCTTCATCCCCGCGGCCGGCGCCTGCGGCGGCACGGTCGCGCAGCCGGCGGCGAGCGGCAGCGCCGCCAGCGCCAACAGTGTCGCGCGCGTCAACGCGCACCCCGCGCACGCACCGCCTCGGTCACGCGCCGCACCTGGTCGCTGTCCTCGAGACGGCAGGCGAGCGTGCCGCGCCGGGTGTGCACCACCACCATGTCCCGGAGCCCCATCGCCGCGGCCGGCGCCTCGCGGTCCTCCGACACCACGACGCAGCGCTCGCAGTCCAGGGCGACGGCTTCGCCGAACAGCACGTTCCCGTGCGCGTCCTTCGGCTGGCGGCGCGCCCAGGCGCTCCACGAGCCGAGGTCGTCCCAGTCGAACGAGGCCTCGAGCACCAGCACGTTGGAGGCGCGCTCGAGCACCGCGTAGTCCACCGAGATGGACTCGAGCGCCGGGAACACCGGCTCGAGCGCGCGCTCGAAGCCGGCCTCTCCCCCCTCCCAGGAGAGCGCGCGCAGCGGGCGGCCGAGACCGGGCCGGTTCGTTTCGAGCGCGTCGAGGAAGGTGGTCACACCCCACACGAACATCCCGCTGTTCCACAGATACTCGCCGCTCGCCACGTAGCGCTCGGCGGTGGCGTGGTCGGGCTTCTCCTTGAACGAGGCGACGCGGTAGAGCCGCTCTCCCACCTTCTCCGCGCGCTGGACGTAGCCGAAGTTGGTCTCCACCGCCGCGACCGGGACACCGAAGGTGAGGAGCACCGGCTCGCGCGCCGCCACTGCGAAGGCGGTCTCGAGGTCGGCGGTGAACGCGGGGAGCCGTTCGATCAGGTGGTCGGCGGGAAGCACCGCGAAGCTGCGCGCGCCGCGGGCGCGGAACCAGGCCGCCGCCGCGCCGACCGCGGCCGCGGTGTTGCGCGCCACCGGCTCGCCGACCACCGGGACGCCCGGGCATTCGGCGCGCACCGCCCCGACCAGGTCGCGGGCGGTGAGGATGAGGATGCGCTCGCGGTCGGCCAGCGTGAGCGCGCGCTCGAGCGTGGCGGCGAGCAGCGTGCGCCCCCCGCCCGCGAGCGGCAGCAGCTGCTTCGGCCGCTCGGGCCGGCTCCACGGCCAGAACCGCTCGCCGCGGCCTCCGGCCAGGATCAGGACGGACCGATCTGCTCGGGGACTGGTCAAGGGCACCTCGGGCGAGGACCACTAGCACAGCACCCGGGGAGCGGCAAGCGCGGGCGCACGCTCACCGGTGCGCACCACGCGACGCACGCCGCGCCCGGGTCGCGCACCTCCCGCCCGCGGCGGTGGCGCGGGCGGAACGGCATCAGCCGTTCGGAGCGGCCGCGGCCCGGCGCGCTCCGCGGAGCGCGAGCAGGGCATCGATCCCGAGCCCCGCGGCGAGGGCCACCACCCACTCCGTGGGCAGGCGGTAGCGGTCACCCACCACCAGCGGCACGGTGACGGCGGCGTGGGCGAGCCACACCAGCGCGGGCAGCGTCAGCCGCGCGCGCGCCGCCGGCACGAGGAGCGCCCCGAGCGCGAACAGCAGCGCCGCGCCGTGGAACCAGCGGATCCGCCCCGGCTCGCGCGGCACCAGGTACGCGACCGCCTTCGCCGCCATCCGTCTCGCCACGCGCGCCGGCTCGCGGCGGGCCTCGGCGAGCGCAAGCCGCCAGAACATGCGGTCGAGCCCGACCTCGCCGAGCCCGGTGTGACGGCTCATGAGCACCCAGCCTTCGCTCACCGGCGCCTCGCCGTTCCCGGCCCACGCATTGATGCCACCGCTCGTGAGCAGCGGGACGAAGGCGTGCAGGTGCCGCGCGTTGCGCACCGGCCAGGGCGCCCACGCGACCAGCGCGACCAGCCCGCACACCACGGCGCCGCGGCGGTAGCGCCAGCTCAGCCAGCCGACGAGCGCCAGCAGCAGGGCCACTCCGGGCGGGCGCGCGAGCAGGGCCAGCGCACACGCGAGCCCGCACAGCACGGCGCGCGCCGCCGAGCGGCGCTCCGCCGCCTCGAGGCCCAGCCACACCGCGGTCACCGCGAGCACCGCGTAGAGCGTCTCGCTCAGGATCTGCCCGGCGAACACCCAGCTCGCGGGCCACAGGAGCGCGAGCGCGAAGGCGATCAGGCCGGCGCGGCGTCCGGCCAGGCGCGCGCCGATGGCACCCACCAGAGCGGCTGCGACCCCGGCGATCGCTCCCTGGAGCGCGAGCGCCGCCGGGATCCCGCCCAGCCGCAGGCCCAGCGCCAGGAACGCGGCGTAGACCGGCGAGCGGAACGCATAGAGGTCGAGGGTGCCGAGCATGGGCTCGCGGTAGACGAACCCGCGGCCGTCGAGCAGCGCGCGGGCGAGCGACTCGAAGGCGTGGCTGTCGAGGTTCGCGTACGGCGCCGCCGTGAAGCGCGCCGCCACCACGGCCCCGCCGAGCGCCGCGACCGCCGCCAGCGGCGCCAGCGGGAAGCCGGTCCCCCGGGGGCGCGCGGGCGCGCTCACCGTCGCCCCCCGCCCGCGGGCGGCAGCTGCTGCTTCGGCCGCCCGGGCCGGCTCCACGGCCGGAACCGCTCGCCGCGGCCTCCGGCCAGGATCAGGACGGACCGATCTGCTCGGGGACTGGTCAAGGGCGCCTCGAGCGCGGACCACTAGCACAGCGCTGCGGGAGCGGCAAGCGCCGGCGCGCCGCCATGTCTCCGCTCTAAGGAGCAAGGAGCGCGGGCGGCGGCGAGCGTCCGGACGCGGACGCCCTTTCGGGGGCGGCAGCGCGCGCACACCGGCTCCCGGGGCGCCGCCCTGCAACGTGCAGGGGGCCGGCCGGTCTAGCCGGCCCGGCGCGCCTGGAGCATCGCGAGCAGGCGGCCGCGGGCATCGACGACTTCTCGAAGCCGCTCCTCGCGGGCTGAGGTGCGTACCGACAGTCGGCTGTGGTGGATGGTCAACTTGCCGGGCAGGGTGAACAACTCGAAGCGAAGTCGCTTGGGCCGTGCGTCGCGCAGGCGCTCGGGCAGCGCCCGCCGCTTGAGCACGGTGAGCACGTTGAACGTGAGCGCGTTGATACGGAACCACGCCGCGTTGGCGCCGAAGCGACCGCTCGGCATCACGCCCGCGCCGAGTTCGTCCTTCATCACCCGGTGCACGTGCTCGATGGTGCCCGCCTTCTCCCAGTGCCAGCGCACCAGGGCTCCCGCATCAGCCTCCGCACGGTTGCTCACGATCGCCAGGTGCTTCGGCGTCATCGTGTCGAACAGCTCGGCCTGCAGCGGCGTGAACCGCACCGCCACGTACCGCAGGGGGCACGCCTGTTTCGGCCAGTTCCCCGGCGTGAACTCCAGCTCGGCCACATCCACCTGCTCGCCCCCGCGGTTCTCCAACTCCACCCAGCCTGTGCGCGGCACCGCCAGGCAGCAGGCACGCAACTCCTTCGTCAGGTCGGCGCTGATGGTGAAGCCGATCCCTTCGCCCACCAGGTACTTGAGCAGCGGGGCGTAGTACGACGCCGAGTCGCCGCGGAAGTAGCGCTCCCGCACCCACGGCGGCAGGTTGTCCATCGCCCGCTGCGCCGACGACAGCGGGTCCTCCCCGCCGGCCACATTGCCGTCGCGAAACTCGTCCGCGACGATGAGTTGTTCCTCCGCCCACACCGCGACCAGCGGCTGGTAGCCGCGCGTGCCTTCGTAGGCCACCTGCGCGTCGCGCTTGTGCGCCTCGATGATCGTTCCGTCATGGTCGATCGTCGC
>JACRPT010000117.1:0-7153 GCA_016223045.1 Candidatus Eiseniibacteriota bacterium
TCTGCAGCAGTTACAGCAGCGGACATAGTCTCGGGCCCCCGCATCTCTCCAACCAAGAGAACGTCCACATCTTCGCGGAACGCAGAGATGAGCGCCGAAGCAAAATCTTTCGTATCGAGCCCCACTTCGCGCTGGTGGATGAAGGACACGCGGTCGCGGTGGAGGAACTCGATGGGATCCTCGACCGTGATGACGTTGCGCGCGGTGACGCGGTTGATCGCGTCGATCATGGCCGCCAGCGTCGTGGACTTGCCCGAACCGGTGCGCCCGGTCACCAGGATGAGCCCGCGCGGCGAGAACGCCAGCTCGCGCACCGTCGCCGGCAGGTTCAGGTCCTCGATGCTCGGCACTTCGACCGGCACGTGGCGCAGCGCCATCGCCGGGGTGCCGCGCTGCATGAAGATGTTGGCGCGGAAGCGCGCCAGACCCGAGACGCCGAAGGCGAAGTCGATCTCGTTGTGGGTCGAGAAATACAGGCGCTGCTCGTCGTTGAGCAGCTGGTCCACCGCGTCCCGGATCTCCTGGGCGCCCGGGGCGGGATCGTCGAGCGAGTAGAGCACGCCGTCCACGCGCACCACGGGCGCGGAGCCGGTCTTGAGGTGCAGATCGCTGGCGTGCGCCGCGATCATCTTCTCGAGCACGGTGCGGATGTTCATGGACGCGATCCTTCGCGCGCCCCCGGCGGGCTCACGCGGGCTCGATCAGGAACAGCTTCTGCCCGAACTCGACCGGCTGCGCATTGTCGACCAGGATCTTCACCACCCGCCCCCGGATCTCCGACTCGATCTCGTTCATGAGCTTCATGGCCTCGATGATGCAGACGGTCTGCCCGACCTCGACCATGTCGCCCACTTCGACATACGGCTCGGCGTCCGGGGCGGGAGCGCGGTAGAAGGTCCCGACCATCGGTGAGCTGATCGCGGCATGCTCTTCGGCCTTCGGGGACGCGGCCGCAGCCGGCGTTGCTACCCCCCCCGGAGCCGGAGCGGAGCGGCCACCCGGGGCCGGCATGGCTGTCGCGATCGGGACCCCGGCGTGGGCGGCGATCCGCACCGTGCGCCCGCCCGAGGAGACCTCGAGCTCGCCGATACCCGTGCGCTGCACCAGGCGGATGAGCTGGCGCAGTTCGGCCAGCCCACCCCCCCCGAGCATCGCACCGCCCGTGTTATCGGTCTCCGGGGTCCGCGTCTTCAGCGGCTTCTCCGCCCGCCGCGGGCGGGCGAGCCGGCGCCGGCGGCTAGGCCTGGGGGCGGCGGTCACGGGAGAGGTGCCCGGCCAGGCCCCGCAGGGCGAGCAGGTAGCCCTCAGGGCCGAAGCCCTGGACCACCCCGAGGGCGGCGCCGGAGAGGTAGGAGATGTGGCGGAAGGGCTCGCGGGCGTGAGGGTTCGACACATGGACCTCGACCACCGGGACCCCCGCTCCCGCCACCGCGTCGCGCAACGCGACGCTGGTGTGGGTCAGCCCGCCGGGATTCAGCAGGACGCCGTGGGCGCGGCCCCTGGCGGAGTACAGAGCGTCGATCAGCACACCCTCATGGTTGCTCTGGAGGCACTCGAGCTCGCACCCCAGCTCTACCGCCAGGTCACCCAGGCGGTGCTCGATCTCCGCGAGCGTCATGCGCCCGTAGACTTCCGGCTCGCGGGTCCCGAGCGCGTTCAGATTCGGACCATGAAGCACCAGAACGCGATGCATCGGGTCTCCGACGGCTGGGCCCGTCAGTCCGCGGCCCCTGCTTCCAGCAGGGCGGACCTGACGATGCGTCCGGATATCAGGCGCGGCACGCTAGCATGGCCCACCCGGGGCGTCAACACCCAGCGCACACCCTTGAGGCCACGCTTCTTATCGCTTTCCATCGCGCTCAGCAGGCGCCGCACCGGGATGGGCGGAAGGCGCCGCGGGAGTCCCACCACGTCGAGCAGGGACTCCAGCCGCAGGCGCCCTGCGCCCGAAAGACCGGCCTGGCGCTCCGAGAGCGCCCCCGCCACCCGCATCCCGAGCGCCACCGCTTCGCCGTGGAGCAGACCCCGGTAGCCGAGCGAGGTCTCGATCGCGTGCCCCGCGGTGTGGCCGAAGTTCAGCGCCGTGCGGCTCCCGCCCTCGCGCTCGCGCTCGTCGGCCAGCACCACCCGCGCCTTGGCGCGGATCGAGCGCGTCACCGCCTCCGCCAACGCCGCCGGCTCACCCGCCGCCAGACGTCGCACCGCGCGCTCGACCCAGCGGAAGAGCCGCGCATCCACCGCCATGCCCAGCTTGATCACCTCCGCCAGCCCGGCACGGCGGTGCCGCACCGGCAGCGTGGCGAGCACCGCGGGGTCCACCAGCACGCCGGCCGGCTGGTGGAACGCGCCCGCCAGGTTCTTCCCGGTCGCCAGATCCACGGCGGTCTTGCCACCCACGCCGCTGTCCACCTGCGCGAGCAGCGAGGTGGGCACGCACACCCAGGGGACGCCGCGCAGCCAGGTGGCGGCCGCGAACCCGGCCAGATCGCCGACCACGCCACCGCCCAGCGCGACGACCGCATCGCCGCGCCGGATCCCGAGCGCCCCCAGCAGCTCCCACAGCGGCACCAGCCGCTCGGGCCGCTTCGAGCGCTCGCCCGGCGGGACCGTGAGCAGCGCGGCCGCGAGCCCGGCGCGCCGCAGCGAACGCAGCGCCCGATCGCCGTAGAGGCGCCCGACGCGCGCGTCGCTCACCAGCGCCACGCGCCGTGCACCGGTGGTACGCCGCGTGAACTCGCCGAGACGGTCGAGCCCGCCGCGCCCGATGCGCACGCGGGAGACCGCGGCGGGCTGAGGGAATCGCAGGAGGAGGTCGGCCACGCCGGCACTATAGCCGAAGCGTCGGCCGGACCGTCACGGCGTGTCGGGCGGGTTCTTGAGGCGCTCCAGCTCACGGCTCAGGAGCCGGATCTGGCGCTCGAGCTCGGCGATCTTCGCCGCGTCGTGGCCGGGCGCCGGGGTGGCCGCCGGCGCGGCCATCGCCCACTCCGGCAGCGGGCTCGGGGACTCGCCGAGCAGCACGCGGCCGGTCCGCTCGAGGCCCTTGCGCGCCCACACCAGCTGGACCGCCGAGCCGGGGCGGCTCTCCACGACCCAGCGCGCCAGCTGCTCGGGATACTCGACGCGCTCGCGGTCGAAGGCCACGATCAGGTCCCCGCGCTCGAGACCGGTGCGGTCCGCGGGGCTCCCCGCGACCACGCTCTCTACCAGCGCGCCGAGCGGCACGCGCAGCCCGCGCTCGCTGTCGCTCTCGACGCTCGCCAGGCGCGTGCTCACACCCAGGTATCCGTGTCGCACTCGGCCCTCACGGCGCAGGCTCTCGTACACCGGCTTCACGGTCTCGACCGGGAGCACGAAGCTCATGCCGCTCGGGCGCCGCTCGGCGTCGGGGCCGCTCGAGCCCGGCTCGGGCGAGCCCAGCTCGCCCTGGACGATGCCGACCAGCTCGCCGCGGGGGTTGAGCGCGGCGCCGCCACTGTTGCCCGGGTAGACCGGGTTCGTGATCTGGAACAGCGAGGTGCGCGGCTCGCGGTAGTGGTAGGCGATGTTCCCCACCGACTGCGTGGGCTGCGCGCGGTAGGAGGTGCCGAGCGCGACCACCCAGTCGCCCACCTGTGCCGGCCGCTCCGCGAAGCGCAGGATCGGCAGCCGCAGCTCGGGCACGCGCAGCAGGGCCAGATTGAAGATCGGGTCCATCCCGGCGACCTGCGCCTCGACCTGGAGGCCATTCTGGGTGCGCACGAGCACGCGCTCGGCGCCCAGCACCACGCTCGCGGTGGTGAGGATGCCGTTGTCCTCCACCGCCACCCCCGAGCCCACGCGGGTGTGGAGTCGGCGCGTCGGCTGACCGGGCAGCGGATTCCTGGCGGTTTCGCTGCGCTGGGCGAACACCGTGACGACCGAGGGCTGCGCGTTGCGAACGAGCTGGTCCACCTCGGTCTGGAGCGCGGAGAGCGCTCCCTGCGCGGCGCACGGGCGCGCCGGGGGGAGCAGCGCGGCGAGTAACACGACGACGGCGGCGGCCCGGCGAAAGCCCCCACCCCGCACCCGCTCCAGCCATGCTTCCATGGCGGCTCCTAGAACGTGATCACCGCCTGCTCGCCCTGGATCCCCGGCTGCTTCAGCGAAGCCCGCGCTACCGAAGCCCGGCCGCGGTGCAGGGTGACCGGGTCGAGGATGAACTCCATGTCCTCGCTGTGGTCGAACAGGCTATCAGGGATGCCCACGAACTCGGTGCCCGCCCCGGGGCGCGGGGCCGGCGCGCCAGCCACGGCCGGCTGCGGCGCGGCGGTGGGCACGCGCACTGGCTGGGCCACCGGCTGTCGCGCCAGCTGCGACGGCCCCGACGGGGGCGCGGGCCTGAGGCCGAACCAGGGCGCAAGCAGGATGCCGACGATCACGAGCACCGCCGCCGCCGCGGCCACCGGCAGCCAGACCGGACGGAGGGCGGGCAGGTGGTCGGGCGCCGGGCCCAGGCGCCGCACGCGCGACAGCAGGCGCTCGACCAGGTCCGGCGCGGGCTCCACCCGCGGCAGTGACGCGGCCAGCTCGAGCGCGCGCGAGAATTCGTCATACGCGGCGCGGCAACGCGGACAGGACGCGAAGTGCGATTCCAGCAGCTCGCGTTCGACCTGGGTCGTCTCATCGTCCCAGCAGGCCCCGAAAAGCCTCCTGGCCTGGGTGCAGTTCATGGAGCCACGACCTTCCTGAGTAGCGGTTGCAGTTTGCGCTTCAACATGCTCCGCGCGCGGTTGATGCGCGAGCGCACCGTCCCGCCCGGGATGTTGAGCACCAGTGCGATCTCCTCGTACGGCAGGCCCTCGATGTCCCTGAGGACCAGAGCCAGCCGGTACTTCTCCGGCACCGTCGCGATCGCCAGCCCGACCGCCGCCTGGAGCTGCTCGCGCTCGAGGGCGGACTCGCGGCTCTCGGTCGGATCCGCCAGCTGGATCACGCTGTCCTTCAGCATCTCCTGCAGCGCATCCAGACTGAACCAGTTGCGCCGCCTCACGCGCCGCCGGATCTCGTTCTTCGCGAGATTGGCGGCGATCGTGAACAGCCAGGTGGAGAACTTGGAGCCCCGGCGGTAGTTCCGCCGGTGGACGAAGACGCGCACGAAGACTTCCTGCGCGAGGTCGTCCGCGCACTCCCGGTCGTTCAGCACCCGGCTCACCAGGTTGATGACCCGGCCCTGGAAACGACGGACGAGTTCCGTGAAGGCGCGCTCGTCATCCTCCGCTACCTGCGCCATCAGGTCCTCGTCCGAGAGGCTCACGATGGCCGGGGCGGAGGGGTCGCGGTCAGGCGACATCGGGTCCACCAACCGTTCTTGCTACACCGTGCGGGCTTGACGGTTCCATGTAGTCAGCGGATCCCCTCGAGCTTGCCCCTGACCCGTGCGTTGGCCCGATCTCCCGCCAGGCTCAGACGATATTGATCGCGCGCCAAGTCCATGAGGTTCAGGTCCTTGTACACGTCTCCCAGATGCTCGCGTACCACCGGGTCCCCCCCGGTCAGCCGCACCGCCTCCTCGAGCCGGGCGCGGGCCTCGGCGAGCCGGCCGAGGCGATAGTAGACCCAGCCCATCGAGTCCACGTAGGCCCCGTTCTGGGGATCCTGCTCCAGCGCCCGGCCGATCAGCCGCTCGGCCTCTTCCAGATGGCTGCCGTGGTCGGCGAACAGGTAGCCCAGGAAGTTGAGGGCGGGAGCGTTGTCGGGTTCACGCCGGAGGACGTCGCGCACCGCCTCCTCCGCCCGCTTCATGTCGCCCAGCTGCTCGCGACAGAAGGCCAGATCGAGCGCCATCGCGGAGTTCCCTGGAAACCGGCTCACCACGCCCTCCCAGGCCTCCGCGGCCTCGGCATAGCGCCTGCGGCTCTGGTAGACCCGGGCCACCAGTGCGCGGGGCGCGAGCGAGTCGGGTGCCAGGGCCACGGCCCGGCGCGCCGCCTCCGCCGCGGCATCCGGCTCGCCCGCCAGCAGCCGGGCGCGCGCCACGAGCATCGCGCCGCGATAGTCGCCGGGGTGGGCCGCGGCCCACCGATCGGCGAGCACGACTCCTTCGCGGGCCCGGCCGTGGTGTTCGAGCACTCCGGCGATGCGGCCCACGATGTCGGGGTCGTCAGGATCCAGCGCCCGCAGGCGATCGAGCTGGCGCTGCCCCTCCACCTGCCGCCCGGTGCGCAGGGCCAGATCGGCTTCGACCTCGAGCGCCTCGGGGTCCTCGGGGCGGGCGCGGGTCACCTTCCGGGCCTCGGCGTACGCCTCGGCGAATCTGTGCTGGTCCACCAGCAGGTTGACGAGGCGGCGGCGCGTGGTCTGGTCATCCGCATGAACCTGCAGGTGATGCCGGTACAGCTCCACCGCCTGCCCGGGGTGGCCCTGGCTCTCCTCGACCCAGCCGTGCAGGAACAGGATGCCGGGCCTCAGCGGGTTGATGGCCATGGCCTCGGCCAGGGCCGTATCGGCGGCGCCGAAGCGTCCCAGCCGCGCCTCGGCCGCGGCCAGCTGGAACCAGGACTCACCGTCGTCCTCGTCGAGCCAGACCGCGTGCCGCCACGCCCGGGCCACCGCGTCCACGCGCTCGAGCTGCTCCGCCACGTGGGCCAGCGTGCGCCAGTAGTCCACCTGTCCGGAGTCGAGGGCCACGGCGGCTTCGAGCGCGGCGAGCGCCTCGGGCGCCTGCTCGAGGTTGAACAGGGCGCTGCCCTCCAGCCACCGCGCGCGCGCGTCGGCAGAATCGCGGGTGAGCGCCCGGCGGGCGAACTCGAGCGAACGCTGCGTCTCGCCGAGGCGCGCGGACAGTTCACTGACGCGGCGCTCGACGCCCGGCGTGCCGGGGACCAGGGCCAGCACCCGCTCGTACTCGGCGAGGGCCTCCTGGTCCCGCCCGCGCTCCTCGAGCAGGCGCGCCGAGGCATAGCGGGACAGCGCCTCCTCGGCGGCGCGCGGGGCCACGGCCGTTCCGGCCACGGCCCGCGACGGGATGGTCGCCGTCGCGGCCATGAGCAGCAGGGCGGGAAGGATACGCGCGACGAACCGCATGGCACGTTCAGAGTAGCATGCTCGTCCGCGCCCGGGCCACCGGCGGCGGCCTGCGGCGGCGCGTTCCCGGGACGCGGATGGGCTCGATTCACACGGGCCGACGTGATAA
>JACRPT010000117.1:7229-21012 GCA_016223045.1 Candidatus Eiseniibacteriota bacterium
CCATCGCCCGGATGGCCGAGCATTTCGGCCACGAGGTCGTCACGGCCGCGAGCGTCGCTGAGGCGGTCGCCCGACTCGCCGAGGCGGGCTTCGACGTGATCCTCACCGACCTCGCGCTGGGCAGGAAGGGCGAGCCGTCGGGGCTCGATTTGTTGAGGCACGTCCAGCACGAGAACCTCGAGGTCCCGGTGGTCCTCATCACCGGGCAGGCCACCATCGACTCGGCCATGGAGGCCATCCGCGAGGGTGCGTACGACTATCTCTCCGAGCCCGCCCGGCTCGACGCCCTGGGTGCGCTGCTCCGGCGCGCCATCGAGAAGAAGCGCATGTCGGAGGAGATGCGCCACCTCCAGCGCGAGGTCCACTCGCGCTGGAACCTCGACGATATCGCCGGCCGTTCTCCCCAGATGCTCGAGGTCTACAAGACCGTGGCGCGCGTGGCCCCCGGGCGCACGAACGTCCTGATCCTGGGCGAGAGCGGCACCGGCAAGGAGCTGGTGGCCCGCGCGCTCCACCACCAGAGCACCCGGGCCGCGAATCGCTTCGTCGCGGTGAACGTGTCGGCCATCCCCGAGGGGTTGCTCGAGAGCGAGCTGTTCGGACACGTGCGCGGCGCCTTCACCGGCGCCACCGCCACGCGGCGCGGGCTGTTCGAGGAGGCCCACCAGGGCACGCTCTTCCTCGACGAGATCGGCGACCTGTCCATGGCGCTGCAGGCCAAGCTCCTGCGCGTGATCCAGGAGCACAGCCTCAAGCCGGTCGGCGGCAACGAGGAACGCAAGGTGGACGTGCGGCTGGTCGTGGCGACCCACCGCAACCTCGAGGACATGGTGCGTGAAGGCCGCTTCCGCGAGGACCTCTACTACCGCCTCAACGTGATCTCGATCTCGCTGCCCCCGCTGCGCGAGCGGCGGGAGGACATCCCATTGCTGGCCGAGCACTTCCTGCGCAAGTACGGGAACGAGACCGGCCGGCCCGCACCGCGCGTCTCGAGCGAGGCCCTGCGGCTGCTCGAATCCTACGGCTGGCCCGGGAATGTCCGCGAGCTCGAGAACGTGGTGGAGCGCGCGCTGCTGCTCTCGTCCCACGGGGTCATCACCCCCGACACGCTGCCGCCCCGCCTCCACGGCGGGCAGGCCGGGCCGGGGCCGCCCGCGCGTGAAACCGCCGCCGGGCTAGTCCCGCTGGATGAGCTGATCCGTCACCATGTCCGCCAGGTGCTCGAGCATACCGGCGGGAACCGCACCCGGGCGGCCCAGCTGCTCGGGATCTCCCGCCGCACCCTCCATCGCATGGCCGAGCGAGAGCGCCGGGCTGAGGGCGGGACACGGGACGATCCGTCGCGGTCGACGACAGATTGACCCGCAGGATCCAATCCCTATCCGGTCAACCGCTTGCCGCGGCAGACCGCGACCGCTGGGCCAGATTGTCGCGGTTGCCGGACCGAGCGCTCATCCGCTCGCCCGTGGATCGAGCGTCCGGTCCCACCCGCAATCCACTCCGCGGCTTCATGATAGGAGAATGCCCGGCCGCCCGCCACGACCTGGCACCGGGGCTGCGTAAGGCAGACGGCGGCAGGCCGCGCAGTCGCCCGCAGGGCGGCGGCAGGAGCTGGCGGGGTGCCGCAGGCCGCGGGAGCGGCTTCCGGCGGCGGTAGGCGGTCGCGTAGCCCCCCGGATCCCCAGGCCACGCCGGGACGCACAGCCTATCTGTCGTCACACGGAAAGAGACACGGAAAATCCGAGGGGCCTGTCTCGACTACGCGTGGCGGCAGCTTGCAAGCGGGGGGCGCAAGCCCCCCGCTTCGCTTTGCTTGTGCTTCGAGGATTGTGGCTTGCACGGGACGTGCAGGGGGCCGGGGCATGTCACCTGGAGACCCGGGCTTCGTGCCCCCGTTCTGTCCCCATCCCGATTGCCGCTTCCACACTTGCGCGGTCGGCTGGCGCTACCGCCGCCACGGGCACTTCGCCCGCCGGTGTGAACCGCGGGTCATTCCGCGCTTCCGCTGTTCACACTGCCGCCACACTTTCAGCTCCCAGACCTTCTCGCCCACCTACTGGCTGCGCCGCCCCGAGCTGCTGGAGCCCCTGTTCTTCCGCAGCCTCGCCTGCTCCGGCTTCCGGCAGATTGCCCGCGAGTTCGCCGTCGCCCCGACCACCGTGCTCGGCCAGGTCGCCCGGCTGGGCCGCCACTGCCTGCTGTTCCAGCACCAGCACCGGCCGCGCACCCCGCTCGCCGAGCCCCTGGTGGTCGACGGCTTCGAGAGCTTCGAGTTCAGCCAGTACCATCCCATCCACCTCCATCTCGCGGTCGGCGCCCGCTCCCACTTCTTCTACGCCTTCACCGACTCCGAGCTGCGCCGCAAGGGCCGCATGACCGCGCGCCAGCAGCGCCGCCGCGCCGCACTCGAACGCCGCTTCGGCCGGCCCGACCCGCGTGCCATCGAGCGCGACGTCGCCGAGCTGCTGCGGCTGGTGCTGCCGGAGCCCCACTACCTCCGCCTGTTCACCGACGAGCACCCGGCCTACCCGCGCGCGCTGCGCCGGCTGCACGGCTGGAGCTTCGAGCACCGCCGCACCCGCTCCACCGTCCCGCGCACCCCGCGCAACCCGCTGTTCCCGGTCAACCTGCTGGACCTGCTGATCCGCCACAACGGCGCCCACCACAAGCGCGAGACCATCGCCTTCGCCAAGCGCCGCCAGAGCGCGCTCGAGCGCCTGGCGGTGCTGCAAGTGTGGCGCAACTTCGTCAAGCGCTTCTCCGAGCGCCACGGCGGCCCCACTCCGGCCATGCGCCTCGGGCTCACCAGCCGCCCCCTCACCGTGACCGAGGTCCTGCGCGCACGGCGCTTCCCCAGCCGGGTCGTGCTGCCGGCGCGGCTGGCCCGCTATTACTGGCGCGACGTCCCCACCCGCCGCATCCCCAACGCCCGCAGGCTCCGACTCAAGCGCGCCGCCTGAGCCCCGACGCCACCGCCCGGCGCGGCCCACCCCTCCCCACACCACAATCTGCGAAGCACAACCTTCGCCCTCTATCGGCCGCGCCGGGTGCGACCCGGTCTGCGCCCGAAGCGGGGCGCGTCCGCCCCCGTGCCGGGGGGCGCCTCCTCGCGCCGCGAGCCTGTCGGAGGCTCCGGCTCGCCGGGCGCCGCCCACGGCGCTTCCGCGGCGGTCTCGACATCGTCGTCCTCCGCTTCCGCGCCGAACTCCAGGTGCTCGTCGGGACGGTCCTCCACCTCGGCCGGCTCGTCTTCGACGGGCATCGGGGCCGCGACTGGTGTCTCGAAGCCGAAGGGATCGACATGGCGCTCCTCGAGCGGCCCCTCGGGACGCCCGACTTCCTCGTTCTCGTCCTCCTCGTACGCCGGCGGCAGGGGCTCGATCTCGTCCAACTCGGGCGGCTCGGTCGCGGGCGCCGCGGCGGCCGGGGGTTCCGGTCGCCTGGGCTCGGCCCGCCTGACCTCCGACCGCGCCACCTCGATACGCGGGGCCTCCGCGCGCGGCGCCTCGACGCGCGCCACTTCGGTACGTCCGGACTCGGTCGGGGCATCGCCCCCGGCCTGGCTGCGGCGGCCGCGGCCTCCCCGCCGCCCGCGCCGGCGGCGCCCGGGCGCGGCCTCGTCAGCGTCACCCTCACCGGTCGTCAGGGTCTCCAGCTGCCCGGTGTCGAGCGCGGCACGTTCGATCTCGCGCGGATTCGCGGCTTCGACCTTCTCCAGCGCGTCGCGCGCCGCGGCCTGCTCCGCCTCCTTCTTGTTGCGGCCCTTGCCCTCACCGAGCACGCGCTTGCCCACCACCACCTCGACCAGGAACTGCTTCGAGTGGTCGGGCCCCATCTGGCTGCGGATGCGGTAGACCGGATGGGTGCGGAACGTGCTCTGCACGTACTCCTGCAGGTGGCTCTTGTAGTTGGTATGGCGCTTGTCCGCCACGATCTCGCGCGACTCCCGCAGCAGCCAGCGCTCGATGAAGGAGCGCGCCGCCTCGAAGCCCTGGTCCAGGTAGATCGCCCCCACCACCGACTCGAAGCCGTCGGCCAGGATCGAGAGGCGCTGGCGGCCGCCCGACTCCACCTCCGAATGGCTCATGAGAACGAAGCGGCCGAGGCCCATCGCGAGCGCGCGGCGCGAGAGGATCGCCTTGGAGACCAGCAGCGACTTGGTCTTGGTGAGCTGGCCCTCGTGCTCGTTGGGATTCTGGCGGTAGAGGTACTCGCTCGTCACCAGCCCCAGCACCGAGTCGCCGAGGAACTCCAGGCGCTCGTTGGACTCCCGCGGCCCCTGGCCGGTGACGCTCAGGTAGGACCGGTGGGTCAGGGCCAGCTTGAGCAGCGCGGGATCGCGGAAGACGATCCTGTAATGGCGGCAGAACTCCGAGATGGCCCGGGCTTCCTGCTCGCCGAGGGACACCCCGGCCGGCCGCGCGGGACGGGCCGGCGCGGGCGCGGGCGCGAAGAGGGCCTTGAGCCAGCGCCACAGCGACGGACGTCGCGGCGGCGGCGGGGTGCGGCGCGAGCCGCGGCCGCGGCCCCCGCGGCGGCGGCGTCCCTTTACGTCACGGCCCTCATGGCCAGGGTTGCGTTGTGTCCCCCGAACCCGAACGAGTTCGAGAGGGCGGCCCTGACGCGCTGCGTCCGGGCCTGACTTGGTACGAAATCGAGGTCGCATTGAGGATCCGGGTTTTCCAGGTTGATCGTGGGTGGGACAACCCCGCGCAAGAGAGTCAGGGCGGTGACCACCGCTTCGAGTCCGCCGGCCGCACCCAGCAGGTGCCCGGTCATGGACTTGGTCGAGCTCATCATCAGGCGCGACGCCTGCGCGCCGAAGACGCTCTTCACGGCCACCACCTCCACCTGGTCTCCGGTGGGTGTGGAGGTGCCGTGGGCGTTGATGTACTGCACGTGCTCGAGCGCGATGCCGGCGTCGTCCAGCGCGCGCCGCATCGCGCGCGCCGCGCCGTTGCCGTCCTCGGCGGGGGCGGTCAGGTGGAACGCATCCGCCGAGGCTCCGTAGCCGCAGAGTTCGCACAGGAGTGGTGCGCCGCGGCGCCGGGCATGCTCCTCGGTCTCGAGCAGGAGCACTCCGGAGCCCTCGCCCATCACGAAGCCGTCGCGATCCCTGTCGAAGGGGCGGCTGGCTCGCGGGGGGTCGTCGTTCCGGGTGGAGAGGGCACGCGCGTTGCTGAAACCCGCGAGGGCCATGGGCGTGATGGTGGCCTCCGAGCCACCCGCGAGCATGACGTCGGCGTCACCGGCGCGCAGCAGGCGGAGAGCCTCGCCGATCGCATGTGCGCCCGAGGCGCACGCCGAGACCGTGCCGAAGTTGGGGCCCCGGAGTCCGTACAGGATCGAGACCTGCCCCGCCGCCATGTCGGAGATCATCATCGGGATGAAGAACGGGCTGACGCGGTCCTGCCCGCGCTGCAGCAGGGCCGTGTGCTGGGTCTCGAAAGTCTCCATGCCGCCGATCCCGGAGCCGAGCACGACGCCGAAGCGGTCGCGGTCGAGCTTCTCGGGATCGATCCCGGCACGCTTCATCGCCTCGTCGCAGGCCACGACCGCGTAGTGCACGAAGCGGTCCATCCGCTTCGCGTCCTTGCGGTCCACCACCCCTTCGGTGGTGAAGCCCTTCACCTCGCAGGCGAAGCGCGTGCCGTAGCCCGTGGCGTCGAACCGCGTGATGGGTCCGGCGCCGGACTTCCCGGCGACGAGGTTGGACCAGAACTCCTCGGTGTCGTTGCCGATGGGCGAGACCACGCCCGTGCCGGTCACGAACACCCGGAGACGATTCTCAGCCATGTCGCGTCCTTCTCCTGCCCGCGGCGCCCGGTCCGCGCGCGTCCGGACCCCGCACGTCGCGGGCGAGGCCGGGCACCCTCGGGGATGCCCAGAGCAGCGCCGGCGCGCGGGTGCCCCGGCGCGGGTCGCGGGTCGGGATCGAGCCCGGGGGCTTCACCTACTGCGCCGTGGCGTGCGACTTGAGGTAGTTCATCGCGTCCCCGACGGTCTTGAGCTTGTCGGCGTCCTCGTCGGGGATGTCGAGGCCGAACTCCTCCTCCAGCGCCATCACCAGCTCCACGATGTCGAGCGAGTCGGCACCCAGGTCCTCGATGAACTTGGCCTCGGGCGTGAGCTGCTTGACGTCCACTTCGAGCTCCTTGGCGACGATCTCCTTAACCTTGTCCTCGTTGAACGTGGCCACTGCTTCACCTCCTGTTGTGGTGGGGGGAAACCCCGTCCCGTGGTTCACATCACCATGCCGCCGTCCACCGCCCAGGTCTGGCCGGTGACGTAGCCGGCGCGCGGCGAGGCGAGGAACGCCACGACCTCGGCCACCTCCTGCGGCCGTCCCAGACGGCCGAGCGGGATGCGGCTCATGAGATCGCTCCGCGCCGCTTCCGGCAGATTCGCGGTCATCTCGGTCTCGATGAAGCCGGGACACACGGCGTTCACCGTGATCGCTCGCGCGGCCAGCTCGCGCGCCAGCGAGCGGGTGAAGCCGAGCAGCCCCGCCTTGGACGCGGCGTAGTTCGCCTGGCCCGCGTTGCCCATCAGGCCCACCACGGACGAGACGTTCACGATCCGCCCGTAGCGCGCCTTCATCATGGGGCGCGCCACCGCCCGGCAGCAGCGGAAGGCACCCTTGAGGTTGGTGTCCAGCACCTCGTCCCACTGCGCGTCGCTCATGCGCACGAAGATCCCGTCGCGCGTGAGCCCGGCGTTGTTGACCAGCACGTCCACGCGCCCGAGGGCCTGCAGCGCCTGCTGGAACGCGGCCTCGACCGACTCGGTGCTCGCCACGTCGGCCGCGAAGGCGCGGACCTCGAGGCCCCTGCCCTCGAGCTCCTCCACCGCGGCGGCCGCGCGCTCCTGGTTGCGGTTGAAGATCGCCACGCGCGCGCCGCGGGCGCCCAGCGCTTCGGCGACCGCCAGGCCGATGCCGGTCGCGCCGCCGGTGACGAACGCCACCTGCCCCGCGAGCTCGGTGTCGCGCGCCGCCGCCATCCCCGCCGTCTGCTCCATGTCAGGCACTCCTCGCCGGCAGTCGCTGCACGCCCAGCTCGCCGAGCGCGGTGCCGAGCGTCTGGGGATCCTCGATGTTCCACGAGCCCGCGCCCCTGGCGATGCTCCGCAGCAGTCCGCGCAGCACGCGGCCGGTGCCGATCTCGACGAACCCTTCGGCGCCCAGCTCGAGCAGACGGCGCATCGAGTCCTCCCAGAGCACGGCGCCCAGCACCTGCCGCTTGAGCGCGGCGCGGATGTCCGCGGCCCGCTGCGCCGGTTCCGCGGTCGCGTTCGCGATCACCGGGCAGCGCGCGTCGTGGATCGCGGCCCGGTCGAGCTCGACGGCCAGCGCCTTCGAAGCCGACTCCATGAGCGGCGAATGGAACGCGCCGCTCACCTCGAGCATCACGACGCGCTTCGCGCCGAACGCCTCGGCGAAGCGGCACGCGCCCTCGACCGCCTTTCGCTCCCCGGAGATGACCACCTGCCCCGGGGCGTTGAAGTTCGCGGGCACGACGACCCCGAGGTCGCGCGCGCGGTCGCAGATCAGCCGGGCTGCCTCCGCTTCCACACCGAGCAAGGCCGCCATCGTGCCGGGCCGTTCCCTGCCGGCCTCGTCCATGAGCTGGCCACGGCGCCGCACCAGCGGGAGCGCGTCGCGGAACTCGAGCGCGCCGGCAGCCACGCAGGCGGAATACTCGCCCAGACTGTGCCCCGCGGTCCACTGCGGCGCGATCCCGGCCTTCTCCACCAGCCGCAGCGCCGCGACGCTGTGCGTGAGCAGGGCGGGCTGGGTGTTCACGGTCTGGCGCAGCTCCGCTTCCGGCCCCTCCCAGCACAGGCGCGAGAGCGGGAAGCCCAGCGTCGCGTCGGCCTCATCGTAGACCGCGCGCGCCTCGGGGAAGGCCTCGGCCAGCGCGCGGCCCATGCCGACCGCCTGGGCGCCCTGGCCGGGGAACAGGAACGCCAGCTTCAAGACCCGGCTCCGCGGGCCGCCGTGACCGCCTGTGCCACGCCGTCGGTCAGCGGCGCCGGCATGGTCCAGCGCGACACGGTCGCGCCCCAGGTGGCGCCGCCGCCGAAGGCGACGAAGCCCACGTTGTCGCCGGGCCCGAGCCGCCCGGCGCGCACCACCTCATCGAGGCTGATGGGGATCGAGGCCGACGAGGTGTTGCCGAAGCGGTCGATGTTGAGGATGACCTTCTCGGCCGGCACGCCGAGCCGCTCGCGGGTGGCGTCGATGATGCGCTGGTTGGCCTGGTGCGGGATGATCAGGTCCAGGTCCGCGGGGGCGAGCCCGGCGATGTCGAGCGCCGCGCGCAGGCTCTCCTCCATGCCGCGCACCGCGACCTTGAACAGCTCGCGGCCGCGCATCTTGATGAAGTGGCTGCGCTGCTCCACCGTCTCACGGGAGGTCGGCTGGAGCGAGCCCCCGGCCGGCACCTCGAGCAGGTCGCCCAGCACGCCGTCGCTGTGCAGCGTCACCGCCAGGATGCCCTCCCCCGCTGCGCACGGCCGCACCACCGCGGCCCCGGCGCCGTCGCCGAACAGCACGCAGGTGTTGCGGTCGGTGTAGTCCACGATGCGCGACAGCGCCTCGACCCCGACCACCAGCACGGTCTCGGCGATCCCGGTGCTGATCGCGCCGCGCGCGATGCCCAGCGCGTAGATGAACCCGGTGCAGGCGGCGAGCACATCGAAGGCGGCCGCGTTCTTCGCACCCAGCTTGGCCTGGACGGTGCACGCGCAGGAAGGCAGGACCCGGTCCGGCGTGGTGGTGGCGACCACGATCTGATCCACATCCTCGGGCCCGAGCCCGGCCATGGCCAGCGCGCGCCGGGCGGCGATCAGCGCCAGGTCCGAGGAGGCCTGCCCCGGCGCGGCGATGTGGCGTTCGCGGATCCCGGTGCGTTCGCGGATCCACTCGTCGGAGGTGTCCACCATGCGCTCGAGGTCCGCGTTCGTGAGCACGCGGTCGGGCACGTACATGCCGGTGCCGACGATGGTGGCGCCGCGCACGAGGTCAGGCCGCCGTGTCATGGTCCGCCTCGATCTCCTCGCGGATGTGCTGGTTGACGCGCTGCTCGACGAACCGGCTCATCGTGCGAATGGCGCTGCGGATGGCGCGCGCCTTCGAGGCGCCATGGCCGATGAAGCACACGCCGTTCACCCCCAGCAGCGGCGCGGCCCCGTACTCCTCCCAGTCGATCTCCGCCTTGAGCCGGCGGATCCCCGGGAGCATGAACGGCGCGCCGATGCGCGCCAGCAGGTCGCGCTTCAGCTCCTGCTTGGCCATGTGCGTGAGCAGCGTGACCACGCTCTCCGCGGTCTTCAGCACCACGTTGCCGGTGAAACCGTCGGTCACCACGACGTCGCAGCTGCCCTTGAAGACGTCGCGCCCCTCGACGTTGCCGATGAAGTTGAGGTGCTGGGCCCGGCGCAGCAGGGCCAGCGCCTCGAGCGTCAGGGCGTTGCCCTTGGTCTCCTCCTCGCCGATCGAGAGCAGCCCCACGCGCGGCTCCTCGCGTCCCAGCAGGTAACGCGCGTAGACCGATCCCATGTGGGCGAACTGGACCAACCACGGCGCCTTGCACTCGGAGTTGGCGCCGACGTCGAGCACCACCGTGCCGCCGCCCGGGTTCGGCATGAATGCGGCGAGCGCGGGGCGCGACACCGCTTCGAGGCGACCGAGGCCCAGCAGGGCGGTCGCCACCACCGCGCCCGTGTTGCCGGCGCTGAACAGGGCGTCCACCTTGCCCTCCTTGTGCAACTGCGTGAGGACGCCGAGCGACGAGCCGCTCTTCTTGCGCGCCGCGGCCGCGGCCTTCTCGGACATCTCGATCCGCTCGGCCGCGTGGACCACCTCGATCGGAAGCTCGTGGGCGTGGGCGCGGCGCAGCGCCGCACGGATCTCCCGCTCGTCGCCCACCAGGGTGAGGCGGAAGCGCCCGGGCATCTCGCGGAAGGCGAGGACCGCCCCCTCCGCTACCGCGGTGGGGCCGTGGTCCCCTCCCATCGCGTCAATCCCGATGTGCGGGACCGAAGCCATCGTGCGGGTCCCGGTGCTCCCTACTCGTCGCGCGGCGGGACGATCTCTTCGCCGTCGTAGTAGCCGCAGTTCGGGCAGATGTGATGCGGCTGCTTGGGACTGCTGCAGTGGCTGCAGACGTTGAGCCCGGGGCGCCTGAGCTTCCAGTGGGTGCGGCGCTTCTTGCCGCGGGTGCTGGAGTGCCTCCGCTTGGGTACCGCCATGCCTTCGATCCTCCTGGTTATGCCGGGCGCGCCGCGCCGCTCAACTCTCCGGGCACCCGCAGGGTCCCTGGTTGAGATCCGCGCCGCATCTGGGGCACAGCCCCCGGCATCCCTCGCGGCAGCGGGGGATCATCGGGAGCTCGAGCAGCAGCGTCTCGCGCGCGTCCTCGCGCAGGTCGAGCTTCCGCCCGTCATGGAACTTCATGTAATCGTCGCGCTCGAGCGCCTCTTCCTCCGTCCGGCGCCCGGTGCCCGCCCGCTCCGCGAAGAGCTCGAGCCGGGCCTCCACGGGCAGATCGTAGGCCACCAGGCAGCGCACGCACTCGACCCGCGCCTGGGCCGAGAGGGTGCCGCGGAGCGTCAGGCGCTCACCGGTCCTCTCGACATCGAGCACACCCCGGACCCGACCGGTCCACTCCGTCTCCGGCAGGTCCAGATCCCTGGGCCCGGCCTCAAGCTCGACCCGGGTGAGCCCGGGCCGGAGCGAGCCGAGGTCTATGACAAAGCTGGACATACAAAATGAGCCCGCCGAGGCGGGACCCGTGGCGGGCGCACGTTAGCACAGCCCCCCGAACCGCGTCTAGCCGCCTCTCCCCGAGGGACTTGGACGCCCTCGCCAGGCCCGTGAGGGCCGGCCGTGGCGGCTCTCAGCGCGACAGCGCGGCCAGGCCGAAGAAGAACTTGACCTCGCGCTCGGCGCTGGCCTGGCTGTCCGAGGCGTGCACCGAGTTCATCTGCTTGCTCTCCCCGAACAGCTTCCGGAGCGTGCCCGGCGCGGACTGGGCGGGGTCGGTGGCCCCCACCGCCTCCCGCAGGCCGGCCACCGCGTTCTCGGCCTCGAGGCAGGTCAGCATCACGGCACCCGAGGTCATGTACTCGACCAGGTCGGTGAAGAACGGCTTGCCCTGGTGCTCGGCGTAGAACGTCTGGGCCTCCTCGCGGGTGAGCCGGGCGAGCCGCGCCTCGGCGACGCGGAAGCCCCGCTCTTCGACGCTGGCCAGGATGCGGCCGATCAGGTTCCGGCGGACGGCGTCGGGCTTGACGATGAACAGGGTGCGTTCCAGTGCCAACGTCTTCTCCTTGGGGTTGGGCCCGCGGGCCCGTGAAAGGTCCTCTCCGCTGTCGCTACCGCCGTCCGCGCCCGCCCGCCGCCCGGGCCACCGCGCGCCGGGCCGGCTTGCGCGCCCGTGCGCGCGCACGTTTCGCCGCCGGCCGGGCCCGGTCGCGGGCGGCCGGGCGCGGGCGGGAGGCGGCCCGGGCGCGCCGCGCCTTGCCCGCGGCCGCGCGGTTGGAACGCGGCCGTCGGCGCCCCATCGCCTCCGCCATCAGGCTCGGGATCTCCGAGGGGATGTTCGCCACCGGCACGCCCACGGCCTCGAAGGCCGCCATCTTCTCCGCCGCGGTCCCGGTGCCGCCCGAGATGATCGCGCCGGCGTGGCCCATGCGCTTCCCCGGCGGGGCGGTCTGGCCGGCGATGAACGCCACCACGGGCTTGCGCACGTGGCGCTTGATGAACTGCGCGGCTTCCTCCTCGTCGCTGCCGCCGATCTCGCCGATCAGGACGATGCCCTCGGTGCGCGGGTCGGCCGCGAAGGCCTCGAGCGCGTCGATGAAGTTGGTCCCGATCACCGGATCGCCGCCGATGCCGAGGCAGGTGCTCTGGCCGAGCCCGGCGTGGGTGAGCTGCTGCACCACCTCGTAGGTGAGCGTGCCGCTGCGCGACACCACGCCCACCGGGCCGGGCTTGCAGATGTGGCCGGGCAGGATGCCCACCTTCGACAGCCCGGGGCTGATGAGGCCCGGGCAGTTCGGTCCCACCAGGCGCGGCCGGCCCGTGCCGTTGCGGGACCGCAGCGCGGCGACGTGGTGGTAGGCGGCCAGCGTGTCGCGCACCGGCAGCCCCTCGGTGATGCAGACGATCAGGCCCACGCCGGCGTCGGCGGCCTCGAAGATCGCGTCGGCCGCGAAGACCGCGGGCACGTAGATCACCGAGGCGTTCGCCCGGGTGGCGGCCACCGCCTCGGCCACGCCGTCGAACACCGGCACGCCCTGCAGCTTCTCGCCGCCCTTGCCCGGGGTCACACCCGCCACCACCTTCGTCCCGTAGGCGACCATCTGCCCGGTGTGGAACGCGCCGTCGCGCCCGGTGATGCCCTGCACGACCAGGCGCGTGCTCTTGTCGATGAAGATGCTCACGCCGTCACCTCCTGCGCCTTCGCGATCACCGCGCGCACGCCCTCGTCCATGCTGGTGGTGGCCGACAGCCCGTTCTCGGAGAGGATCTTCCGCGCCTGCTCCTCGTTGGTGCCGGTGAGCCGGATCACGAGCGGGATCGGCAGGGGTGACTGCTTCAGCGACTGCACGATGCCGTTCGCCACGTCGTCGCACCGCGTGATCCCGCCGAAGATGTTGAACAGGATCGCCCGCACCCGGGACTCGCCGGTGATGATGCGGAGCGCCGCCGTCACCTTCTCGGGGTTCGACGAGCCGCCGATGTCCAGGAAGTTCGCGGGTTCGCCGCCGTAGTGCTTGATCAGGTCCATGGTGGCCATCGCCAGCCCGGCGCCGTTCACCACGCAGCCGATGTCGCCGTCGAGCTTGACGTAGGAGAGCCCCTTCTCGCGCGCCACCCGCTGGCCGAGCGTCTCCTCGTCGGGGTCGCGCCAGATCTCCCACTCGCGGTGCCGGACGTCCGCGTTGTCGTCGAGGATGACCTTGGCATCGAGTGCGAGCACCTTGCCCTCGGGCGTGACGGCGAGCGGGTTGATCTCGGCGAGCGAGCAGTCGCCCTCGCTGTAGGCCCGCCACAGCTTCATCAGGATGTCGGCGGCCTGCGTCAGCTGCGAACCCTCACGGAACAGGGGCTTGAGCAGCGCGCGCGCCTGGTAGGGCCTGAGGCCCTCGAGCGGGATGTGCCGCCTCACGATCCGGTGCGGCGCGGTGCGGGCCACCTCCTCGATGTCCACCCCGCCCGCGGCCGAGAGCATGATGAGCGGAAGCTTGCGGCTGCGGTCGAGCAGGATGGCCAGGTAGAGCTCGCGCGCGATCTCGGCTGCCCGCGCCACCAGCACCTTGCGCACCGGCAGGCCCTTGATGGTGAGCGCCAGGATGTCGCGCGCGCGGTCGTACGCCTCGTCCGGGCCGTGGGCGAGCTTGACGCCGCCCGCCTTGCCGCGCCCGCCCACCAGCACCTGCGCCTTGATGACCACCGTGCCGCCGAGCGCCGCGGCGATGTCGCGCGCCTCCTCGGGGGTCTGCGCCACCTGCCCCGGGAGCACGGGCAGCCCGTAGCGCGCGAACAGCTCCTTCGCCTGGTACTCGTGGAGATTCATGCGCTTCCTTCCCGCAGGCCGCGTGTGATCCGCCAGCGGCCCGCTCGACGCCGTGCTAGTTGTTGTCGATCTGCGCCCGCTGCAGATGGCCGCTGAAGTCCACGTAGACGCTCTTCCACTCGGTGAACGGGTCGAGCATGGTGTGCCCCGCCTCGCGGTGCCCGTTGCCGGTGCCGCGCGTGCCGCCGAACGGCAGG